>JAQWFH010000042.1 GCA_028704515.1 Eubacteriales bacterium
CATAATCTTGACAAGCTTTAATTTTTACTTCCTTGCTATATTTCGCTTTCCTTCCCATAAAAAAACCTCCAAGTAGATAATCTAATTTTAATTAATTAGACTGTCTACTTTGGAAGTATCATATCAGCAGGTACCTCTTTATGTATATCCAAATGTATATCGAAAATGTCGAAAAGAGGCGGAAAAAATGTATTCTACAATCCCTTCTTTGACATATTGCGACAACGCATTCTGGTATAATTCTCCAAAACGGCGTTAGGGGGGATAATATGAAGGTTGGTATTGGTAGCATAGCGTTGAAAAAAGACACGGGTATGTCATGGGATAAAACAATTCTGGCGACCGCTGTGATTGCTGTCATTGCGGCTTTCGCAACTGCGGGAGCTGAGACGGCGGGAGGTGCGTATCCCTTTGCCATAGCGTATATGGCGGCAGCAATTAAGCATAGTCGGATGAGCATTTATCTGCTACCCATAGCACTTGGGGCGATAGCTGTGCGTATCGCGGCCGGAGCGCAAATTATCGGAGATGCATCGGCGGTTATACTTGTTACGGTTGTATTCCTTGTAACGGGGAAAATAAAATTCGAGAATTGGCATCGCGTCCTTATATGCGTATCTTCTGCGGTCATATGCAATGTGTTATATTTTTTAGCAGCCGACCTGCTGTATAGATTCAATCTGAAGCAGACAATTTTTGAAGTCGCGGCGATTGCAATCTCCTATTTTATATTTGATAAAGCGGCAGAGATATTGACTTCTCGAGAAAAAGTGGCGGAGGAATCCAAGGAAATCGTTATAACGACGGCTTGTGTGGCAATTGCCATAGTGCTCTGTGGGCTAGTCCCTATCTCCGTAAATGAAGTAGCTATGGGGGCTGGTTTTTTTGTCGTTATGGTATTCGGATACAGATTTGGAGTGTCCGCCGGGATTGCAGGGAGCGCCGCTACGGCACTTGTGTTTTACTTTTGTGGAATGACAGAAATCATCGGTATCTACGCATTTCTTGCAATTGGCCTGGGCGCAGGTATTTTTAAAGGCCTTAACAAATATACAGCATCCTTGGTATTGGCATCGGTCGGGGCTTTGCTCGGCAATATTTTCCCGGCACTGGGAGCGGCAGCTGTGTTCGCGGCATTACCGGAAAAGTGGGCATCACGTCTCGATGAGAAATTTGCAATATCGTCAGCTAAAGGTGAGGAGTGTCTGGAGACACTTAAAAGATATAAAAAATGCTTTGCCTCTCTTGGGAAGCTATACAGCATAGAAAAAAGCAGCAGGAGCATCATATCCTATCAATTCAGAGGTATGGAACAGACGGTAGACAAGATGGTATCCGACATAATTGCGAGCGAAAGTGAATTACAGGCTGTTACCGAGGCATCGCCTAGATATAAGGCTCAGGCCGCCGCCGCAACATATTTTTCCAAGGAGAGTGTTTCCGGAGATAGTTATTCTTGCCGCCGTTTGGACGACGGTAGACATCTTTTCATTCTGAGCGACGGTATGGGCAAAGGGACGGCCGCTGCCGCCGAAAGCGGGCTTGCCGTCAGGACTCTCTCCGATTTGATAGAGGCTGGATTTGAAATTGAAACATCCCTTCGTACGCTCAATTCAATACTTCTCCTCAAATCTGAAGACGAAATATTTTCGACGATTGATATAGGTGTGTTCGACGAAAAGACGGGCAGACTAAAGCTATACAAAATAGGAGCCGCCTCTACATTTATAAAAAGAAAAAACACGGTCAAAAGCATAAAGATGGCTGCATTGCCTATGGGGATAATCGATGATTTGCGCATAGATTTTGTAACTGTAAAGCTCAGACCGTCAGATCAAATAATCATGGTATCAGATGGAGTGACCGATTCAATGAAGCAAAGTCGTGACGGGGAAGCATCTACAGGCTGGCTTACATCGGCAATAGCTTCCATAAATTCCAAGGATCCTCAAACCATGGCGGATTTAATAGTAAACAGAGCCGTTGAGAATTACGGCTTGAGAGAAAAGGACGATTTGACGGTAATAAGTATATTAATAAAGTAGCGTAAAAAAAGACTTTATGGTATACTAAGATGTATGGAAAAAATACGAAAAACCATAATTCAAAATAACCTTATTGAAAAAGGGGATTACATCATATTGGGTCTATCAGGTGGCCCCGATTCGGTGTGCCTTTTTTTTGTGCTGCAGCAGCTTTCTGAGGAGCTCGGCCTCAGAGGGATAACATGCGTGCATATAAACCATATGCTTAGGCCTGGGGAAGCCGAGAAAGATCAACATTACTGCGAAGAGCTGAGCAAGGCTTACGGAGTCGGTTTTGAAGCTGTGAAATTTGATTGCGAGGCATATGCCGAAGCCAATAAAATCACATGTGAAGAGGCTGGAAGAAAAAAACGATATGAAACTTTCGATGATATTGCTTGCAAAATCGGGGAAAATGTGAAAATAGCCGTTGCCCATAATTCCGACGACCAAGCCGAAACATTATTATTTAGGATAATGAGAGGAACTAGCACAGATGGGCTGGCCGGCATGGAGTACAAGAGGAAAAGCAATAAAGGCTTTGATATAATACGGCCGCTGCTGGATACGACAAGAACGGAAATAGAACAAATTTGCGCTGATAATAATCTCAATCCGCGTATAGACATGACGAATCTTCAACCTGTATATACTAGAAACAAGATACGGCTCGAGCTTTTACCGTATATCGCCCAAAATTTCAATTCGGGCATATTGGAGTCACTTTTGAGGCTTGCCGCCTCCGCTACCGAAGACAAAGACTTTATGAGCGTGTCGGCGAAGGCTGCCTATGACGATGCACTTAAAACAGAAAGCCCGGGCAGAGTAGAGCTTTCTCTCGAATCCCTGCAGGCAGAGCACCCCGCACTCAGGAAAAGAATCTTGATGAGGGCTCTTGCAATATGTGGGCTTGAAAAGGATATAGAACGTGTTCATATAAATGCTGCGGATGAGCTTATAAAAAAAGGCATTACAGGTAAAACCGCCGAATTTCCCCGCGGTTTCAATATATCGGTTTCATATGACAGCGTGATAGTTACCTCGCCCGATCAGGGAAAAAAACAAATGGAGGTAAGCTTAAAAACTACTCATATGACGCCTGCCGAATACGAGGCTGAGCTGCATAGATTAAAGGCTTCCAAAGTGGAATATGCTGCGTTCGATGCAATAAAGCTTTCCGGGGCGGGAGTCGAACCGAATATCAGAACAAGAAGAGGCGGCGATTGGATTGCCGTAAGAAAACCGGACGGTAGCATAGGTCGCAAAAAGATTCAGGATTTATTTACCGACATGAAAATACCGAGGGAAATGAGAGAGGAGCTTTTGCTTGCGGCAGTAGGAAGTGAAATTATTTATATTCCTCTCGACAATATAAAGTCATCAAAAATTCGTGGAAAATATACTGTTTCTTATGAAATAAATGATGAAACTAAAGAGATAGTTTTACTTGAAATTTCAAGGGGCCTGTGCTAAAATTATACAGCTTAGTTTTTTTAAAAACAGAATTAAGAAAGATGGACGGAAGGGAATAAAAAATTGAATAAATTTATGAAAAATATAGGGGTTTATGTAATTATCTTTGTGATGGTTATATCCATTGCATGGTTGTATCAGGGGAGTGTCAATCAAAAAGAGGTAAAAGAAATCTCGTATTCGGAGCTTTCTCGCTACTTGGCAGCGGAAAAGGTAAAAGAGATAACATTAACAGAATCAACCAAGAGTAATGTAAGAACGATGAGCGGTAAGCTTAGCGACGGTACACTTTTTACATGCTTGGTACCATCTGTTATAGAAATAGGAATGCTTGAGGAAGCGTATATTATGCCGCAGATTCAGAGCGGTGTTATAAAGGAATTCAAAAGTGCACCTCCGCAGGTGACTCCATGGTACGTAGAGCTGATACCGACATTGCTGCTGATATCGCTTATGGTTGTTTTCTTCATGATGATAATGAACCAACAGAATGGCGGCAAGGCTATGCAATTCGGCAGGAGCCGAGCGAGGATGGCAAGTCAGAGTGACCTCAAACGCGTAACCTTTAAGGATGTCGCAGGGCTTGACGAGGAAAAGGAAGAGCTTGAAGAAATAGTGGATTTCCTCAAGAATCCGAGGAAGTACAAATCACTAGGAGCAAGGATTCCAAAGGGCATACTTCTTGTAGGACCCCCCGGAACAGGAAAGACATATATTTCAAAAGCTACGGCGGGAGAAGCGGGCGTTCCGTTCTTCACCATATCGGGCTCGGATTTCGTTGAAATGTTCGTAGGTGTCGGAGCGTCAAGAGTAAGAGACCTTTTCGAGCAGGCAAAGAAAAATTCGCCTTGCATTATATTCATAGATGAAATAGATGCCGTAGGCCGAAAAAGAGGTGCAGGTATCGGAGGCGGTCATGATGAGCGTGAGCAAACGCTCAATCAGATGCTTGTAGAGATGGATGGCTTTGGTGAAAATACCGGCATTATTATACTGGCGGCGACAAACAGACCTGATATCCTGGATCCTGCATTGTTAAGACCGGGCAGATTTGACAGACAGATTGTTATAGGAATCCCTGACATAAAGGGCAGAGAAGAAATTTTTGCAGTTCATTCAAAAAACAAACCGCTTGAGGATAATGTTGATCCGAAGGTGCTGGCCAGAAGAACTCCGGGCTTTACACCGGCAGATATAGAGAATTTGCTCAATGAGGCAGCTTTAATAACTGCAAGAAGAAACGGCCTCAAGATAAAGATGCACGAAATAGAAGAAGCCATAACGAAGGTTATAGCGGGTCCTGAGAAGAAGAGCAGGGTTATATCCCCGGAGGAAAGAAAGCTTACGGCTTACCATGAGGCCGGGCATGCAATAGTTGCGCGTTCATTGCCGGGAACGGATCCTGTGCATCAGGTTACTATAGTTCCAAGAGGTCGCGCGGGAGGATTTACAATGATCCTGCCGAAGGAAGATAAGTATTACGGCTCAAAAAAGAAGATGACTGAACAAATAATACATCTTCTCGGAGGACGGGTGGCTGAGAAGCTGAAGCTCGACGATATATCCACGGGTGCCTCAAACGATATCATGAGAGCGACCGAGATAGCCAAGGATATGGTAATGAAATATGGATTTTCCGAAAAGCTTGGCCCTGTGAACTATAAAACAACGGATGAGGTATTCCTAGGAGCGGATTACCATTCGACAAAAACTTATTCGGATGAAACAGCAAGCCAAATAGACAAAGAAGTAAGGGATATAATTGACTCCGCATTTAACGAAGCAGAGCGAATTTTAACCGATAATATTGACAAGCTACAAACAGTAACAAAAGCATTATTGGAGCTTGAAACGCTTGATGGCGCTCAATTTGAGCAGCTCTATACAGGAGAAATCACAGCAGGCGAATTAGCCGACAAGGTAAAGACAGAGGAAGAGCAGATAAGAGAAATGAATGCCAGCGAGGCTGCAGAGAGAGAACGACTCGAGGCGGAAGCATTAAGTAGGGAAGAGGACGCCCTTGAAGCCTATGACGAAGATTATATGAACGACGATTACACAAACAATGAGAGCGAAGAAGATGATAACCGCTCGAAGGATTAAGGAAGGAGATGTCCGGGGATGAAGGTGACTGTAAAAGAATGTTTGCAGATGGAGCTTTTTGAGAAAGCAAAAGTGGTAGCTGCCGAAAGGGATCTTTCCAACATTGTCAAGGATGTTGTAGTGCTCGAGGGAGTTACTTCTGCGGAAGCTGCAAAAGTTTCCTCATATAAATCAAAAATGATAATGACCGGGTTTTTCCATGTAAGAAATAATGTAAAAGAGCAAATTGAAATAGTAAAAGCGCTTGCGGGCGTAGGCTGCTCGGCACTTGTAATATTCCATGTTGGGGTTGTAGTGCGGGAGATTGCGCGCACTGTTAAAGATGCGGCAGAGCTATACAGATTGCCAATTATTATATTTGAAGGCGATGAGCCTACTGCCGGTGAAACAGCAAACAAAATGCTAAAGGACTTTTTCTTTGGTGAAAGCTTCAATAACAGCTTAATCAACAATACGATATTTCATCTTTTGAATTTTGAAAGATATTCAAGCTTCCAAGCGGCGGCAAAAGCGGCAGCCGTAAATAATGATTTTCAAATGGTAATTGTAAGCCCCGACTTTAATCCGATTTTCAGTGTTGAAACTCGGCACAGAGTTGAAATCGAGGAAGCTGTTACGGCTCACCGAGAAACCGGGGGTGAGCAGCGCGAAGTACAAGATAGAGTCGGTGATACGTTTATGGATGTAAATGGTGTCATAACATACTGGGGCCCCGTTACCATAAAGGATGATAAATATTATCTTATGCTTGTCGACAACGGAGATCGCTATTCGTCAAGCGAGATTACAAAGCTGGCAGAAATCATAGAGCTTGCTATGGGTATGTGGAAATACACTCCTGAAAGAGATGCTAAAGCGGAGTTTATAAAAGCACTCAGGAGAGGCAATAAAAGTCTTGCCTATACCCTAAAAAGTGAAGTGGGCGTGAAAGGCAATGAAATTATAAATGTATTCTATGCAAGGATTCCGCAGGACAATGAGTTTTTTAATGATTTGGAACGCGAGGAGGGTCTGAAAGTATTTAAAGGCGTAGATGGCGATGAAACATATGGGGTTATTATCTATGACTCCCCTGATTCCACAAATTCAGCGGATCAGCTTTCCGCTGCAAGGATGCGTTGCAATGAAATTTTCAATTCGTTAAAAGGCGCGAACAGTGAAGGACATATATTCCACGTAACGGGGCTAGATGGAATTGAGGGTGCGGCAGATGCGTTCAGGCTTATAATTGAAACTTGGATGTTTGCGCAAAACTTATTCCCGCTTAAGCATGTTTTTTCCAAATTTGAAATGGTTTTGACAAGCAACTGCATCAACATACAGCTGCAGGGCAACTATGTAAAACGCAACTACATTGAGCTTTTGGAACCTTTTAAGGAGCTTGGAGAAAATAAGGGAAAGCAGCTGCTTGAAACCCTCGAAATATTCGTGCTGGATGCGCGAATGAATAGCATGCGTACAAGTGAGATAATGGGAATTCATACAAATACAGTTCAATACAGGCTTAAGAAGATAAATGATGTGCTGGGAGTTGAGGTAACAGGGAACAGAATAGTCCCAGGGCTTACGATTTCACTGGCGCTCAAGAGACTTGAGAAAATCGTTAGGTAGAAGGAGAAACGAAATTATATGCTACTAGCTTTTGATGTAGGCAACACAAACATTGTAATGGGCGTTTTCAAGGACAGTCGCTTGATATGCGATTGGCGAATTAACATGGATTCAGGCAAAAGTGCAGATGAATACGGGATGCTGATAGGTCAGCTTTTTTCGTATGAAGGCTTAGACATAAAGGAAGTTAGGGATATTATAATATCAACGGTTGTTCCCTCAGTTGTCTATACGCTTCAGCATTTTTCGCGTAAATATTTTGGCATAAAGGCGATTGTAATAGAGACGGGGATCAAAACAGGGATTATGATAAAAGCCGACCATCCAAAGCAAGTGGGTGCGGACAGAATCGTAAATGCTGTTGCCGCATATACAAAGTACGGAGGGCCGCTTATTGTAATAGATACGGGAACCGCAACAACTATTTGCGCTATTTCTGACAAGGCTGAGTACCTAGGCGGGTCTATTGCTCCGGGGCTCAAGATTTCATCATCAGCGCTCGTGGAGAAAACGGCGAAGCTCCCAAAGGTAGAGTTGGAAGTGCCGGGATGTGTTATTTGCCGCAATACGATACAATCCATGCAGTCTGGACTTATATACGGGCATATGGGTGCAATAGAGTATATCGTTAAAAAGATGAAAAAGGAACTCGCGGCATATTGCGGAGAGGACAAGCCTATAAAGGTAATTGCAACTGGCGGAATGGCTTCCATGATAACGGAAGGCATAGAATGCATAGATTATGTAGATAGATTTTTGGCGCTGGAAGGACTTGAAATCATATATAGAAAAAACCGCAAAAAATAAAGCTTATGTTTGTATACTTATCGGAGAACGGAAATTATATCCGAGCTCCGATTTTTAAATAAGAAGGAAGGATTATGCTTTTTAGGATTGGAAATATAGAGTTAGATAACCCCTTCCTGCTTGCACCGCTTGCAGGAGTATCCGATGCGCCTTTCCGCAGAATATGTAGGCAGCATGGAGCGGCGATGGTGTACTCGGAAATGATTTCGGCCAAGGGGATGTATTATAACGATAAAA
This sequence comes from Eubacteriales bacterium, assembly GCA_028704515.1. GTDB lineage: Bacteria > Bacillota > Clostridia > Peptostreptococcales > Anaerovoracaceae > UBA1440. The sequence goes on from JAQWFH010000042.1 coordinate 8,256, forward strand.
ATACGGAATGCCTTCTTTATATATATGAGGAAGAGAGACCGACAGCGCTCCAGATATTTGGTAGTGAGCCGCAAATGATTGCATACGCTGCGAATGAACTAAAAGAGAGAAAAAATAGTATATTAGATATAAATATGGGCTGCCCCGTTCCGAAAATCGTGAAAAACGGTGAAGGCTCAGCACTTATGAAGTCGCCGGATTTAGTTTACAGGCTTGTAGAGGCCGCCGTCAAAAATGCGGGAAAACCGGTAACGGTTAAGATAAGGAAGGGCTTTGACGATAATTGTATAAGTGCTGTCCGGGTTGCAAAGGCAGCTGAAGCAGCCGGTGCTGCCGCTGTTGCTGTTCACGGAAGGACGAGAGAGCAATATTACAGCGGTAAGGCGGACTGGGATATCATAAAGGCAGTAAAACACGCCGTATCTGTACCTGTAATCGGTAACGGCGATATATTTTGCGGAGAAGACGCTCTTTCAATGCTCAAGGAGACCGGATGCGATTTTGTGATGATCGCAAGGGGTGCACAGGGAAATCCGTGGATATTCAGGCAGGCAGTTGCACTTTGGAAGGGCGAGGAGAAATCCGCTCCGCCGACATTGGAAGAAAAGAAAAATATTATGATAAAGCATCTTGAAGATGAGCTCGTCCTTAAAGGAGAATACTGCGCTGTCAGAGAGATGCGAAAGCATGTCGGATGGTATCTCAAGGGCGTGCATGGGTCGGCAGCCTTCAGGGGCTCGATAAATAAAATCACAAACGCCGATGAATTTCTTGAAGCAATAAGATCATTATAGCGAGGATTTGCCTTATGGAATGGATAGTAATCGCCATATTTGCTGCATCGTTGATATTTTGTGTAGGCGCAGGCATATCGGTAGTATATGCGCTTTTAATCGGGCTTGCCTGCTTCTATTTTTATGCGAGAAAGCAGGGAAACGACGCCAAGACGTCAAGAGCAATGTTCATAGAGGGGATCAGTAGCATAAGGCTAATAATTGTCATACTGACCATGATAGGAATGCTGACTGCTTCGTGGCGTGCAGGGGGTATAATAGCCTACATACTGCATTATGCGGCGAGCTTGATAAATCCTTCTTACTTTGCGTTGTTTGCATTTCTCATATGCACTGTAATGTCAATACTTACAGGGACTTCATTCGGCACGGCGGGAACAGCCGGTGTTATTTGCATTAACATGGCTCAATATATGGGACTGAATCCTTATGTCGTTGGCGGAGCAATTATTTCGGGGATATTCGTAGGAGACCGTTGTTCGCCGATGTCATCAAGTGCGCTGCTTGTCGCGAGCATTACGAAGACAGATATTTGGACGAATATAAGGATAATGCTTAAAACCTCATGGGTACCGTTTCTGCTTTGCTGTGTAGCTTATGCACTTGTAGGGAGGTTTGAGAGGATATCTTCCCCCGCAGCATCATCAACCGTAGATTTCTTGGGACAATTCAATATGTCGCCGTGGCTCCTATTGCCGGTTATCATAATTATAGGTATGTGTATAATGCGCATAAAGATATACATAACGATCGGTGTCAGTATTCTTTGCTCTGCGGTGATTTGCTTTTTCATGCAGGATATGGCGGTCGGAGAAATCGTAAAGTCTCTTATATTCGGCTATTATGCCGGAGAGGGAAATTTGATGAACGGCGGTGGGGCGCTTTCGATGCTCGAGGTTCTGATAATAGTAATTATATCATCGTCATATATTGGAGTTTTCAGCAAGACGCCGATTTTACAAGGGATTAAGGACGCAGTATCAAAAATGGCTCTCAAATTACGGCCATTTACAGTGACGACTATTCTTTCGATAATAATAAGTGGAATTAGCTGCAATCAGACATTGGCTACAATGCTTTCTCATGAAATGCAGAAGGATCTCGTTGAGGAACCGCTCAAGCAAGCTGAGTACTTGGAGAATTCCGTCATATTGATAGCTGCCTTGATACCATGGGGTATAGCGGGCGCTGTGCCCCTTGCGATGATAGGGGCTCCTCCGGTAACGCTCCTGTTTGCGATGTATTTGTATGTAGTTCCTATCTGGAATATATTAATGAAGAGATAATGAAGAGACAATAATATAAAGGGAATAAAAGGCACGCCGCAATTGTTGGTAAGCGCTTTATAAATAAGATGTGCGGACCCGGAGGGGAGGGTCCGCATTTATAGTTGCACAAAAGTGTGCTATTATGAGTATTCGCCTATTTTTATACCATGTTCTGCAAAAATTTCATAAGCCTTATTAAGAGCTTCCTTTGTAGGCACAGTGAAGGTTGTGAAGCTATCCTCACGGCCCAGCGCGATATATTTTGCCTTGCCCAGCTCGTGATATGGAAGTAGCTCTATTTCCGCTTTTGGCATATGCTTTCGCATAAATATGGCTGTATTCTTTATGTTTTCTTCGGTAAGATTCAATCCCGGGATTGAAGGAATTCGAATGGTGATTGGTATATTCATCTCGTATATTTTCACGGCATTTTGCAAAATAAGCTCGTTTCCTACACCGGTATATTCCTCGTGAATGTTGCTATCCATATGTTTTATATCCATGAAAACATGGTCGAGCATCTCGATTATATCTTTTACTTCACTAAAATTAAAATAACCGCACGTTTCGATCCACATACCTATACCCATCGAGAAAAACTTGTGTGCAAGAGTCCGCAAAAAATCCTTTTGCCCGAATGGCTCTCCTCCCGAAAATGTTACACCGCCGCCCGTAAAACGGAAGAATATAGCGTCTCTTTTTATGCGAGAAACAATATCGCCCGCGCTGTATTGCGTGCAAGCGATATCCAGCGCCTTATTTGGGCATGCATTTACGCATAGACCGCATGCATCGCAAGACGGATTGGGGCGTTCCATGGTTGTTGGAGATAAGCTCTTTGGACAGACTGCGGCGCATTTACCGCAGTCCTTGCATTTATGCTTGTAATATATTAGTTTGGAGTTTGTAGTGTGGGATTCGGGGTTTGCACACCACTTGCACCTCAAAGGGCAGCCGGCGAGAAATATTGTAGTCCTTACTCCGTAACCGTCGTGAATGGAATAATCCTGCATCTGCAACAGTATTCCTTTGTCTGTGGAAGAAGTCATTTTTTATCCCGCCTCCTTTTATAATTCATAGTTACATTGTTTCGTGTGCTGTTCTGGATATGATTGCCTCCTGCATTTCAGGGGAAAGGTTCACAAATTGTGTGCTGTATCCCGCAACTCGTACCAAGAGATCCTTGTAGTCCTCGGGATTCTTTTGCGCTTCTCTGAGCACCTTTGTTGAAAGTGTGTTGAACTGCACGTGGAAGGCGCCGAGAGAGAAGTATGCGCGTATGATATTACCTAAATCTCTCTTTCCTTTGGGAGTCTTTACCAAGTCCTCACTAAGACGAAGGTTTAAAAGTGTGCCTCCGGTGTGGACATCGTGGTTCATCTTTGCACTTGAGCGCATTGCTGCAAGAGGACTTATTACGTCGCTTCCGGCATAAGGGGAAACACCCTCTGTGATCGGCTTTCCTGCATTTCTTCCGCACGGGGTGGCGCCTACAACCCTGCCTGTAGGTATATAGTTGGAGATTCCCATAAAGGCGGAATTGAACGATGAGCCGAAGACGTCTTTGTGCGTTCTCGTTCTTTCATAATAGAAATTAGATATTTTTCTTGCAATTGAATCGACATAGTCATCGTCATTTCCGTATTTCGGAACTGCAAGCGCCTTTGTCCTAAGGTCGTCATATCCCTCCCAATCCGCATTCATCGCGTCGTTGAGCTCGCTCATGGAAGTGACACTATCCTCAAACACAAGCTTCTTGATTACTGCGAGGGAATTTGCTACTACGGCAAGGCCGATTCCTGTAAGAACAGGGCCAACATTGTAGTGAGCTCCGCCGTTTGCAAGGTCTTTTCCTCTTTCGAGACAATCTTCTACGCATGAAGAAAGAAACGGTCTTGGGACCATTGTTGTATGAAGCTTTTGGGCAACTATAGTAGCGATAATCGAATGAGTGATAAGGTTATCAAGTTGATTTAAAACCGCGGTCTCTACTTCATCATATGACTTATATTCGGATACAGGAATTGAATGGAGACCCATCATTTCGCCGGTCATTCTGCTCTTTCCTTCATTGAGGGCGTATTCCATTGCGGCGGCAAAGTTGACATTTACTGCCGATGTCCATTCACCCGTTTTCCTGAAATGAGGAACTACGCAGCCGCAGTTGCTCCAGTCTCTTGCGTCCTCCGGTTCATATCCGGCCTGCAGCAGCATTTGGCTACCTGCCTGGTCATTATGTATTGCCGGGAAGCCGGTGCCCGTGCTTACTAGGTCTGTAACGGCATCGAGAAATTCTTGCGGGCAATCCTGGTGTATGCGCACGCTGAGCCCGGGTTGATGTGTACGTACTCTGTCCGTAGCCTCAAGGCATAAATAGGAAAGCTCATTTGTGGCGTCGGAGCCGTCTCTCTTTCTTCCGCCTACAGTTAGATTTTGGAACTGGTTATATCCGGCAAAGAAACCGGCTGTATTCGAGGAAATCGTCCATACCCATTCGGATAATTTCAACCAAAGAGCTTGTATCAGCTCTCTCGCTTCATCCTTGGTGATCGCTCCTGAATTTATATCGTTTTCATAATAAGGAAACATATATTGGTCGAATCTTCCCGGATTCAGCGCAAGAGGATTTTCCGATATAATTGCTCCAAGCTGAGTAAACCATACGAATTGTATGGCTTCATGGAAGCTCTTCGGAGGGTTCTTTGGAACATTTCTGCATACCTCGGAAATCTTACGAAGCTCGGTGCTTCTTTCCGGATTGCTTTCCTCATCAGCCATGCGAGCGGCAAGCTCGGAATATCTTTCGGCGAGCCTAATGATGCCTTTTGAGGTGAGGATAACGGATTTATAGAATGCTATTTTATCGAGGTCTTCTGCTTTTGCGAAATCCATCCTATTCAAATGCTCCTCGGCTTTTTTCTGTATTCCGGCGAAGCCTTGCGGGAAGAGGACATCTTGGTAGTCAGGAGTTATTTCTCCTACAGCCTGCCTCCACTTGGAATCGTTATCCACGATGCCTGTATCTACGGCTATTTTGGCTGTTTCTTCCGGCAGAATAGAGAGGAAATGCTCTTCGAGGGATTGTCCTTTCCAATAAGGGAAGATATGCTCCCTTACGTATGCTCTTTGCTCGTCGGTCATTTCGTATGGATCCTGAGGCCTCTTGTCAAAGGTATCCATTTCCTTGTCTACCCATCTCCATGAAAACTCGGGTGTCAGTATACCGCTTCTCCTAAATTCGCCTGCAGTTCCAACAATAAGCTCATCTTCGAAAATATTTATGTCAAACTCATTGCAAAAGTCATAAAAAGCTTGGGCTCTTCTTATAGGAGTCGGGAGACCTTCGGTTCTTTTGTGAGATTCTGTAAATATTCTCGCTCTCTCACAAGAAATAGCCGGTTTTGAATTAACATAGTTCTGTCTCAGCCTCTCAATGCGAGCTGTTGTATTCATCTTGCTACCTCCTTAATAAAAAACATCAACTTGTGCGTTATAACGCACAGTATATATACCCCTAACATACTCCTGCCAAATCTCATTGTCAAGGTGTTTTCATATTTAAATCAGCATTCAAATCAATATTCCCAAAACAAAAAGAAGTCGTTTCAAAATCACTCTGTATTACTATAATGATTTTTGATCGACTCCCTATTAGTGCAAGTACTATATATATTGTATAACGTTTTGAAATATCGAAAGTTCGTCTGTCGGATTTGCGTATGTGTGCTCGGAATTACCTCGGAAAGAAAGAGCGTGCCCCTCTTTTAGAATAATCGTTTCATCGTTTATAATCATTTCAAGTGTACCTTTGGTTACAACTATATATTCTGTGTCTACATTTGTATGAGGTATGGATTTGTGCCGGCATCCTGGGTTGAGGTGAATTTGTAAATAGTCAAAGCCCGATACGGGGTTGAAGGCAAAAATATTATAAAGAAGCATATTGCCGTCTTCCTCGACTAAAGGAGATATATCTTCAATTCTTACAACAGATAGCTCTGACGGAGAAGCGGATATAAAATTTGAGATTGTGACCTTAAGTCCTGTTGAAATTTTCCAAAGCGTTGATATTGTAGGAACAGATTCTCCTCGCTCGATTTGTCCAAGCATGGTTTTTGACACACCTGTCATTTGCGCTGTGGCGTCGAGGCTCAAGCTCATATCTTTACGTATCCGTTTTAATGCTTCGCCGATATTAGGTGATGTATTCTCCATAAAATTGCTCCTAAATTCTTTAGTAAAATGTAAATTAATAATTATATTGTACTAAATCCGTTTAAAATTCACAAGTAAATGATATAAAAAGAAAAAAGCACAGTCGGTATTTCAACCGACTATGCCGAATTTTTCAAGTATAAAGAGCATTAGGCGCATTTCTCGAAGTGAGATTTGCATCTAAACGCTATTCTTTATTTATCGAAGTATCTTGATTTCAGACCTTCAAATGCTGCGCCGTGTCTTGCTTCGTCTTTTGCCATTTCGTGAACTGTGTCGTGGATGGCATCAAGGTTGAGCTCTTTTGCTCTTACAGCAAGCATCTTCTTGCCTGCACAAGCACCAGCCTCAGCTTCGATTCTCATTTCGAGATTCTTTTCAGTTGAGTCAGTAAGTACTTCTCCGAGAAGCTCTGCAAACTTAGCGGCATGTTCTGCTTCTTCCCAAGCAGCTTTTTCCCAATACAGACCGATTTCAGGATATCCTTCTCTGTGAGCAACTCTGCTCATTGCAAGGTACATTCCAACTTCTGTGCATTCGCCGGTGAAGTTAGCTCTGAGGCCTTCTATAATTTCAGGGTCAACGCCTTTAGCAACGCCTACAACGTGCTGATCCGCCCACTCTGTTTTCCCTTCTGCCATTTTCATGAATTTATCTGCAGGAACTTTACATTGAGGGCAATTTGCCGGTGGCTCAGGGCCTTCGTGAACGTAACCGCATACTGTGCAAGTCCATTTAGTTTTTGTTTCGTTTTTGATGAATTTATCTGCGGGAACTTTACATTGAGGGCAATTTGCCGGTGGCTCAGGGCCTTCGTGAACATAACCGCATACTGAACAAGTCCATTTCATTCTTATTTCCTCCTTAAATAATATTGATTAATAGTAATAATTATCATATCTTAAATATACCACTAATTCTGAAATATTACCATATAATTTATGGAAAGCGAAATGACGTTGCAAATTGCAAGTTTAATTGCCCACCATAATTTACCAATTACATTAAGCTGTTTTATATACTTCATTAGCTGTTTTATATTTAAACAACCGTCTAGGATAATTGTTCATCCAATTTTCAATTCGT
>JAQWFH010000043.1 GCA_028704515.1 Eubacteriales bacterium
CTTACACAGCACCAGTATTGTCTCAAAGTGGATATACATTTGATGGTTGGTTCACAGATGCAGCTTGTACAGGAGCATATGTAGCAGCAGTAGATGCAATCACAGCAGATATAACCTTATATGCGAAGTTCACAGCAGATGTACCAGACACTTATACAGTGACACTTGAAGCAGGAACAAGCAATAATGACTTAGCAGACATTACAGGAGCAACAAATTATGTAGCAACAGAAACAGCTACAGAAGGAGTTTCTTACACAGCACCAGTATTGTCTCAAAGTGGATATACATTTGATGGTTGGTTCACAGATGCAGCTTGTACAGGAGCATATGTAGCAGCAGTAGATGCAATCACAGCAGATATAACCTTATATGCGAAATGGACGGCAGCAGTCCTCAACATCGATATCGGCGGCACGAACTATGATCTAAATGGTACTTTACCTTCTGAATTATCCTGGGATAATGATAATCAGGTTCTAACCATGACCGACTACACAGGCACCTATATCCATAAAGCAAGCGGAGAATATGAAGCAAACGCCTTAAATAATCTTACTATCGAAGTATCAGGCGATAATAACGTGCTCCAATCTGGTCAAGAAACTGGAACCATATTAGGCTTCGACAATCTAACTATACAAGGCACCGGAAAACTTCTGGTAAAGCAAACACAATATGCTGTAGGGATAAATGTTTTCAGTGTTTCGGATAAGGGCCTCACTGTTAAAGGTAGTGTTGAACTAACAGTTGAAGTTGAGCACAAAGTTATAGAAAACAGAACATATGGTATACACGGCAATGCCACACTAGAAAATACTGCCAAGCTAGTTGTAGCGGTTAATAAAACTGCAAGCGGAACAGACGGTGCTTATGGCATTAGTGGAAACTTAACCTTAAATGGCGAAGGCGATGTTACCATCACAGTTACTGACGCCGGATCTGGTGCAGCAAAGGCGGTATCCGGAGATGTAGATGGAGGTAATACAGAAAAATACAAAAAAACAGATGACACAAGTCAAAGTGTTGATTGGACAGCAGCAAGTGTAGACGCTAAGTATGTTGAATAAACATCCTAACCAACCTCAAAACCAAATAACTTAAACAATCACCCTCCCCTAGAAAAGCGGGAGTGTGAAATAATCTCTGTAAATTAGCTTTCTATGGTAAATTCGATTTGCAAAAGGTGCATTTTTACGCACCCGATTATGAAACCAATATATATAATTAATACAAGCATGTCAAGGGCACCTTTGAAAAAAGGCGCCCTTCTTGCCCTATGAAATGAAGTTTAAAGAGGTATCCTTCCTTCGTACATAATCGCAAATTCCCCGTAAACCGTGAGCGTCAAATAGCATGCACCTTGAACTAATAAAACAAGTATGAAAAAATGTTCCTTACCAAACATGCACACATGTGACGGAAGGAGCATTTTTTATGAACCAAACAGAAAGAGAACAGCAGCGGCAGCTTTGGCTCGCCAGACTTTGCGAATTGGAAGCAAGCGAGATGAAGCAAGAGGAGTGGTGCAAGAGCAAAGATATCCCATACAGCACTTTTCGGTACTGGTTTCGCAAGCTCAAGAAAGAGGCAGAAGATGAGAGCAGGCAAACAAATTGGCTCAAAGTCGATATGCCCCTTGGCAATGAAATCGCGAAAATACATCTTCCCCAAGATCTCGGAACGGTCGCGGGCAGTATCAATGTTCGATTCGGCGAGTTTACCGTTGAGCTTCAGAATGGCTGCGATCCTCAGCGGGTTTCCGAAGTGCTCAGGATTCTTAGAGCGCTGTGACAATCCGAAGATTTCCCCGCGGAACCACCGTCTACCTTTCCTGCAGCCACATTGATATGAGAAAATCAATCAATGGATTGGCGGCTGTGGTCCAAGGATCTTTTGAGCTTGATCCGTTTGAGGGAGCCATCTTTGTCTTTTGCAATAAAAACAAAGACAAGATTAAGATTTTGCATTGGGACAAGGACGGCTTCGCTCTCTACTACAAACGCCGTGAACGTGGTCGCTTCTGTTGGCCAACCCTTTCGGAGCAAAACTGCACGACAGATGTGACAATAAATGATTTGAACCGATTGCTCGACGGGCTTCTTATGGAGAAATTCATTCCTCATAAAACATTTACTGTACTGTAAAGATTAATGTTGAAATTTCAATGTTCATAGGCTAATTTTTTCTTGTTTTTGACATAAATTTATGGTATAATTAAAGCATGAAAAACATTGGAATATCAAGGGATTTAGCCTCCCTTTCAAGAGAAGAACTCGAACAACAAAATATGCGTCTTTTGTCAATGGTCGATGAAATGGCCGTCAAACTTTCATGGTATGAAGAGCAGTATCGCCTTTCAAATAAAGCGGTGCCAGGCACGCAACTTATTAACTTATTGAAGATGAACCCCGAAGGAGTAGAATTCTAAGGGGTTCTTTTGGTATTATCTTGCTACACTAAGACGTAGATGTTAAAATTATACTAAAAAAATAAAATACGAAAAAATTGGAGGAAGAAATGGATTGGAAATATGAAAACGGACGCATATACAGCGTAGACGAAAAAAATGAATTGCTGGCGGAGGCGACCTTCGTTCATATAGCAAACGGGGAGGTTAATGTCGATCATACCTATGTCAATCCGATGCTCAGAGGGCAAGGCATCGCCGGAAAAATGATGGAGATTGTTGCCGAATATTTCAGAAAAGAATCACTGAAGGCTACAGCTACCTGTTCATACGCCAATACCTGGCTAAGAAAACACAAAGAAGCTTATTCAGACATAATATCGGCAGATATTGAGGATGAAGCTGTTGCGTGTAAAATATGCACATGATGGAGTAAAACGATGGAACACCTTGAAAAATTTGATTATTGTGGACACCCATCCGCTGCTTAAGCCGGCGTAAAATAATCATATACAAAAAATCATTTTATAATGGAGGACAATTATATGGAAAAGGTTTATAGCTATACAATAACTGATCAAGAAATATTTGAAAATATTTTCAAGGAAGAGAAGCTTCTCATGAATCATGCCGTGGTTCCGGCGGGCAAGGTGTTTCCAAGGCATCCGACAGATGCAATTGTATATGCCCTAATCGTTAGAGGGGAGTTGAGCCTAACAATTGAGGATCAAGAAACTAAAATCTTTAAGGAAGGGCAACTGGTGAATATCCCCAAGGGTGCTGATTCCGAATTAGGCAATAGAGGAAATGACCCTTTGGAGATATTTGTTGTCAAATATGAATATGAGAAATAAGGTTAGCCTCTCTTCTGCTCGACCAGCTGAATCGTATATCAGTCAGAATCTTGTACGAAGAAAAAGCGGATGTGCGCATTTGGAGATATCGGTCCTGTAACATTAAGATTGTTCACTTTTAATTTGTCGACCAATTGATCCAAATTATCGCATTCGAGCCCTACTGAAACGCCTTTTCCGGCATTTTCGACATTGCCGCCCTTTTCATATATCAATTCTACCTTTGCGCTATCATCCTTACCTAAGAACACGATTTGATGATCGTCCGTTCCGATTTTAGTTGCTACTTGAAGGGGAAGTAGCTCTGTATAAAAACGCATACTCTTTTCCAGGTCGCTGACTTTTAACGTAACCCAATTTAATTTCATAATTATCCTCCTAAAATAAAAGGATAAATCTCGCGAATGTTAACGCTGTTTATTCATAACATGTTGATGTTTTTATAAAAACAATAAAATCACATATTTTATTGTTTGCATATATACATGATTTTATATGCGTGTCTTGAAATTCATTTCTTTGCACGCCTTTTGGGTGCGATGCCGGTAAAATTGTGATATACTAATTCCAAATAAAACAAAGGGAGGGAATCGGATGTTTAAACTTGCGTTATGCCAGACATTGGGCTCACCGGCTTCGGATGTTGAGCAAAACAAAAAAGAAACATTTTATACAGCTGAGAAATATATAAGGCAGGCAGCCGCCGAGGGAGCTGATTTTGCAGTTTTACCTGAGATGTGGAACTGCCCGTATTCAAATAGTTACTTTAGAGAATATGCCGAGACAGAGAAGGGGCCAACGGTCGCCAAGATGTCAGACCTGGCGAAAGAACTTGGCATATATTTAATCGGCGGAACCATTCCGGAGCGCGATGAAGAGAGCGATAAGCTTTACAACACTTGCTTTGCGTTTGACAGAAGCGGAAATCTTATAGGGCGCCATCGCAAGGCGCATTTATTTGACATAGATATAAAGGACAGGATTCTTGCCGACGGAACAGTTAAGAAGGGCATTACTTTCTACGAATCGAAGAGCTTCTCCGCAGGTGACGATATAACCATAATCGATACTGAATTTTGTAAGGTTGGAATAGCTATATGCTTTGACATACGCTTCCCTGAATTTTTTAGAAAAATGGTACTCCAAGGGGCGAAGCTGATAATACTTCCTGCGGCATTCAATATGACTACGGGTCCCGCCCATTGGGATTTGTCTATAAGGGCAAGAGCGCTTGACAATCAGATTTTCTTTGCTGCAGCTGCTCCCGCGAGAGATGAAAGCGCACCATATAGAGCATATGGAAACTCATGTGTTGCTGAACCGTTTGGAAGCTTTATTGCCCATGCCGACGAAAAGGAATGCCTGCTGATGGCGGAAATTGACCTTGAGAGATTGGATTTGGTGAGAGATGAGCTACCTCTCCTTAAGAGCCTCAGACCTGAGATATATTGATAAATGACTTTGAGTTTTAAAAAAAATAAGGTATAATTTTCTTAGGAGGCACTTATGAAAAAAATTACAAAATTAACATTGATCATATTATCGTTGTCGCTTATATTTGCCATGACATCCTGCGCAAAAGAAGAGAAAGTGCAGGAGGCCGACGAAAACCTTGTAATACTCGTTACGGACGAAAGAGGACTTGGTAATGGAGGTATTAATGATATCTGCTGGGAGGGTGCCGAAAAAGCAAAGGATGACTTTGGAATAAATCCTTACTGCATTTCATCGACATCGCCTGAAGGTTATATGCAGGCGCTTAAACAAGCCGTATCGATGGAGCCGCTGCTTATAATTGCTGTAAGCGATAAATTTGAGCCTGCTCTTATGGATGTCGCTACTGCATACAAGGAACAAAGATTTGCAATTGTTGGAGCTGGCGAAATCGGAGATAATGTTGCGGGAATAACCTTCAACGACCAGGAAGCCGCTTTTCTTGTAGGCATTGCATCGGCTATGACAACAAAGACTAATACAGTCGGCTTTATAGGCGGAGAAAGGTCCGCAGAGCAGGATCGCTATGAGTACGGATTTGATGCGGGAGTTACTGCTGCCAAGAAAGGCACCTATGTTTCGAAAAATTATATTGGAACCTTTACAGACGGTGCGGAGGCAAAGAAGGTAGCTGTAGCGCAAAATGCGCTCGGAGCTGACATAGTGTATGCCCCTATACAAGAGGCCTATATAGGTGTTCTCGAGGCGGCATCGGAGAAGAAAATTAATGTAATCGGAAGTGGAAATGATTTTGCTGATAAATCAGAAAATATACTATGTGTAACCGTAAGGAAATCAGACACTGCAGTGTATGACATTATTAAAAAGGTTGCAAGCGGCAAGTTCGACGGAAAGGATATAAATTACGGCTTGAAGCAAGGCGGCATTGAAATTAGCAATGAAGCGGGCAAGCTATCTGCTGATGTGATGAAAGAGGTGGAAAAATATTCAGAACTTATCAAAGCCGGCAGTATTATCGTTCCCTATGACTGGCAGACAAATTTTGAATATCAAGCGACGCTAAAATAGCAATAAATATATATAAGAAAAGATTATATAAAAGCAAAAGAAGACAGTAATAACGGGATGCGATTTTGCCTAAGAGTGAAAAGGAGAAGTGAGATGGAGCTACTCGAGAGGTTATCGTCAATACTTGCCGAAAGCAGAGAAGAATATTCAAAAGTAAAGAAAGTATCCTTTAAGGAACAAGAGCGTATTGGAAACGGCAGCAATATACTTGCTGTGGGAGACAATCTGGAATTCATGCGATTTCTTGCGGATGAACGTGATATGAGCGAAAAAATTCAGTTTATATACATTGACCCCCCGTTCTTCTCCAAGCTAAATTACGGTTCTGATATAAAGCTCAAATATGGAGACAAGAAGACAATTCCTGCAATAAAGCAGCTTTCATACAGCGACTCATGGAAGGATGGGATAGAGGCTTATCTCAGGATGCTCTGCAGCCGCCTTCTTATGATGAAGGAGCTTCTCACCGATGATGGCTTGATATGTGTACACTTGGATTGGCACGCTTCGCATTATGCCAGAATTTTCATGGATGCAATCTTCGGAGAAAAAAATTTTGTAAACGAGATAGTGTGGCAGTACAAATCCGGCGGAAGCAGCAAGAAAAGATTTTCGCGTAAGCATGATACGCTGTTATTGTATTCAAAATCGAAGGATTACAAGTTTAATACTCTGAAGGAAAAGTCCTACAACAGAGGCTACAAGCCGTATAGATTTAAAGGCGTTAAAGAGTATAGAGATGAAGCAGGTTGGTATACTATGGTCAATATGAAGGATGTATGGCAGATTGACATGGTGGGGAGAACCTCTGCCGAGAGAACCGGCTATGTTACTCAAAAGCCTGAAAGCCTGTTGACGAGGCTCATAATGGCCTGCACCGATGAAGGTGATTTATGTGCGGATTTTTTCGGAGGTTCTGGAACGATGGCTGCTGCAGCCCAAAAGGCAGGCAGAAGCTGGATATATTGTGATATAGGCGTTTCGGCGGCTCTGAATGCACAGAAGCGGCTGATTTTGAACGAGTCGGATTTTACTATTATGTTCGGGGATGTCGACAATGGTAAATGTGCGTTTGCCGCGGAAGTAGAAGAACATGTATCGAGCACATCCGACAACATAGTTGATGTTAGGATATCGGATTGCAGACCGGAGAATTTATCCTCCGTACCTGTAGGCGAGGCCGATATGGCGAAGATAAAAAGGATTATAAAAGATAACTCATTGCAATTATTGGATTATTGGAGCGTAGATTGCAATTATGACGGGATTTTGCATACACCTCAAAGCTTCAGGATGAGGGATAAAGCAAAAGCCCAGTGCGAGGAAAAGATGCTCTGTAAGAAAAAAGGAGATATAAGCGTAAGAGTTGCCGATATATTTGGTAACAGCGCAATAAAGGTATTAAAATGATAGAAAAACAGGCATTCAAAAAGAAGGCAAGAGAATTTTTTGCGGACATAGTTGTCCTTCTTATGGCGTGCTGTATCGGGGCTTTTTCAACTGTATATATAATGATTCCGAATGGACTGGCTTCAGGGGGTATTACCGGAATTGCGAGAATTCTTCAAAAGTTTGTAAATGTAGATTTTTCTATATTGTACTATTGCCTTGCATTCTCAATATTCTTGCTTTGTTTTGCTCTCCTGGGCTTCAAGGAAGCCCGCAAAATACTATTGCTAACAATTATGTATCCTGCTATACTATTTTTGTTCGAGCAATTTAATTTTGAATTGCTTGAGCAAACCGACCGGCTCCTCGCATGCATTTATTGCGGCGTATTTTCGGGGATGTGCAATGGATTTATACTGTTCCGAGGGTATTCCTCGGGCGGCACAGATACACTGGCTAAGATAATAAAATTGAGATGGCTAAATCACATTGATTTAAGTAAAATTCTTCTTGTCGTAGATGCAGTCGTAATAATTTCGGCAGGCGTCGTATATGGCAGAGATATTGCGTTATATGCCTTAATCACCACATTTATATTATCGCGAGTTATAGATATAGTTGCTTTTGGCCTCCAGTCAAAAATAGTCAGAGTAGAAATAATTTCGGAAAGAAATGAAAAAATCGCCAACTATATATTAAATGATTTAGGCAGAGGGGTTACGTTTGATACAATAACGGGGGCATATACTGGGAATTCGGCAAAAAGGCTTGTTGCGCTTTGCTCGCCTCGCGAAAGTATATTAATAAAACAGCTTGTATCAAAGTGCGACAACCGAGCGCTGATGACTGTAGTAAATATTGATAGTGTATGGGGTAAAGGAAGCGGATTTGGGGAGATTGAAAAGGATTAAATGATGTAGCATTGGCAGCCTTGACATTATGGGGCATTGGCTTAATGGATAGAGTAACAGCTTCCGACGCTGTTGGTCCGGGTTCGATTCCCGGATGCCCTACCATAAACACCAGGCTGTCAGATTGGGGGAAGAGATGAAGAAACTAATTTTGACTTTTATGGCAGTATTTACAATAGGGGTGACCTCATTTGCAGCTCCGGTACACGGAGCGACGATAACGGATATCAATATAAAGGCAGGGCTCGATTTCTGCAATAAGCATCCGATTACACTTGCATATAACGGGCTTCCCGTAGACTTTGGACCGAAAACCACTCCGCCGATCATCATAACACCCGAAGGGCAAGAGAACGGGCGCACGTTGATTCCGGCAAGAGCTATATTTGAAGCCGCGGGGGCGTTGGTCACGTGGAATGAGGAGTCGCAATCCGTCACGACCTCATATTATGATAAAGAGATTGTTTTGACTATAGGAGAGAAAACTGCACTGGTCAACGGTGCATCAAAAGAATTGGACATGCCTGCTCTGATAATTGACCACGACTATGATTATTACGGCAGTACGATGATCCCTGTGAGATTTATGGCCGAAAACCTCGGATTTGGAATAGATTGGGAAGACAATTCAAGGACTGTTAATGTTGCAAAATCCGGTGATGTCGTCCAACCGGACCCAATCCCGGACCCAATTCCGGGCAAAACTCCGGACAAAGACGACGAACCCGATGAAAATGTTGATGTTGATAAGGGGACTGTAAATCTCGATATGGCAGATCTACCAAAGGCCTCGAAAGAAACGGCTGATAAGATTATAGTCATAGACGCGGGGCACGGCGGAAAGGACCCGGGATCCATAGGAAATAAAGGAAAACGAGATCAGCTCTATGAGAAAGAAATAAATATAAAGGTTGCTCTGCTGCTAGAACAATACCTAGAGGAAGCAGGCATCGAAACGATATATTTGACAAGGACAGGCGATACATCCATGGGCCTGCAGGACAGACCTATATTTGCAAATGAGAAGGATGCCGATTTGTTCGTTTCCATACATAACAATTCTTCTGAATATGAAGCGCCGAATGGGACAGAGGTGCATTACTATGAAAAGGTCGACGGAGAGGGCAAAACGGAAGAGGAGCTTTACGGCATAAGCAGTAAAGCTGTGGCAAAGTCTGTGCAAAAGGAAATGCTGAAATATGTAGGTGCAGCTGACAGGAAAATAAAAAGTAGTCCTAAGCTTGCGGTTCTTAACAAGACAGACATGCCTGCCATTATAATAGAAGGTGCATTTATGTCAAATGACAACGATCTAAAACTTATATCATCCAAGGACTATCCAAGCAAATATGCGTTTGCATGCGCTAGAGGAATAATAAATAGCTTAAATGAAGCCTTTGATGTCGATGAAAATTAATTTATATATTTTTAAATAAAAAATGTGAACAAGCGTTTACTTCTTGCGCAAAATGTGATAGTATGTTCGTATGAATATACTTGAACGGAGGTTGGATATGAATAATCTTAAGGAACGTGAGCGCAAGATACTCGATTATATGAAGAGTGAGATCCGCAAGAAGGGGTATCCTCCAACAGTGAGAGAAATATGCAACGATTTGAATATCAAATCAACCTCTACTGCGCACAAGGACATAGAAAGTCTTGTACGCCAGGGCTACATAGTGAAGGACCCATCTAAGCCAAGGGCCTTGATGGTAGTAGATACCGATGACAGTGCGGTTCAGCGTCAAGGCGCGACCTCATCCTTAAATAGTGTGGAGAGAACGGATGTCGTAGATATACCTGTTGTAGGTAGGATTGCGGCTGGGACACCTATTCTTGCCGACCAAAACATAGACGAGTCATTCCCGGTTCCGGCAAGGTTCATAGGAGTCGGTACGAATTTCATGCTTACCGTAAGAGGGGACAGCATGATTGAGGCCGGTATTTTTGACGGTGACTATATCCTGGTTGAGCAGCAAAATACAGCCAAGAACGGTGAAATAGTTGTTGCGATGATTGACGGGTTTGAATCTGAGGCGACAGTTAAAACGTTCTACAAGGAAGCCGACCATGTAAGGCTACAGCCCGAAAATTCTTCGATGAATCCGATTATTGTCAGGGATGTTAAGATTTTGGGCAAGGTAAAAGGTGTATTCAGATATTTCAGTTAAACTTAATACGTGATAAATTTTTAATTTAAAAGAGCTTTTCCTTTGAACTGTCGTCTGTCTGATTTAGACGCGATAATGGTTCATAAGCGAGAGCTCTTATTTTTTTTTAGTAAAGGTATTGACAAATATAACGAATTGTATTATTGTTTTATTGTATTAAGGACTTAGTACAATATATCAGGGGGAGGGAGCGAAACAGTGAATTGGAAATTAGATGATTCAATGCCCATCTGGATTCAGCTTACAGAGCAGATAACTAAGAGGATAGTTTCAGGGGTCTATCCTTTGGGGGAAAAATTGCCCAGTGTTAGGGAGCTTGCGGCAGACGCAAGTGTTAACCCAAATACTATGCAAAGAGCTTTATCAAAGCTGGACGACGATGGCTTGACGGAGACAAACAGAACAACTGGTCGTACTGTTACATCGTCTGTAGATGTAGTAAACGATGTGCGAAATAAAATGGCCGAGCAACAGGTAAAGAGATACCTGGACGGTATGGCACAGTTGGGGTTTTCAAATGAACAGGCCAAAGAAATGATAGAATTGGGGGAAAATGATTTATGAGCAATCAGTTGATAAGCTGTAGAGATCTGAGTAAGGGCTTCGGTCCGACATTGGCTTTATCCGATGTGAATATCGATGTAGGCACGGGAAAGATAGTAGGACTTCTCGGTCCTAACGGGGCAGGGAAGACCACATTGATAAAGCTCTTGAACGGCTTGCTGCAGCCTACAAAAGGGGAAATACTTATAGATAATCAAAAACCGGGTGTTTATACAAAGTCAATCGTCAGCTATCTGCCCGACAGGATGTACTTTGATGACTGGATGAAGGTAGACGATATGATGAAGCTTTTTAGCAACTTTTATGCCGACTTTGACAGCAAAAAAGCCCAGGAGATGTGCAAATCACTGTCGATTGATCCGAGCAGTCGCATTAAGACACTTTCGAAGGGGACGAAGGAGAAGGTGCAGCTGATTCTCGTAATGAGCAGAGCGGCGAAGCTATATTTGCTTGATGAGCCTATAGCGGGGGTCGATCCTGCGGCGAGGGATTTTATCCTGAACACTATTCTGACGAACTATAGTGAGAACGCTACGGTATTGATTTCAACGCATCTGATTACAGATATTGAGCGTGTTCTTGACGAGGTTATTTTCCTGCAGAACGGAAGAGTAATATTGCAGGAGTCAGTAGACAGCATCAGAGAAAAAGAGGGGAAATCTGTGGATGCTTTGTTCAGAGATATGTTCAAAAGCGTACCGAACGCTGGGGGTGAGAATAATGTTCGCTAAACTTTTTAAATATGAAATGAAAGCTACTTCGAGGATTTTTCTCATAGCATGGCCGGCACTTTTGATTCTTGCATTGCTGAACGGCTTGCTGATGAATACCAATGCCTTTTGGTATCAGCCGTTTTCAACCGCTATTGTTCAAGTAGTTACAATGATTGCTTTTATAATGCTCTTTGCGGCTGTTGTAGTAATGACAATGCTTGTCATAATTATGAGGTTTTACAAAGGCCTGCTCAAGGAAGAGGGATATCTGATGTTTACGCTTCCTGTTACGACGAGACAAATGATAACCGCAAAGGGATTATCCGCAACTGTTATTGCGGTTGCAAGTGTAATTGTAGGGAGTATGGCCTTGGCTGCTTTGGCGATGCCGTCACTGAGCCCTCACGAGATTGGCGAGGTATTAATAGAATTGCCAAGAGCGCTTGCGAGGATAGACGGATGGTATATTTACTTAACAGAAATAATTATAATGGGTATAGTCGGCACGATGGCGACAATTTATCAGGTATATGCGGCTATGTCCATAGGGCAACTGGCGCAAAAGCACAGAGTAGCATGGTCGTTTGCGGCCTATGTGGGCATATCGATACTACTTTCAATAATCGTTTGGGTGTTTGGTGTGACATTCCCGATAGCGGAAACAGATATCTACACTTATATATCCACCAATTTACGCAGAGGGGAATTATCAACGCATTTTATAATAATAGCATATACGGTGGTGCAGATTATTAAAGTATTTGCATTCCACATCGTCTGTGAATATATACTCAGTAAAAAATTAAATCTTGAATAAACAGGGATTGACACTTGACAATCTAAATCCTCAGTGCTATAGTATATGGGTACGAAGAAGAAGTTATCCGCTTCTCACCTTATCCGGCTTTCGCTGTTAGGGTTAATAAAACTAAAACGACACATGATTTGTGTTTTTGGCGGATACTTCGGTATCCGCTTTTGTAATTTTCTAGGAGGTGCAGAACTATTAGCAAGGAAAATTTAATCAACGAAGAAATTCGTGATAAAGAGATTAGAGTTATCGACAACGATGGGACAATGCTCGGGGTAATGAAGACTGAGGAAGCTCTTGAAATTGCCAACAATAAAAAGCTTGATCTTGTAAGCATTTCACCTAATGCAAACCCACCAGTATGCAAAATTCTCGACTACGGCAAATATAGATATGAGCTGCAAAAGAGAGAAAAAGAAGCTAAAAAGAAGCAAAAGACAACTCAACTTAAAGAAATCCGCCTCAGCACATTTATTGAGGAACATGATATACAGGTTAAGGCAAATACGGCTCTGAAATTTCTTAAAGATGGAGACAAATTAAAGGTCAGCCTGCGCTTCAGAGGTAGAGAAAAGGATTATGCATCTAAAGGCATGCAAGTAATGAAGAAATTTGCCGAAATAGTTTCCGAATTCGGGGTTATCGAAAAGAGACCTGAATTTGAAGGCAGAAGCTTGATAATGATAATGGCACCAAAATCGGATAAATAGTTTAAAAAGAACTCATTTTTATAGTAGGAGGATTTTTCAACATGGCTAAAAATAAGATGAAGTCACATAGGGGAGCGTGCAAGAGACTCAGATTGACGGGAACCGGAAAAGTAAAAAGAAACAAAGCATACAAAAGCCATATTCTCACGAAGAAGGCCGCAAAGAGAAAAAGAGGTCTTAGAAAAGCAACTGTTTTGAAAAGTGCAGACTTGAAGAGAATGTTAAGAGCAATGGCTAAATAATGTAGGAGGATATGAGATATGGCAAGAGTTAAAAAAAGTGCAAATGCACATAAGAGACATAAGAAAATTTTAAAACAAGCCAAGGGCTTTTACGGAGCAAAGAGCAAGGTATTCAGAGCGGCAAACCCTGCTGTTATGAGAGCGCTCAGATCTGCTTATGTGGGAAGAAAGCTCAAGAAAAGAGAATATAGAAGGATTTGGATTGCAAGAATAAATGCGGCCGCAAGAATGAATGATATTTCATACTCAAGGCTGATGGATGGTCTTAGAAAATCCAATATCGAAATCAACAGAAAGATGCTTTCTGAGATGGCGATTTATGACCCTTCAGCTTTCGCAGTTCTCTGTAACACCGCAAAGGTGGCAAAATAATATAGACGACAGCAAACTTTGACAAAATAATCCCTCTTGTATATGTATAATTAAAATACAAATGCAAGGGGGTTTTTTTATTGAAAATATATGCGGAATATCTTTTTCTGGAAAATTTCATAGTGGGCCTGGGCATCATTTATTTGACCTCGGTGATAACCGGCCTTTCTGTTAAAAAGCTCTCTTTGTTTGCAGGAGGCGCGCTGTGCGGTCTTTTTTCGTTTACAATACTTTTGGATAATGGGGGATATGCGATTACCATTTTGCAAAACGCAATTTTCTCGGCGGTCTTAATCCTTTTATGTTTTGGTAAAAAAGGATTTGGCAAAAGCCTTCTTGCCTTTTGGATTATAAGTTTCATACTCGGCGGAACGGCTATATGTATATTATTTACAACGGGAAGCTATGGTGTTATAGGTGCAGGCGCCTTGTATATGCAGGGAATTACATATGTAAAGGTAGGTATTGGATTCATTGCCGGATATACATTTGTCAGGGCGTTTTCTTCATTTTTACATAAGAAATTGAAGGGCGAAATGCTTATAAAAAATGTTTCTATAAAAATTTGCGGAATGGATTTCAGTCTATCTGGATATGTTGATACAGGGAATTCTTTAAAAGAGCCGGTGAGCGGAGCCTCGGTACTTGTAATTTCGGAGAAAGAAATGGAGAAAATAAAAAGTGCCGTGGGTGAGGATTGGCTGCAGACACACTATTGTGCGGTTCCCTTTAAGAGTGCCGGAGTGGATCACGGTATTCTCAACGGCTTTCGGCCGGATTCTATAGAAATAGAAGGTGAGCGGTATACGCAAAGTGCTGTTGTCGCTGTGTACACCGGGGAATTCAAATATTGCGGTGGATGTAGCTTATTGCTTGGACAGGAATTTATTCAGGGAGGACTTGTGTAATGTTGAAAACAAGAGGTATTCTTTCATATTTAATAAGGGCAATCAAAAGATTATTTCTCAAAAGAGACGAATGCGGAGACATTTTCTATATTGGAGGAAGCGATACATTGCCGCCTCCTCTAACGCTTAAGGAAGAAAAGGAGCTTATAGCCCAATTTTCGGCAGGAAGCCAAGAAGCGAGAGCGATTTTGATAGAGAGAAATCTCCGTCTTGTAGTTTATCTTGCGAAAAAATTTGAAAATGCCGGAGTAAATGTAGAAGATTTGATTTCCATAGGTACGATAGGACTTATTAAGGCTGTAAATACATTTAATGCAGATAAAAATATAAAGCTCGCCACTTACGCATCAAGATGTATAGAAAATGAAATACTTATGTATCTTAGGAGAAACAATAAGAGAAAGAGTGAGATTTCATTTGATGAGCCACTCAATGTGGATTGGGACGGCAATGAATTGCTGCTTTCAGATATATTGGGAACGGAGAGCGACATCGTATGCAAAAATATAGAGGATGAGGTAGATAGGAAGTTGCTTTCAGCCGCAATGAAAAAGCTTTCTCCAAGAGAAAAGCAAATAATGGAAATGAGATTTGGACTGGGACGTGAAAAGGAGATGACGCAAAAGGAAGTTGCCGATAAAATGGGCATTTCTCAATCATACATATCACGTTTGGAAAAAAAGATAATAAGCAGACTCCGAAGAGAAATAAAAAAATATGCAAATTAAGGCAATTTTCTTCAAAATTTTCCTG
>JAQWFH010000044.1 GCA_028704515.1 Eubacteriales bacterium
AAAAGTCAATCGACAAAAAAAGATAAAATCTACGGTTTTAATATTTTTTTAAAGCTTGTATTCTTTAATTGAAAAAACCTCTGAGAAATTATATAATAAAGCTGACCATAAGGTCGACTTTTGAAAGGAATGGGAATGGGATTATGAAAAAGAAATTTATTTGTACGTTACTCACGGTAGGGCTTATAACCGGCACCGCTGCCCCCGCTTTCGGCGCTGTCGATAGCCAGACCGCAGCAATTACGCCCGTAGCGAACGCAACTATGGAATTTACCGGGACAGAAATAAAGCTGTCTCTTGCAAACACGATAAAAAGAATGCAGACAGAAGGGCCTGAAGCCGAGAATATCGAGCTTACGAAAAAAAGTCACGAGCTGGCAAGCAAGAGTTCTAGCGAAGCGCTTTCAATGATGAGAGCAGCAGAAAAAGCGCCGAATGATCCGGCTATTCGGGGGGCGGGCGTGTCTTCAACCGGAACAGATGGAAAGAAAGCAAAGCTCGCGAGAGACTATTATAAAAAATTGGCGGAGTTCTCATACAACGCATCTATGAAGAATGTCGAATCGCAGGCAACACAGCTTTATTACGGAGTTCTACAGGCACAAGAGAACTACAGAATATCAGGGGAAGCAACAAAAATCAGCGAAACTACCTACAACCATGCAAAACTCAAGCTCAATCTGGGAATGATTACAAAAAAGGATCTTTTGCAAGCGGAGTCAGCTCTTCTTACAGCAAAATCAGCAGAGGCAGCTGCACTGACAAGCCTTAAAAATGTAAAAATGGCGTTTAATACTGCTATGGGCTTTGACTTGATGCAAAAGGTCACATTTACGGACAAACCTGTAGTAATTAATACAGCTGCAATACCTCTTACAGATGCGATTAATTTGGCGTATGAAAACAGAACCGAAATCATGGGCGCAAAGCTTGCCATGCAGATAGCGGACCTCGAGCTTGCATCCCTTGTCGGATATCCGAGAGATTCCGTAAAATACCTCAGCGCGCAGATGGAGCTAAACAAAGCTAAAACAGTATATACTCAATCCATATCAGGGATAGAGCACAGTGTCAGAGCATTGTATATGGCTCTGAATGATGCAAAAAATGGTCTTGCCGTATCGCAAGCGACTTACGAAAATGCAAAAGAAACAGCTAGACTGACAAAGCTCCAGTATGACGCAGGACTTTGCACTATGGCCGATCTTCAAACGGCACAAAATGGTGAGTATCTAGCGCAGCTTGGTCTATCCGCTTCAATCCTGGGCTACGATTTGGCTCTGTACAGCTACAATAACTCTCCTTACTCAGCGGATGCAAGCGCAGGAGCCGGTGCAGGAGCGGGAGCAGATAAGAGCAAATAAAGCTTTAAATAAGCAAACAAAGCTGACCGAGAGACTTTTAAATTAAACATTTATAACGACAAGCCGACAGGGCGAATCCTGTCGGCTTGTATTTGTTTATATGCAGTTATTTTTTTCTCTATTCTTCCTCAGCGTCCTTGTACATCTCATAAATCATGTCCTCAGTTTCGCCCTCATCAGGGAACCAGTAGGACAATCCTCCTCGTGTTCCGGATTTGCCGGGCACCATCCACGTCTGCATATCCTCGCTGTCAAGCGTCGCCGCCTTCATCGCAAGCTGAGTCGTCTTCCCGAGCGATATATCGGATTCGACGGTCTTAATCGCTGTCTTGGCAACGTCCACAAGCCCCGACTTCAGGGTTTGCGCAAATGCCGCCTCTATAAATTTACGATGTGCATCTATTCTGCCAATATCCCCTTGCGCGTAGCCCGCACGGTATCTCAGATATTCTACAGCTTTATCTCCGTCAAGAGTCTGCTGACCTGCAGGTATGTTTATACGAAGAGGAGGTTTGTCGTAGGGATCGGTATACCTCATCGGCTTTTCTATGTATATCGGTACGCCTCCCATTGAACCAACTATCTCTCTTACATCGTCATAATCTATTACGACGTAGTAGTTTATCGGCATACCCAGCAGAACATCGCTGACCGCTTCCGCAGTCCTGATAACATCCTCACTGCTGTAAACAGCATTTATTTTCAAAGATGCTCCCTTTCGTCCTTCTCTTTCGTAATATGTATCGCGCGGCACCGAGATAACATCCACGCGTTGATTCTTTAGGTCATAGCTCCCTACCATTATTACATCGGTCATGCCGCCGTCTACCCCAAGAGCCAGTACGTTTACTCTGTCACTATCCTTAAATTCTTTGTAAAAGGGGCTGTTTGGATCCACGATATATTCCATATCCCTCATTATATTTGCTGTACCGGCGAAAAGCCTGATTCCTCCCAGCTTGTGGACCCCCATTTGAATCGGGGTAAGCACCACGGTAAATATCACTAAATACAGCAAAACCTTCTTAAAAAATGAATCCTTGTCATTTTTTGACGCCATTTTATTTCATAAGCTCCTTTTTCATTTCACTTTTGTAACCCTCCACACCCGGTTGATTGAAGGGGTCTACCCCCATAAGAAGTCCGGTTATGGCACATGTCATTTCGAAGAAATATATCATTTGCCCGAAAAAGTAAGGGGTAAGCTCCGGTATTTCAACTTTCACAATCGGTATCCCCACGCTTCTATGCGCTGCAATAACGCCGTTCAATGCCGCACGATTTACCGCATTTATGCTGCGTCCCGCCAAAAGTGAGCCTGCGGAATCCGGCAAAATCAGGTCTGTAGGCGGATTCAATACATCTATCACATTTTCAAAAAATATTTGGTTTCCCTCCTGCAGGAATTGCCCCATGGAATGGAGATCTGCACTGAAGGAAAGAGACGCCGGGAAAAGACCTTTCCCTTCTTTGCCCTCAGATTCCCCAAAGAGCTGTTTAAGCCATTCCGCAAAATATTGCAGACTAGGCTCGTAGTACTCGAATATTTCAATTTGCTTCGATTGAGAAAGCAGGTATCTGCACACTGCGTAATCGGTCAGGCTTGCATTTTGCCCGTAGCTCTTGCAAGCACTTAAAGCGCCTTCCATCAAAGATCTTATATCTATTCCCGCTGCGGCAATTGGCAGAAGTCCCACCGGGGTAAGCACTGAATAGCGCCCTCCTGTGTCATCCGGAACCACGAAGGATTTGTAGCCTTCCTTGTCAACCTCTTCCCTCATGACACCTTTGCAAGCGTCAGTTACGGCATATATTCTGCTGCGCGCCTCTTCAATGCCATATTTTTTTATCAGCATATCCTTAAAAAGGGCAAATGCCATGGCCGGTTCTGTCGTTGTCCCCGACTTTGATACGACACACACACATATATCTCTTTTGCTGGCCCAATCGAGCAGCTCTTCGTGATATACAGCGCTCATGTTGTTGCCTGCAAAGCGAACTTCAACTCCCGATGGGTCTGCATTGTAGGCCAGTGCCTCAATTACAGCGCGCGCACCCAAATAAGAGCCTCCGATTCCTATAACAATCAAAGCCTCACATTTTTTCTTTATCTCATCCGCTATTGCAATGATATCTTCGAATTCCTTCTTGTCGTAACTCTCAGGCAGGTTCACCCAGCCTGAAAATTCCAGCTTCCCCGACTTTAAATCTCCATACGCAGCCAAAGCTTCACTGCGTAATCCCTTTATCTCGTCTTCCGGTATACCGGTCTTCAATAAGTCAATTCTCAAATCCATTTTATTTCCCCTTTTCCTTCCCTCTTTTCAATCAAATCCAACAAATCGCATGTGTTTTATGAACTACTCTGCTTTATTTTCAGACAGCATCTGCGACAGCCACTCCTTAATTTCTTCGGGCTTACTGTAGGCAATGCGCTTAACTTCTTCTTCAAATTCTGTTGCCTCCCCCGGGGTCAACATTTTGAGGAGCTCAGGCTTCGAATCCGGAGCCTTCTCTACGTATATCTTCTCATGAGCCGTCTCTTCAAATCCTTCGGTATCCGGAACAAAGATGCTCGCCGCCTCTTTGTTTGCTTCCGGCTCGCTCACAACTATATCTATATGCTCATTCGGTACGTACCCCGAAAGCTTTATCACACTTTCGGCCAAATCTATTGTTTTAATTGGCTCACCCATATACGGTAAGAAAACCTCACCACCCGAAGATATTGCCCCCGCCTGAATCGCCAGCTGCACAGCTTCCTCTGTTGTCATGGAATAGCCAACTGCCTCTGCGCTTTCTACCGTGACAGGGCCTCTTGCCGCGATTTGCTTCTTTATCAGAGAAATCACCGCATCATTACTCCCGAGTATATCTCCAAAGCGTACAGCACAGTACGACGTCTGCGAGCCTGCGCTCCTGTCTCGCAGCATTATCTCGCACAGCCGCTTGGCAGCGCCCATGACACCGGCCGGGCTTGCCGCCCGGTCGCTTGATATCATTATAAATTTGCGGATAATTTGCTCCTCCGACAAATCAAGCAGATTCTTGGTCCCTATGATGTTGTTAATCAAAACCTCTCCGGCATTATCCTCCATGAGCGATATGTTTTTATAACCGGCTGCATGAAACACAACGTGAGGCTTGAATCTCTCAAATAATATGCGCAGTCTGCACTTGTCACGCACAGAGCCGACCACAATTTCAAACTCTGATTGGGGATAAGAATTTTCCATCTCGTTCTTGAGCTCCGCAAGCATATCCTCATATATATCAAGAGCTATAATTCTCCTCGGGTTGAAGCGCACTATCTGCCGGCAAAGCTCAGCACCTATTTGCCCGCCTGCTCCTGTTACAAGTACGATATTCCCTTCTATATATCCGGAGATTTCACGCGTATTTAGCCTCAGGGGCTGTCTTTGGAGCATCTCGCGTATATCGGCATCCTTAAAGTCCTTTATAGGAATCTTATCGTCCATAAGCTCTGTAAACCCGGGCATCACCTTGATCCTGCAACGCGTCTTGCTACATTCCTCCAAAATTGTCTTTATTGCCTTGTTGCCGGAAGAAGGCATCGCTATTATAATTTCATCTATACCGTACACTCTTGAAAAATGTTTTATTTTTTCTCTGCCTCCGGCAATCTTCACTCCGTGTATTTTCTTGCCTCTTTTGGAAGGGTCATCATCTATTGCAACGAGAACATTTCTGCCATACTCCGAACGTTGCTTTATCATCTTTATAATCATTGATCCGGTATCCCCCGCACCTACAATCATAACCTTTGTAACACGATCACCAATGATGTTTTTTCTCCCTATTCTAAGAACAAAATTGTCAAAGCTACCGGGCGTCCTCAGCTTTTGGAATAAGAAATAGACGAAGCGCGCACTTCCAATCAACAGCATTATAAATATGCATGCACCAAGTGCAATGCTTCCCGGGATTATCTTCCGCGTAACAGCCATATACGCAAGAACGGCGAGACTTCCGAGCGCTGTACCGAATATAATATTTATAGCTTCGCGTGAGCCGGCATATTTCCATATGCTTGCGTAGACTCCCAAAGCACCGAGTGCAAGTAAATGTATAAGGGTAATAGCAAATATATTGCTGTTGAAAACTCCAAAGTGCATTGTAAAGACAGCACTGTCGACATCAAAATCGAAGTGCAGCAAAAAGGCTAATATATATGAGAAATTTATAATGAGCATATCGATGACCAGAACGATTGCCATCCTTGCGTACTTCATCATATTCAATCCTTCCGAAGTAGTCATATCTTAATGTTATATTATACCTCTTTTTTAAGTACGCTACAATGTCTTATATGTTACAATATTTATACAAAATGAATTCTTAGAAATAAGAAAGCTAATCGCGCGGAGCGACTAGCTTATTTTTTCCCATTTTCTGTTATTATATCCCCTATCAATTTTTGTTCTTCGGAAAGTTCTACATCTTTAAGTTTTTTCTCAGGACATCAAGGGACAACTTATTATGCTCATTGTCACTCATAAAAGTCATTTATCTTTATTCCTCCTTCATCCAGCAATGCCCTCAACAGCTTTATGCATCTTGCATGCATACTTCTTACAGTATTATAATTCATATCCAACTTAATGGCAATTTCTTTAAACAAAAGATCTTCCTTATACCGTAATCCCATTATTTCCCTACACACTGGGGGAAAAATGGAAACAAGCTCTATCGCAAATTGCTTCAATTCGTTATTTTTTTGCTGCTCGGCGACATTATCCTCGCTGTGATGAATCACGTTGAGTAACTCTTCAAAATTTTCCCCATAAAAATTCACACGCGCTCTTTTTATCCTATTCTTGTGCATACAGGCATAACTGTTGGCAATTTTAAGAATCCACGGCTTCAGCTTTCTCACATCTCTTAACTTCCATAAATTCTCGAGAACGTATTTAAATACATCGTTTACGATGTCTTCTACTTCTTCTTTGCCCAAAAGAGAGAAGTTCCTCATTATGTATCTTCCTACTATGCCTGAGCTATAAATCTCGCATATCTCTTTCTCAATAGGTGCTCCTTCATATAAATCCGTACGCTTTTCCGTTATTTCTTTTACATTATCAATTTTAATACTTTTATTGGTTTCAGCATCAGCCATCATTTCCTTTACCTCTCAATACTTGTACATATTGTTTGGTAACTTCTTCCATAAACTTTAACTGCTTGTCCTCTAGTGATGAGAGCGGAGTTAAAATATTTTCTCTGATTCTTTTGAGGTTTTCAGTTTCCTTATTATCATAACAATTACCTACAAGTATAAAGTCAGATGACATTTCAAGTGTTTGCATGAATTTGTACAAAGTTTGTAATGACATACCCTTATCGCCGTTCTCAATATCAGAAATAAATTTAGAGGTTACCTTCATTTGTTCCGCAAGATTAGTACGTGTAATACCCAATAATTTTCTTCTACTACTTATCCTCTCACCAATTTGCTTTGGTGAGAGAGATTTTAACTGCTTTTCTTCATCCATTGGAGATCCCTCCTTTATGCATAAATCTTCTGAATTTTCCGTATATGTTTAACTTATATGAGTAAATGCATATAAACTTCACCTATTTATATGCATCATTATAACTTCTAGCTCAGTTTGGGATATTAAAAAAATATTGCAAATTTTTCACTATATTTGCAACATTTTTTCATCTAATGTGACCTTAATAAGTGTAAGGTATTATTGTTAGCTAATTTTAGGGAAAAGATAAGGTGATTTTAATGGATATTCTTCAAAACAATTTGCAGCTAATTCGCGTAGAAAAAAGAAGGAGTCAGACGCAGGTGGCAAGGGCGTTAAATATCGCAAGAAGCACTTACGCAATGTATGAAGCGGGAAAACGCCTACCGGACATAGGAATTCTCTACAGTCTGTCCACATATTTCAATGTGCCAATGGAATATTTATACTGTGAGGATACCCGTCGTTGTGTGGAAGAGTTGAAACTTTACTTAAAGATGTCCTCTGACGAAAAAAAGCTTCTCGATATGTACAAATTTCTTTCAAATTACGCAAGAGGGCGACTCATGGAAAGAGCCGAATCTCTTATGGATGAGCAGCAAAGTATGACTTCCGAATCACGGACGACTTGTCTAAATTTTGCTGAAGTACCTTACAGTGGTGTCGGTGAATATGACAAGATAATAAGAATCTACTAAAAAAAATAAAAATAAAAAGGAAAGATTGTTTGCAACTTGCAGCGTTGCTTCTTGTGTACCATCGGCAGACACAATAAAAATAGCGGGCTTCGACCACCCGCTATTTTTTGATTTATCTTTCAGTCTCCTATTCGGCTTCACTTAGGAGCTCTATCTGCTTGATGGCCTCTTTCAAAGCCCTTTCCATGTTGAGGGCTGTATTTAGGAACGAGTCAGCAAGCATACTGTAATCCTGATTTTCAGCCGCCAAATATACTATATTTTCGGTTATAAGAACATAATGCTCAAGGAGCACAGAAAATTCATATACACCTGTAGCTGCTTGTGCTTCTTTCTCGGTAAGTCCCTCCAGCTTCGCCAGCTGCTTTGCCTCAAAAGTATTGCGATAAGCTCTATCATAATATTCACTTACAGCCCCCGCAAGGATGTTTTTCTCTTCCTGTTCCATTAACGCAAGAGATATTATCCCGGAGGTCACGCCGTTATAAATTTCAGAAGAAGCATCGTATATATGGCTAATCGCTTTGGCATTTTCGGACAAAGGCTCTTCGGAAGGCTTTTCCTTCGAGCCCATAGATATCGTTTTATTCTTGTCATCCCATGTGATGTCACTCTTCATCAACTCAGAAACAGATCTCAACGGAAGATATGTGCTCCCATTGTATATCAGCGGATATACCGTCACGCCGGCGCCATCCTTAAATACAACACGTTCAAAGTCATAAAAAATATTTATATCATTCCTCAGGTTAACAATGACTCTGATCGGCGCCCTCGATGCCGTTTCGTCCGTTTTGGAAATGTTTGGAAAATAATTTTCATGCTTTATAAATGATTTACTCGGATATGTTATAGTGCGCCCGATAAATATACTTCTCGCATTACCAACCCACTCCACAGGTTCTTGCATGATACCCGACACGGCACGAATAGGCAAATAAGCGTTGCCCTTGTACATTATTGGGTACATCGAATCTCCATTCTCATCCGCAAACTCATATATCTGTTCGTTCACTTCGACACTTATATCGGGCCTAACCCAAGCTTCCGCTTGAACTGCCGTACTGCTTCCCCCTGCGAAGACCGTACCGTTTGAAACCAATGCGATAGAAAGTGCCATGTAAATCGCTCGCGTTCGCTTTTTCATCTATCTTCTCCTTTACCTTTCCCTTTTGCCGTATTATACCATAAAATGCTAATTAAGTGAAAACTTTTATCTAAATTTTGCGTTAATTATTTAAATGTTTAAACATTTTGACATTTTATGCCACGTAAGATATGCTTTAATAAAAATACATTAAGGACTAACTCTATGACTAATATGATTGACCCCACAATTAATGAAAGAAAAATTAATAGACGATACAAAAAATACCTGCGTTTTGAAATAAAAGAGCTGGACGCCTACAGCCTTGGAGAGCGTATCAAACAGCAACGTACCGCAAAAGGCTTTACGCGCGAATATGTTGCCCTCCAAATAGGTTTAAGCAGGTCATATATTGCCGATATCGAATACGGAACAAAAATTACGACAATCAAAAATTTATATTCAATGTCTAAGCTTTTGGATTTGTCGCTTCATCATATCCTCACCGGATGCCCATGTCCCGGAATTACATGCGAGGAGGCTCGATTTCTGCAAATAGTACGCAATGCCAGCTATGCTCTCAGAGGATGCACTCCATCGCAAATAAAATCCATGGAGTGTATTGTTCGTGCCTGTGCTGATACGTACCCCTACGCCTATCGTTATTCCTCTCCGGTTGAAAGCACCTTCCGAATCAATCAGCTTTTATCAATAAACTTAAATGCTTTTCCCAATAAAGAAAGTAAAGCAGCCTACCCGCCTAATTGGCTTTTGTTAGGATCGGGTGACTCAGCGCTTGAAAAACAGGATCTAACCCTCGATTTATGCGCAATGGCAGGGCGAATAAAAGAAAGAAGGCTTGCCCTCAATTTTACAAGAGGTGATATCGCAGAATATCTGGATATATGCGAATCCTACGTGGCCTCTCTTGAGTACGGCATTAAATGTTTATCCTTGCCCAAATTCCATACTCTCCTTCAGGTTTTGCATACGACGGCTGATTACATAACCGGTGCAATTCAGTCTTGGCCTATATATTTTCCCGATGCCGATTCACTTGAATGTGTTTCCAATATATGCAACATAATCTTCGCTTCCACACAAAAAGACGCCGAATATATATTCGACATGATAAAAGATTATGTTGCGATTGTTCATGATCGTTAGGATATCTTTACATGGAGATTTTATTTCTCGGATGCTTCTTTTTCATAATACTTTTTTGCTTATTCAAAGAAACATGTGTATATATCTGTGTCGTAGAAATAGAGCTATGCCCCAGCATGCTTTGTATGTAGCGAATATCTACGTCTTCCTCCAGCATCAAAGTTGCAAACGAATGTCTGAGCATGTGCGGAGTTATATGCGTCGGTATATTTGCCACCTTCACATATATGTTGATCATGCTCCTTACAGACGGCTCAGTAAGCCTCTTCCCTCTTCTGTTTATGAAAAAGAATCCTGCCCGGGAAATCTCATCCGCAAATAAATTTTTATACTTTTTGAGCACCGATAAAGTCTCCGGATTGCTTATAAATAAAATCCTTTCTCTTGAGCCCTTCCCTTCGACCTTAACAAATCCATTTCTTAAATCTATATCGCCCGG
This sequence comes from Eubacteriales bacterium, assembly GCA_028704515.1. Lineage (GTDB taxonomy): Bacteria > Bacillota > Clostridia > Peptostreptococcales > Anaerovoracaceae > UBA1440. The sequence continues at coordinate 10,251 of JAQWFH010000044.1, forward strand.
CGTGATAGAGCAAAGCTCCGAAACGCGCAGGCCTGTAGCAAAAAGTAGCTCCAGCACAGCTACATTCTTTAATTCGGTCGCATATCCGAATTCCGTATGACTTTTTTCCAATGATTTGTATGCCGTTTTTAATAATTTTCTTATTATGTTGAGTGGTAAAGCCTTTGGTAATAATGTCGGCTCGCGAAAACCAAGCTGCATTTTATCAAACGGGTTTATTTCTATCTCCTGTTCAAATTCCAAGTATTTTAAAAATGCCCTTACGCAGGAAATTTTACGTTTTACGCTCTTCGGCTTATATTTTGTATGTAGATCTCGGATGTAACCCGTGAGAAATGTCTTTGTAAGCGGATTTTCTTCCTTCTCGGAAAAGGCCAACAATTGCCCAAGGTCAATTTTATAGGCATTGAGCGTTTTGTCACTGAGCTTCTTCTGATACCGGCAATAATTGAGATAGGTTTCCATTTGTGTTGATAAATTATTCATAGTGCTCCTCCTAAAGTTAAAATAATTCAATTATACTTTGTCGTCTGGGTATTGTCGAACCTTCCGCATGTTTTTTGTCAAACAAAAAGTAAAGATGCATGTTTTTTGCCGAATAAAAAGCGAATTTGCGATAAAAACCTCTCGTGCTATTCCGATACAATCGCTTGAAAATAAAGAATTACAGCGCTTTGCTCAACCGACTATAATGTCAAATTATCTTCGGAAGGGGAAGGTAGTTTGCACCTAAAAAATTGAAGCCCCTTCAGAAGAAAAAAATAGGAGGATATAAACAATGAAAATGAGAAAAGCACTTTCATTTGTACTCGTGCTCGCACTTGTACTCGGTAGCTTCTCAATGGCATTTGCTGCTGATCCTGTAAAGCAGGGTTCAGACCTTTCTGATATTTCAGGAAATGCTAATTATGACGCTATCGTTGCAAACAGCGATCTCGGAATCATTACAGGTTATGAAGACGGTTCATTCAAGCCTGTAAATAATGTAAACAGAGCAGAATTCGCTGCGATGATTACAAGAATGATGGGCGTGCCTGCATCTGCACTTGGCGGATACTCGGCATCTGCTTTTTCTGACATGAATAACTACGGATGGGCTAACAGCTACGTAGGTTTCTGCTCAGCAAAAGGAATCGTTAATGGATATGGAGACGGAACATTCGGTCCTGGAAACACTATCACAGTTAACGAAGCTATCACAATGGTACTTAGATCAATTGGTTATGTAAACAATTCTGACGAACTCGTTGGAGCATGGCCTTCAAACTATGTAACACTCGGAAAGAGACTCGGTCTTTATGATGACGTTACATCAGTTGCAACGATCGACAGAGCTAACGCTGCACAGGTTATCTACAATGCACTTACTCTTGAAACAGCCGCAGTAGATTCTGAAGGAAAGACTACTTTGTCAGGAGACGCGGTTCTTGAAGTGTATCTTGATTGCAAGCTCGTCGGCAATCCGAGCGTTGATAATGGATTTGATGTATACACAAACAACGATGCAAATGGTTCCGTAATTAACACTATGGAATATGTTGGGGCTTATGTTAAAGCTTTTGAAAACAGCGACGGAGACGTAGTTGCTATCGCGGAAGTTAAGTCCACTTTCCTAACAGGCAAATACAATGCCACAGGCAAAACATTCAAAGCTGCTGGTGTTAAATACAACCTTGCTGGCGATGGAACTAATGCCACAGTAAATTTCAAATCCGATGGTCCAAATTCTCCGTTAAAAGCTGCTGTATTTACGAATGGTGAAGATATTTCTCTTCCTGTAGCAGGATCAGGAGCAATGGCAGCAGATACAACCTATACGATTGCGGCCAATGTATCTGGCAAGACAATCAAGGAAGTATACTCCGTAATAGAATGGGCTGCTGCGGACACATTCCAATTCGAAGCAGAAATGCTCGATGACGAGTCACTCAACGGGTACGACTTTGCCCTTGATGACAATGACAAGATTGACGCAGATAGATTTGTACTCCTTGGGGTAGACTCCCTTGACAAGATAGCAGAAGACAATGTTGTAAAAGTATATCTTGCAAAAAAAGCTGATACGACATCAGACATAGTAAAAGTAGCCGTTGGAACAGAAAAGGTTGAAGGTAAAGTGACCCTTATCGATAGTGATGACTATACAATCGGTGGTAAGGTTTATGCCGCAAACACAAGTGATCCTATTGCTCTTGGTGACACAGGAACAGCATACCTCGATTATGATGGCGACATCGCATTCTGGGATGTTGAAGATGCAGCTTCCGAAAACTATGCTATCGTAACAGGTGCATATATAGCTTCTAGCCCAACAGTCAGAGATGCTACAATCGTTCTTTTTGATAAAGAAGGAAATGAAAAAGAATATACAATCAAGACAGGAACAACTTTACCAGCTGCCGGAGAAATGCTTGTTGATCAGGTTGTGACATTCTCTCTGAACAAAGATGGTAAAATCGACAAGTTGAATGCTGTAAACGAAATTCCTCTTGCTACTGCCGATAAATTAAGTGATAGCAGGACAGTTTTGAATAATGACAGAGTCGATGCAGGTATCGTAGTCTTTGCAAAGGACGCTTCTGATTATTCAGTAATAAGCATCAATGATGTTGAAACAAAAGAAGATTTAACAAAAGCTGGCGCAGTGACGGGCTTTAAGGTTGTGGATGGTAAAGTTAAAGTTCTGATAGTTGACTCATACTTCACAGGTCAAGATTCTGTATATGCAGTGCTGAATTTTGTAAAAGCTGCATATAATAATGATGACGATGAAGTTCAACTGGTCAAAGGATTAGCAGCTGGCAAGGCTTATGAAGCATATACAGATGCTAAGAATACGCTTACTGCCACTGATTTTGTAAATGCCAATGGCGCCCTGAACACTATTGTTATTGCTGAGCTGGGTGCAGATTCCAACGGCATTATCACTAGGGGAGACATAGCTACAATCACTACAAAAGAAGTCGGCAAATATGTTGTTGAAAAGTCAGGAAGAGATTTAGGAATATCCGATTCATCCGCAGCAAATGCAGATGTTGACAGGTATGCTCCAATTGACAGCGACGCGGTAGTATATGTTTATGATGATGTTGATAAAGAATACTCACTTGGTACATGGGCTTCTATTAAAGCACAGACAGCCAATGGAGCAGGTTCGAAAGTTTATCTCTATCAGGTGGACGACGATAGCGAGGTTTACGACATCGTAGTCGTTTATGGCGATGCTGCTACAGCGACTGCAAATATGAACTTGGCATTAACAACACCAGTACCTGCTGCGGGCAACACGATTGCAGTTGGTGGAGCAACTAAGGCTGGTGATGTCAATGTAGTAAACACAACAACATCAGTAGTTATCACTGGAACAAAGACAGCTGCTCAAACAGTAACGATTGGGGGAGCTAATGCTGCAGACGTAACAGCGACAGGAACAGCGACAGCACCAATATATACTGTAGATACTACTGGAGTAGCCGCAGCTGGTGGAAACAAGACTTTTACTCTTACAGTAAGCGAAGCTGGTAAAGCGGATCTCGTATATACTGTAACAGTAGTAGTTGCAGCTCCATAAAAGTAAGAAACGGTGCCTGGCACTCAACTTGTTAACTTATTGAATGTTCTGACAATCCAGTAGAGCATTAGAAACGGCTCTACGTCAAATGTTGGGGTGGAGCCCAGCTTAATAAAAAATCGGGATTTCCGGGTGCATTCATTTGCACCCGGATTTTTCGATCAATCCAAGTTAAATATACCCCAAATAGAAGCTTAAAATATTCAATACACAAGCCATTAAGAAGCCATAATGTGGAGAATCCGATTTCTGAACCTGTCAAAATTACGGATCCCATATCCATTGCGCTTAATGACTTTGATTTTGTTATTGCACCCTTCGGTATATCCGTTGGTGTAGGGACAATCAAAGGATTCGAGAATTTCTTTTGACCAATTGATAAATGCTGTGCAGCATGCCTCAAACTCGGGAAGCTGATAGCTTTGTGTAAATACAATCCACTTGCTGAGCTCTTTTCGTGCGGTTGCGCTGTCTTTGCATTCCATGACCTTCTCGAACTGCAGCTTGACCAAATATGCATTCCTAAGTCTCTCAGAAGCGGTCAACATTACCGATATTTGATCCTTTTCATCATCGGCCAGCTTACGGGAATGCTTAAGAAGAATTTGCCGGCTCCGCTTGAAATGAAGCCTTCGATCTTTTGAAAATTTCTTCTGCTCTGCCTTTCTGACTGCTTCAAACGCCCATGTAACCTGACGCACCACATGGTATCTGTCGGCAACGATGCGAGCCTTTGGGAAGCACGCCTTTGCCATTGACTTGAATAAAGAGCTCATATCCATAACAACATACTTAACATCCTTGCGATTATTGTACTGCGAAAAATACTGGCATAAATCGTCCAACCTGCGTCTTGGTAGTATGTCCAGAACTTTTCTGTGTTTTGGATCTGTTAATATACATTGAAATTTCTCACCTCCGGCGTTTCCTTTGAATTCATCAATGGACAATACTTCGGGCAGCTTGGTTTTTGGATAACTTACCTTGTCGAAAATGCGAGCTGCGGTTGTTTGGGAGATATTGCAATGCTTAGATGCTGATTTAATGGAAGATACATTTCTTAATTGGTCTATTAGAAAGGGACGGTGCCTGGCACTCAACTTATTAACTTATTGAATGTTCTGACAATTAAGTAGAGCATTAGAAACAGGAAGCATCTTACGTAGGGGCGGTGCCTGGCACGCAACTTATTAACTTATTGAATGTTCTGACAATCCGGTAGAGCATTAGAAACAGGAAGCATCCCGCGGGTAGAAATACCTGCAGGGTGCTTCTTTGTTGTTGGCGGCGAGGGTTCCGTTTAGGGACGATGCCTGGCACTCAACTTATTAACTTATTAAAATAAATTTAAAATTATTTTTGTTAAATATTGAAATATATTACATTTTTTGGTATTATATCATCAGAGGTGTATATAATTGGGCAGAAAACCTAGAT
>JAQWFH010000073.1 GCA_028704515.1 Eubacteriales bacterium
ACTACTTGCCATACGGGGAACCTCCAATTGTGGTGTTTTTTAGTAGTAAATTAAACATAACACAATTTAGAAGTTTTCCGTATTTAATTTTTTGACTTAATGTAACACATGTATTGTAATCCTACAGTGGAATATATAATATCTAGTTCAACTGCTTGAAATAGATTTAATTTTGTGTTATCATTATACGGTGATATCGGAAGGTAAGGCGAAGTAAAATGTACTGCTCTCCGATATCTATATGCCTCCATAGTTAAACGGATATAACAGTGGTTTCCTAAACCATCGTTGGTGGTTCGATTCCGCCTGGGGGTACCAACAAAAAAGTGTCTTTTGAGCATTGAATTTTAAATGTTTAAAGGCACTTATTTTTTATTTTTTTGACTACATATTTTTCTAATTCAGCCTTTTTAAAGTGTACTTTGGTGTGCTTTGGTGACTTTAAGTGTGACTTTTTGTGTGACTTTTGCGCATAGCTTTCTATCGCATTTTGCGCTGCCTTAAAAGATGTATCCGAAAAATGCGTGTATATATTTGCCGTCAAAGATATATCGGAATGTCCCATTAGTTCTTTGGCGACATTAATCGGAACCCCCGCTGTCTGCAGGTCGGTACAGTAGGTATGGCGGTAACAGTATGGAGTCAAATCATCAGCAACCTTATATTTAGGCTTTTCTCCTTTTTCTACTTCGAATAAGTTTATCGGCATAAGCTGATTACGGTATACCTTGCACCCCATCTCAATATTCATTTGACGCTTGAAAGCCTTCCACAACGCCACTCTGCCGCTGTCCGTTAGCTTGCCTGCCGCGCTATTGTTTTTAAAAAGAAATTCATCCGGAGCCAGCGCGGGTAATTTTTCGCGCAGAACGGAGGGAATAGGTACGGTCCTTACGGCGTTTTCATTCTTTGTCCCTGGAATCTTCAGTAGATCACCTTGTATGTGCTTGCCTTGTATTAAGGTTGTTTCCTCGGGGCGCAATCCGCAATACAGCATGATCAGAACCCACAAACCTGACTTGTGTTTATCCGCGACTACTAACGTCCACCGGCGTTCTTCTTGCGTAATAGCCCTGTGTGTACCCTTGCTACCTTTTGGTTTCACCAAATCTTCTGTTGGGTCGGTTGCGATTATGCGATTACGCTTTGCGGCTCTAAACATTTGCCGCAGAACTTGGTATACTTTATCAATATGAGACTGCGATTTCCCATCAAGCTTATTCAGAATTCGTTGACAGTGAAGAGGATAAACGGACCGCATCGACATATGCCCGATATCGGACAATATCAAGTCAACCCTGTATTTGTACGTTTCGTATGAACGTCGCCCCTTCAGCGTCGGCGCTTTATATTCCTCAAGGAAAGTTTCCGCCCATTTCTTTACGGTCATATTCCCGCTCAGGGCAACTTTGCCATCTTCCAGATCCCTTTTCTTTTTATATAGCTTGACGGCGAGCTCCTCGGGCGTTTTTGCCCTAACAAAATGTCTTTTGCCGTCAAACGTAAAGCTCTTTGTGAGCATGAAAACGCCTCCCTTACTATGTATTAAGAAGGCGTGTCATCATCGACCGTGCCTTCTTCAGTGATATGCGTTCCTAAAGGTTGGGCTAACGAGAAAATCACATTTTAAGGATACCCATACAACTCAGCCAAAGTGTAACCAGTCATATAACACATCAACAGATCCCGCATCCTATCGTATAGGTTTCGGTCGATATAATTAAAATCAGAATTCGCAAGATTTATGCTTGCCGAGGCCATCGGCTCGCTCACCGCAAAAAAACCAGCGTAATCATCCTCGGTTTCAATTTGCAACTCCTTAACGACTGGAATTGGACACAGTATATTTCTAGCAAAGCAATTCGCTTCCTTGTTGGAGGTATCATCATCCTTGGCATGCTCTAGGACGCAGTGCCCTAATTCGTGCGCCACTGTAAAACGTTTGGTTTCTATATCTTTCTTTTCGTTATAAAGGATTATTCGCCTGCCGCGCTTTAGCATCGTAAATCCATGCTCGCTCTGCTCCATGAGCATGTCGGAGCTCAGCCCATATTTGGAATCGGCCTTACTATATGAGAGAATTTTTACGTCTGGATATATCCTTACGATGCCTTTAATACGAATTGGCAAAGAAAAATTCTTGCATTGGCTTAATGTTTGGTATGCCATATTTGTTGCTATACGATAATCTGGGCTAGTCGTCATCTTCAGTAAATTCCTCCTTAAACATTACCTTAGCGATATCTAAAAGCTGCTTTTGCTTTTCGGGAGACATTTTCTTGGCTCCTCTGTTGAGTATTATTATTTCGTCGCTTAATTTTTCTCCACTACTATCACCGATCATATCCGATGAAGATACTCCAAAAAAAGCAGCAATCTTCTTGATCGTTTCCCTGCTTGGCATCTTTTTCCCGTTCTCATATTGAGAAATCATAACGCCAGAAACACCAATCTTTTCGGCAAGCTTTTCTTGGGAAATTCCTGCTAATGTCCGCAACTCCTTTAATTTAATAGCGAATGTCATTTTGATTCTCCTTTTCCTTATATAACTAACAACCATACACTTTTTAAAATAATTTTTTTCAATTTAAAAAAACATGTTGACATTAGCCTAAGGTTAGGATAATATTAAGCCACAGTTTGAAACCCCCAAAGTTAAAACTGTGGATCATAAGACATAACCATAAGCTAAATTAATTCATGGCTACAGTATAGTTAACTATTGGTTAATTGTCAACACTTTTTATGAGAGGAGGAAAATCATGGATTGGAACGAAATTGGCAGGAAGATAAAAACCGCAAGAGAAAAGAAAAAGCTAACGCAAATGCAACTTGCTGAAAAAGTTGGCGTAACAAATGTATTTATAAGCCAGATTGAATCAGGTCAAAAAAAGGCATCGGCTGACAATTTGGCAAAAATTTCAAAAGCGCTAAACATCAAATTTTTTTAAACTAAATATTAGCCTAAAGCTAATTCGACAGAGCCTAGAACTAGAGGAAAGAAAGGGGATACCAGTTGCAAGATATTGAATTACTACATAGCAACCTACCCGCCGCCATCGAAGACCTATCAAAGTTCGTCTTGGTCGGCCGAGAAAAGCTCACTTCGGTAAGAGCGGAAATCAGAGCAATCGACAAGCTGGAGCTTGCGCAAGAGGTCAGAGATCAGAAACGAGATGAGGCGAGGATGCTGTCGGAGGCTGAAAGGAGGGAAACCATGACTAAGCAAGAATTAATCAGAGATATGGAGCGGAAATTCCCAGGATGTGGGCTCTTATCTACTGCACAGGTCGCACAATATCGGGGCGTGTCAAGGTGGCGCGCGCAGACATTCCTGCAGGGAGTAGAGCATGCGGGTTATGAAAAAAAGAGATTATATTTTGTCGGCGATGTAGCGGACAAGATATTAGGTGAGAGGAGGAACATATGAACGAACAAGAAAAAGCCTATAATTCCGCAGCAATCAACCGCATCGAAGGCAAGCTGGACGAGCTGCTGACCAGGCGGAAGGCAACTGGGATATTGGCCGTAATGGCTATAGTAACCCTGCTAATGTGCACCGCAATCAATGTTTATGCGGAGAGGGTAATCCAGACGATGCAGACAGATGCCTTGGACCAGATAATGGAATTGAGGCAG
>JAQWFH010000045.1 GCA_028704515.1 Eubacteriales bacterium
TGTATTCTAAATGTAGTAATTGATAGTCAGAGAATGTAAGTCGATTTCCATTTTGACTTATTTTCTGTGGCTTTTATTTTTGCACTGAATAACAATAAAAAAGGAGGTACAGTTATGAATAACGGTACTGTAAAATGGTTCAACGAAGCAAAAGGATTTGGTTTTATCTCTAATGATAGCACAGGAGAAGATGTATTTGTACATTTTTCCGCTATCCAGGGAAATGGATTTAAGACTTTACAGGAAGGGCAGAATGTAACATTTGATACTGAAGCCGATCCAAAGAACCCATCAAAGCTTCGCGCTATCAACGTCTACCCAGCATAGACACAAAAAATATTCGCTCTTTTACAGAGCGATTTTTTTATGCCTATTTATAATTTTTTACTTTAATTAAACTTTCCACAACCACTGTCTTTTCTATCAGATTACTTCATATCCTTGGTCTTCAATTTCTTCTTTGATCTTTTCGAGAGAAACCTGCGCAGGGTCAAATACAACTGTTGCCGTCTTATCAAGCAGCTCCACTGAGATTTCTTTCACCCCCGGCAATTCTCTCACCGCGTCTGTGACTGCCTTTACGCAATGTTGACATGACATTCCTTCTACGTGAAATACGAATTTTTCCATTTTAAATCCTCCTTTGAAATTATTTTAAAGTGATATTTATTTCATTGGCTTAAATCTCTTCAATCTGAGCGCATTCGTTACTACGGAAACAGAGCTCAAGCTCATAGCTGCCGCTGCAAACATAGGGTTGAGAAGTGGCCCGCCAAAAAGATATAGCAGCCCCGCAGCGATAGGGATGCCGATAGTATTATATCCGAATGCCCAAAATAGATTTTGCTTAATATTCCGTATGGTTTTTTTGCTCAGATCAATAGCCGTTGGAACATCCATCAAATCCGATCTCATAAGCACGATGTCCGCCGACTCCATCGCCACATCCGTACCTGAGCCTATGGCGATCCCAATATCGGCTTGTGCCAACGCAGGCGCATCATTGATGCCATCGCCCACCATTGCCACTATCTTACCTTCATTTTGCAGCTTCTTGACCTCATTTGATTTATCCTCAGGCAGTACCTCTGCAAGGATCCTGTCTAAGCCTACCTGCTCAGCAATAAAGGCTGCGGTGCTTTTGTTATCACCTGTAATCATTACAACCTCTATACCTATTTTATGAAGGCTTTGGATTGCAGCGCGGCTTGATTCCTTTACTACATCAGCTACAGCAATTATTCCGGCGGCTCTGCCGTCAATCGCAATATACATAGGAGTTTTCCCCACCTGCGCAAGACTATCTGAAGCCCCTTTCAAATCCTCCAAAGATATATTATTTTCATCCATAAGCTTGCGATTGCCTGCCAGAATTGTATTCTCTTCTATTTTGGCCTCTATACCTCTCCCCGTAATAGAGTTAAAGCCGCTTATTTCGAATAATTCCAAGTTCTTTTCCCGTGCACCTTTCACAATAGCTTGTCCGAGTGGGTGCTCAGAGCCTTTTTCGGCTGATGCCGTAATTTGAAGCAACCTGTCCTCATTGATACCTTCGGCTGTAATTATATCCGTCACGGTCGGCTTACCTTCTGTAATAGTCCCTGTTTTATCAAAGACAATGGTATTGATTTTATGTGCCGTTTCCAGTGCCTCGCCGCTTTTTATCAATATCCCATTTTCGGCGCCCTTACCGGTTCCTACCATAATGGCGGTCGGTGTAGCAAGGCCGAGAGCACAAGGACAAGCGATAACAAGTACTGAAATAAATATTTTCAATGCAAGCTCTAACGACCCGGTCGCAATATACCACGCTATCCCTGCAAGCAAGGCAATAGCGGTGACAATCGGCACAAAATATCCCGATACGATATCCGCCATCTGTGCAATCGGGGCCTTTGAGCCTTGAGCATCCTCTACAAGCTTGATAATTTGTGCGAACGCAGTTTCGGCTCCTATTTTATCGGCACGGAACTTAATTGTGCCTGTTGTATTCAAGGTAGCGGCATATACAGCATCGCCTGCATTTTTATCGATGGGCATGCTCTCTCCGGTCAGCATCGACTCGTCAATTGCAGTATGCCCTTCAAGTATAGTGCCGTCAACGGGGATTTTTGCACCCGGCTTTACAACTATAATATCGCCAATTTCAACCTCTTCAATAGGTATTTCGGTCTCATTATCGTTTCTTATGACTATAGCTGTTTTGGGGGCGAGACCCATTAATTTCTTTATGGCTTCGCCTGTCCTTCCTTTAGAAACCGCTTCCAACGATTTGCCTAGTAAAATCAGAGTTATGATAACTCCTGCTGTTTCATAGTACAACGAATGGGCAGAGCCGTGATCGCCGTTTATAATTTGAAAGGTATTATAAATGCTATATAATACAGCAGCCGAAGTCCCTATTGCGATAAGCGAGTCCATATTCGGGCTGCGTTGCAACAGTGATTTAAATCCGACTGTGTAAAATTTGTATCCGACGCATATCACCGGGATAACCAACAAAAGCTGCGTCAGCGCATAATTCAATGGGTAATAAATAGGATCCAGCCCACTTGGAAAAGGAAGATTCGCGAAGCCTATCATCGGCGCCATAGCAATATACAAAAGTGGCACCGAAAATATAGCCGAAATAATTAGCTTTGTTCGAAGAACCTCAAATTCCCTTTGCTTTCGTTTTCTGTCTTCGTCTGTGGTATCCGTTTTCGAGGCTTCCCTTACTTTATATCCGGCTTTTTCAATGGCATTTTTTATATCAGATATTCGCACCTTTTGCGGGTCGTATTCGATAAAAAGCTTTTCGCTTGCCAAGTTCACCGACGCTTGCTCTATACCAGGGAGCTTCCCAACAACTCTTTCGACTCTGGCGGAACAAGCTGCACAGGTCATTCCTTGAATACTTAAAGTCTTATTTTCCATTTATCCCTCACCTCGTAATTTGAATTGGTTTAATCCTATATTCTTTATATACAATATTACATCATTGTACCATAAATTTTATTATTTCAATTATATACTTTCTTATGCCATGCTGTCCAAAACCATATAAAAACAAGCAGTGGCATTAATCATCCTCCGCTTGTTTTTCAGTGCGTTATTTCCCGAGGCAATCCTCTATTGTTTTAATAATTGTTGCTACATCTGCCAGCGCACCCTTACCAAGGTCCCCGCACGCAAGTCTCGATTCTTTTGGCTCTATGATTTTAAAGCCATATTTCTTTAGCTTTTCAATGTTTTCCCGGACTATTGGATTTTCATACATGCTGGTATTCATTGCCGGGGCAATGTATCTTGGTATGTCTCTGATTGCAAGTGCTACCGATGTAAGCATGTCGTCAGCAATGCCGTTTGCAAGCTTGCCAATTATATCTGCTGAAGCCGGAGCTATGAGCAGCAAATCAGCTTTGGCGGCAAGCGATATGTGCTTAACTTCTCTGGGGTAGTCCTCTTGAAACACATCTGTATAAACTCTATTTTTTGATAATGTTTGCAATGTCAAAGGCGTTATAAATTCTCTGCCGCCCTTTGTCATGATAACGCCGACATTATGTCCGTCCTTTGTTAGGATATTTGTTATCTCGGCGGCTTTGTATGCCGCAATGCTCCCGGTTACACCTAAAATAATATTTTTCATAGCTTACACCCTTTTATCCAATAACGCCAGCACACTTTTTACAATTTGGGTTGCAATTTCTTCTTTTGTTTCCATCCTCACATATGAATTATCTGTGGATAGGAGATATCCGATATGATTGCTTGCGGTTATTTGGTCGGAATCGTTGGCAAGCACAAAATCACATTTATTCTTCTGCATCAGCTCATATGCAACATCGAGAAGTTCCTTTTTGCCCACTTTATTCAGCAGCTTGAAGCCAACAAGAATCGCATCGGGCTGGAGCTCCTTGAACAATGCTATCAGCTTCGGCGTCCGCCCCATGAAAATAGCCAAGTTTTCTATAGTGGAGCTTACTTTGCTGTTCTTGTCAAGCAACCTGTCATTTTCATCTATGCATTCACCGATAAACCGAGATAAAAATTTGACATTTCGAAGCTCTTCCATCTCTTTTTCGACGAGCTTATGTGCAATAAACTCTGCAATGTCTTCCGATGTAGTCAATCTGTCAACGAGATAATCGCTCACAGCCATAGAGTGCACAACCGCATCTATTTTATCGGCTTTTAAGATTTTGGACAGAACTTCTTTTGCATTTGCCACTCCTTCTATCCTAATCTCCTCCAAGCAATCCAGCTTAGGCACGATAGTCCCCTTTTGGCAAACATAATATATTTTTTCAATCCGGTCACCCGCCCGGCTTACAAACTCCTCTGCAATTATACTGCCGAGCTTCCCGGTACCGGTGTTCGTTATCTTTCGAACCTCGTCTATTTTCTCTGTCGTCCCACCGGCTGTTATTATAATCTTCACTCTGTACACACTCCTTTAGTATAATTTATCCTTACTAAATTATACCCAGATTATGCGGTAAAGGAAAGGCTCTTTTCTTATTTAATTGTAATTTACATCGCTTTTAATATCCTATCTAGGGTGTCCCTTGCATTTCCAAAGCACATACGAGCGTTTTCTTTATAGAAAAGTGGGTTAGGCACACCTGCATATCCTGCGCTCATGGATCGCTTGAAGACTATTACGTTTTTACCCTTCCACACCTCAAGAACAGGCATTCCGGCAATAGGACTTGACGGATCTTCTTGAGCCAGTGGATTTACCGTGTCGTTTGCTCCGATGACTAACACTGTGTCGGTACTTGCAAAATCCTCATTAATTTCATCCATTTCGAGCACAATATCATACGGAACCTTTGCCTCTGCTAAAAGTACATTCATATGGCCCGGCAAACGCCCCGCAACGGGATGAATCGCAAATCGAACGTTGATCCCCATCTCTCTGAGCTTTCTTGAGATGTCGGCAACAGAGTACTGCGCTTGCGCTACAGCCATACCATATCCCGGAGCGATTATTACATTTTCCGAACTCTTAAGAATCTCGGCTACCTCTTCAGGAATTATTTCTCTATATTCTCCTTCTTCCACCTCTTGCGCGCTTGCTTTTTCATTTCCGAAGCCGCCTGCAATTACTGCGATGAACGAGCGGTTCATCGCCTGACACATTATATACGAAAGAATTGCACCAGAAGATCCGACAATAGCCCCTGTCACGATTAATAAATTATTTGATAGCATAAAGCCCGCGGCAGCTGTCGCCCATCCCGAATAGGAGTTAAGCATTGATATTACTACAGGCATATCCGCGCCTCCGATGGATGCAACCAAATGCAGGCCCAAAAGAAGAGCTATCGCGGTGACTATTGCCAAATATACCATTGACCCGCCTTCATAAATAAAGAATCCCATTAATGTAAGAGAGGCTATGATTGCAAGTAAATTTAGGATGTTCTTGCCCGGCAGCATTAATGCTTTTGATTTTATAAGGCCGCGGAGCTTTCCAAAAGCGATAATAGATCCGGTAAAGGTTACCGCGCCTATGAATACCCCCAAAAATATTTCTGCCAGCTCTATGTTTAGCATTGCTCCGTGCGTCGCTGCGTCTGCATTCATTGAAAGTCTTAAAAAGCTGTTGTATCCGACTAAGACAGCTGCAAATCCGACAAAGCTGTGCAGACAAGCAATTAGCTCAGGCATTCCGGTCATTTCAACTTTTACTGCCAATCGTGTTCCTATAAGTGCTCCGATTAACATCGCTGCAAGTATGTACATCAAGGCATCAAGGTGTGCATTTGCTATCGTTACCGCAAGAGCTATGCCCATTCCGATTATTCCGAGAACATTGCCTCTTCTTGCCGTCTCCTGCTTTGATAAGCCCGCCAGACTGAAAATGAACAAGAGTGCTGCAATTATATACGATATTGTTATTATTCCTTGTGGCATATGCTTTCCTCCTATTCCCTATTAAACATTTTCAGCATTCTCTGTGTAACGGTAAAGCCCCCGAAAATGTTGATGCTTGCAATTAATATCCCTATAAATGACAATATTGTTATTGCGTTGACCTCCCCACTGATCTGCAGCAAGGCCCCCACTATAATGATCCCGGAAATGGCATTGGTTACGGACATCAGAGGCGTATGCAGTGCATGTGTGACGTTCCATACGACGTAATACCCTATAATGCAGGCTAAGATAAAGACGGTAAAATGCCCAATGAACTCTTGCGGAGCATAAATTCCTATCCCTACAAATAATGCAAGAGCCACAACTCCAAATCCAACCTTAAGCGATTTTGGTATCCCTTTCTTTTCCGTCACTGCCACAGTGTTTTCTTCTTTCTTTGCGGGCGCTACGGTTACACTGATTGCAGGAGGCGGAAATGTCACTTCACCGTCCCTGATAACACTCATATTTCTCAATATTACATCGTCAAAATTAATATCAATATTCCCGTCTGCTTCTTTGCAAAGAACTTTTGTTAGATTTACTAAATTATTAGCATACATTTCTGAATCTTGTGTAGGTAGGCGTGCCGGCAAATCTGTATACCCGATAATTGTCACACCTGAATCCGTAACATTTATTTCACCCGGGACTGTATATTCGCAGTTACCGCCTGTAGCAGCAGCCATATCCACTATAATAGAGCCGCGCTTCATTGAGTCTACCATTTCTTTTGTAATTAGCTTTGGAGCCGGTTTTCCGGGAATCAAGGCTGTTGTTATTATTACATCAACCTGCTTTGCCTGCTCGGCAAAGAGCTCCATTTCCGCTTTTATGAATTCGTCTGACATCACCTTTGCATACCCTGTAGATGTCGAGCCGTCTTCGTCTCCTTCAAACCTTAGTTTCAAAAATTCTCCGCCCATGGATTCTATTTGCTCCGCTACTTCCAATCGCGTATCAAATGCACGAACAACCGCACCCAAGGCATTTGCCGCTCCGATTGCTGCCAAGCCGGCTACCCCAGCTCCGATAACTAGAACTTTTGCAGGATCCACTTTGCCCGCAGCGGTCATCTGCCCCATGAAAAATCGTCTGAAACGATTGGCTACCTCTATAACGGCACGATATCCTCCCATATTCGCCATTGAAGAAAGGGCATCTAGCGACTGAGCCCTGGAAATACGCGGAACCATATCCATTGCCAATGCATTTATTTTCTTTTCAGACAGCTTCTTTAATAAATCAGGCTTTAACCCGGGATATAAAAAGCTTACTAATGTTGCGCCTTCTTGAAGCTTTGCAATTTCGCAGTCTTTCGGCGGGTTGAGCTTATAAATAATCTCTGCCTGCCAGACTGCATTTTTATCAACAATTTCTGCCCCCGCTTCACGATATGCTTCGTCGGTAAATCCGGATCTTTCGCCGGCACCGGACTCAATGATTGCATCAAAGCCTTGTTTTATAAGCTTCTTGATGGAATCCGTAGTTGCTGACGTGCGCGTTTCATTTGTAGCAATTTCTTTTGGAAAACCTATTTTCATACTTGCTCCTTCCTCGTTATATTAAAGATTGTCAAATCAATTATTCTGCTTTATATTTAATCTGTATTGATTAGATAGAATTACCAGAAAAAATCTACAATTTATTTTAGCACGTCTTGTAACTTCACTCAAGTGTTGAAAAAATAACCTTTTAGTTGATTTTCTGTTAAAAAAAAGTCAAAGAAAAAACAGTGCTGCGAATATTTCGCGGCGCTGCTTTGATTGTTTCTTTTTATTAATATACTGTTTTTAAAAATTCCTTTAATCTGTCGCTCTTAGGATCCTCGAAGATTTGCTTTGGCGTTCCTTCTTCTATAATCTTGCCCCCGTCCATAAAGACGACTCTGTCGGCAACCTCTTTTGCAAAATTCATTTCATGTGTAACTATTATCATAGATGAATGGCCTTCTGCAAGCTTTCGCATAACGCCCAGAACCTCTCCCGTTATCTCGGGATCAAGCGCACTTGTCGGCTCATCGAAGAGCATTAGATCGGGCTCCATTGCCAAAGCGCGAGCAATCGCTATACGCTGCTTTTGCCCTCCTGATATTTGCCCCGGGAAGACGTCGGCCTTGTCCTTGAGACCTACAAGCTCAAGAAGACTCATTGCCTTATCTTCAGCGCTTTTTTTGTTAACAGACTTTACCTTCATCGGTGCATATGTAATGTTTTTTAAGCACGTCATATGCGGGAATAAATTAAAATGTTGGAAAACCATTCCCGTAGTTCCATACAGGTCCAACTCTCCCTCTGTAATCTTCTCAAGACCGTTAATGCCTCGAAGCAACGTACTTTTTCCGGATCCGGAAGGCCCTATTATAGCTACGATTTCTCCCTTATGCATGGAAAAGTCAACATTTTCAACTGCTAGACAATTTGGGAATTGTTTGTAGATCCCCTTCATTTCTAAAATTATGTCTCCGGCCTTCAAATCTTTTTTTAATATGATTTTGACAATACCGTTAGATTTCACTTTTGTCATTTAATCCACCTCCCTTGAGTCGTATCTGGAATATTTCCTTTCCAAATGGTTCGAGAGCAATGTCATAACAAAGGTAAACCCAAGATATATGATTGCCGCTATTATGTATGCGGTTGTATCGACGTCCCTGTTTACTGCGCCTCTTGAAGCTTTCATAAGCTCGCCAACCGTTATAATCGAGGCAAGTGCTGTATCCTTAATTAAAACGATAGCTTCGTTGGATACAGGCGGTAATATGACCCTCATCGTCTGAGGGAAAACAATTCCGAACATGGTCTGACTTTTTGACAAGCCCAGCGCATGGGCCGCTTCATACTGTCCTCTGTCTATGCCGTTGATACCACCTCTGTAAATTTCCGCAAAATATGCGGCATAATTGAGTACGAAGGTTATTACTGAGGTAACAAACGGATCAAGTCTGATACCATAAGCAATCGGTAAGAAGAAATAGAAGAAATACAATTGAAGAATCAATGGTGTCCCTCTAAAAATAAATACATATATCTGACAGATGGCTTTAATAGGCCAAAACTTAGAGTTGCTGCCCAAGGCAAAAGGTAGCCCAAGAGGCAACGAAAGGACAAGAGTCCAAACGAACAACTTGGCCGTCACCCAGGCACCTGCCATGAGTGACGGCATAAGTGTTACAACATAAGCCATCGTATCTTGAAATCCGGCTAAAAATTCACTCACTTACTTTATCCTCCTCGGAATTCCCTGCAAGAAATTCCTGTGTATTTATGTATTCTCTTTATTTCTCCGGAATAGGCTCAAGCATTACAATGTTTGTTCCAAACCATTTTACGCTTATTTCTTCTGCTTTTCCGTTTTCAATAAGAGTTGCGATTGCGTCATTAAGTTTCTGAGCGAGATCTTCTTCACCTTTTCTGCATCCTATTGCATAGTAATCATCACCGAAATCGAAGTCACAAACCTTCATAACGTTGTCCATCTTTGTGTTCTTGTATTCTCCGAGAACCTGGTCTACAACCATGCAATCCGCTCTGCCTGCTTGCATGTCCATGATGGCTTCGTCATATGTCCTGTACTCAAGAATGTTTTCTGCAAAGCTTTCCCATTCCTCGTTGGCTTGCATTGACTTGAGTGCCGATGAATCAACCTGAGTTGCTATTTTATAATTTGCAAGGTCTTTTGCCGATTTGATTACGACATCATCCTTGAGAGTCATTATTACAATTTTGTTGTTGAGGTATTGATGTGAAAGCGCCATATTTGCAATTCTCTCTTCTGTTACAGACATTCCGTTCCATATGCAGTCGATATTCTTTGCAGAAAGCTCAAGTTCCTTTGAATCCCAATCAATAGGTATGAATTCTACCTCGACACCAAGCTCTTCTCCAACAGCTGTTGCGAG
Organism: Eubacteriales bacterium; assembly: GCA_028704515.1. Classification (GTDB taxonomy): domain Bacteria; phylum Bacillota; class Clostridia; order Peptostreptococcales; family Anaerovoracaceae; genus UBA1440. Next base: position 9,809 of record JAQWFH010000045.1, read on the forward strand.
ATCAATGTCAAATCCTACAAGATTATTTCCTTCATCTCTGAAGCCCATAGGTGCAAACGTGTCATCCAAACCGACCTTTAACACTCCGTTGTTCTCTACATATTCCCACCCTGCAGCTCCAGCCTCTTCATCGTTAGAGCAGCCTGTGAGTGCGAACATACCGAAAGCGAGCGCAAGAACTGTAAGGAAAACTATTCCTTTTCTCATTTTGACCATAATTAAATTCCTCCATTTTCCTTTAGAAATTAGTTAATTATTTTTTTGCAATGTTGTACACGCATTAGTTTTTGTATGCCATCGCTTTAATGGGCTAATGCGTTGTCACGCACTGTTTATGTTAACAAAAAAACAATGGCTTGTCAAGCGTTCGTAACTTGTTTGCGTTTATTCATACAACTTTAAGCATATTTTGTAAGTTGTTATGTAAAGCTCGTTATTATAAATAGTTCAGAGGGTTTTTCGGCGTTCCCATGTACTGTATTTCAAAGTGCACATGAGGTCCCGTACTTCGGCCAGTGCTGCCTACATTGGCGATATGCTGCCCTTGATAAACCTTTTCTCCCGATCTTACCAAAAGCTTACTGCAATGTGCGTACAATGAAACAAATCCTCCGCCATGGTCAATTTTCACAACATAGCCGTAAGAACCGCTATATCCTGAAGAAATTACTGTCCCTCCATCAGATGCTTTTATCCTTGTCCCTGTAGAGCACGCAAGATCCAATCCGTAGTGCATACGACCCCATCGCGGACCAAATTTAGATGTAAGCTTAGCTCCACTTACAGGGTATTTAAATGTTCCCGTTCCCTTTTTTGCCGGCATTATCTTAGTTCCGACATAAACGACAGCGGACGAAGGATTGGAAATTACCGATGAACCTAATTCTATCGAAGCAATGTCTATTCCGTTATTTTTAACAATTTTTCTCGTTACGGATCTTTCTCCGTTTATCCCCGGGCTTTTAACACGGCTTTCCCCTTGATACATAGATCCGTCGTTTTCATATGTAGTTTCAAATGGGATTCCCTCGGACACTGTTGTAATCTCTACCGTTTGAACTGTCAGCATCGGTGCCGCTTGTGTCAAAACAATCTCCTGCCCTATGCTTAGCCTTTCAGGCCTTACTAGGGGGTTTGTCGCTTGAAGCTCGGACATTCCTATATTATACATAGATGCTATACCCGAAAATGTTTCGCCAGCTTGTACCGTGTGTGTTTTGACGGATTCCGCTCCGGTTAATATTTTGTATGCCGCTTCATCTGCATTTTTTATGTAGCCAAGCTTTGTATCGATTCCCTTGATCTTTATATCCTCAGCAAAGCCGACATCTTCATAGGTTGTCTTTTCATTATCGGTCATATAGTTCTGCAAAACCAGGTCAAGTGCGTTGTTTGCCGATTTTTCACTATCCAGAATGGCCACGCGTATTCCTTCTATATAAATTGCATATCCCTTTGCCGTCATATTCTGCATATATGTAAGCTTTTTAAGGACCTGCTCAGTATTGTCGACATCCTTGCCTAACGATATTACCCTATCAAAGGTTATGTCCTTTTCCGAATCTATTGCTATTTGGGCATTATGCTCGTTGGAAAGCCTATCGCTTACGAGCCCCAATATATGTACTACATCGTGTTGCTCTTTTACGAGGCCCAAAACTCTGCCGTTATATGAATATTCGTAAGCCGTTACATGGTTGAGAATTGCCGCCGCTCCAAACAAAATAAGGATTGAAACCGCAAAAATACTTAACAGCCTGCGCTTGTTGCGGTCTGCCCATTCGCGCATATTATTGATTTTAAGGGTGTTCTTCTTTGCCGCTACCGACGCCTTAACTGCAATTGCCTCGTTTTGCTTATCCAGCCGATTTATCCGCTTTATAATGCCTTGTGAAAAAACACCTTCCTTTTCTGTAAGTAAATCTTTGACCTTAAGATAATGACGATAAATCTTAAGCTCTCTGCGTCGCAATTTTCTCGCCTCTTTTGGTTTCCCCTTGAAAAATCGTTTCCTCAAACTTTGAAATTTTTCCTTCAAAAAACAAACTACTCTTCGAGACGACTCCCATATTATAATTTCAACCTTATCGCTAAAGAAATCTGCGTCTTTTATCATTTCTCTAACAGAGGGGGCTTTTGTTTCTTCATCAATCACAGCTTCAAACAATTCAACAAGGGCTTCCTCCGTCACTTCGGGCTCTTCTATGACGGTTGCCCCTATTTCAATCTGCGATTCCACAGATTCTTGTTTTTCGATTGTATCATTTGTTGCTTTTTTTTCGATATCTTTATTCTTTTTATTCTTTACTTTGCTTTTGTTGTTGAACTTTGCCATTCTTTAGCCTCTTCGGTGCGCTCTGAAAAGCAGACGCATTTTTCTCCGTTATCCGTTTTTCCGGTATCCTTGCACAGCATGCAAAGGTACTTTAATTCCATATAATCTGCCTCATAGTTATTATCAGTAAGGATTGCCGCTTTTGTAGCTCTTAAATTTTCAATTTCTTTATTAATACTCTTTATTTCAGATGTTTTATTTTTGATATCCGACACCATAATGCGAGACATCTTCATATTTTTTTCTCTTATATCACTCTCGATATCCTGTATTTGCGGCAGCTTTCGATATATCTTTTCTCTGCGTGCATTCGCTTCCTTTTCGCCCTTTTCCCGCAAATAGTCATAATACTTGATCACCATTCCCGGCGCTATAGCATCCCTGCCTTCTGACGAAGCCTTAACTCCGTTCTTACTCCAATCCTTCAATATCTTATCGATATATTTAATATTGGGGTTTGTAATGCCCGCTGTTCTCGAGCACGCATCAAGAATTACGTCGATAGTAAGGTTCAGCTCATCGAACCAGATCTGCATTATGCGTTTTTCTTCCTCCGTAGGATTTCTCATAAACCCCAAAGCTTTAAATATTCTCTTATACAGAAATGTCATCTTGTCGATTTTGGATATATGTTCATCGAGAGCCGCTATGTCAGTCAGGCCTTTCATTGCCCATTCTTTGACGACCTTTGCTATGTACTTTACGTTATCCTTTTTCAGTGTGCCGCAGCAATATGTATAAGCATAGACTACCATCTCAGGAGTTACTCCAAAATCATCAAGCCACGTACTTATTTCAACTACTTCACTGCCACTTAATGGTCTGGCAGCTGCTCTCTCAATGGCTTTGTACATGTCTCTGATGTTGCTGTCAGACAATGCGCCCTGCTTTTCAGCCGACTTGTCTCCGTTTTTGCGTGCATCGCCATATAAAAGTTCTCTCAGCTTAGTGAATTCAAGGTCGCTGTTTTCTTTTCCGGCTCTTCGCATGACACCCAGAGATATCCAGTATTCCCATGCTTTTTTAACCTGTTCCTCATCCATCATCAGCTGCTCGGCAATCTCTCCATCCGACATATCTCTATCCGCCTGCAGACACATAAGCGCAAACAGATAAATCTTAACATAATCACCCGGGGCTGTCGCCATATATTCATTTATATATATATTCTCAACACACGTCTCATAAAGATAGTGAGTTGAGGTTTTTTCTTTCTTAAATCTCACGAAGTGTACTCCTTATTCTTGGAAACCACTCTTGTCAACAAAGCGGGTATATTTGTCAAGCCATGTCAATTCGACGGTACCTATAGGTCCGCTTCTGTGCTTTGCGATTATTACATCACATACTCCGGGCTTCTGTGACTCTTCCTTCGTATAATAATCGTCCCTGTACAGGAATAAAACAATATCGGCGTCCTGCTCTATTGCTCCGGATTCTCTTAAGTCAGAAAGCATGGGCTCGTGATTTGATCTCATTTCCGGTGCTCTTGAAAGCTGCGAAAGTACCATTACGGGGCAATCGATTTCTCTTGCAAGCAGCTTAAGGAATCTCGAAAGCGTCGAAATTTCCTGCTGCCTTGAATCCGCCTTGCCATCATAGCTCATTAGCTGCAGATAGTCAAGGATTACAAGGTCCAGCCCGTGTTCCGCTTTAACTCTTCTACATTTATTTTTAATCTCCATTATAGAGATACCCGGTGTGTCATCGATAAATATATTCGCTCTTGAAAGTGTATCGAGCGCTATGTTAAGGTCATCCCAGTCAGATCTGTTGAGCTGCCCTGTTTTCAGCTTTTGAATGTCAATTCGAGATTCCATAGATAAGAGTCTTTGTCCCAGCTGCTCCTTCGGCATCTCCATCGAGAAGATCAAAACATTTGCATTACTTTTGAGCGCTGCATTTTGGGCGATATTCAATGCGAATGCCGTCTTTCCCATTGCGGGTCTTGCCGCAAGGATAATCAAATCCGAGCGTTGCAGACCGCTTGTCTTGCTGTCTAAGTCACGGAAGCCGGTTGATATACCGGTGATATCTCCTTCCATGCTGCCTGCTTTATCTATAAGCTCAATATTTTCGAGTAAAACCTGCTTCAGCGGAATTATGTCCTTTGCCTGTCTCGACTGAGCTATTTCAAAAACCTTTCTTTCTGCAAAGTCAAGAATATCCTCGGGCTCCATTTTTTCCGTGTAGCTTTCTTGTGTTATTTCTCCGGCTGCTCCAATAAGTTTCCTGAGCATCGCTTTCTCCACTACAATCTTGGCATATGAGGATGCGTTTGCGGTGGAAGGCACGTCCGCTGACAATTCAGCTATGTAGGCTCTGCCTCCCGAAAGCTCAAGCGTATTGCTCTTTTTCAGCTCCTCGGAGACGGTTAACGTATCTACGGGAGAATTTCTCCTGCATAAGTCTGAAATGGCTCGGAATATTTCTTTGTGCTTCGAATCGTAAAAATCTGCCGGCCTTACTTCTTGTATTACATCAAAGAGCGCATCCTTGCTGAGCATAGCGGCCCCTAAAACCGACCGTTCCGCATCGTTGTTGTGCGGCGGGATTCTTTCCGTTATAGCCATTATAACTTCTCCTCCTAATTACACTGCTACAGTTACTCTTATAATTCCTTGTACGTCAGTAAAAAGCTTTGCCGGCACTTCAAAATTGCCTGGTGTTTTAATAGGGCTATCAAGGAGAATTTTCTTCTTGTCTATATTTATTTGATGCTGCTGTTTTAGCGCGTCGGCGATATCCTTAGTCGTGACAGAACCGAACAATCTGCCGCCCTCTCCGCCCTTTGTCTTTATCTCGACGTTAACGGCCTTCAGTTTTTCGGCAAGCTCGCGCGCCGCGGCTCTTTCCTTTTCCAGCTTTTCTGCCGCAATTTCCTTTTGCTTTTCAAGGCTTCTTACATTTCCTTGCGTAGCTTCCTGCGCAATTCCTCTCGGAATCAGCATATTTCTGGCATAGCCGTCGGAAACCTTGACAATATCTCCAGTCTTTCCAGTGCCTTTCACGTCCTTTAACAATATAACTATCATTTAATTTCCTCCATCCTTTTCTC
>JAQWFH010000005.1 GCA_028704515.1 Eubacteriales bacterium
GACAATAATTCAAGGAAATTTGTAGGCGAGATATTAGAAAACGACAGAAGATCAATCGAGAGATTAAAGGGGTTAGTTAAAAAATAAAGATATGTGACAGGGGATGGGGTTTGTGACACACGCAGTGTGCCACAAACCCCATCCCCTTGTCATTACGTTGTCACGCGCTATCTACCACTCCGCCTGCACAACGTCATATTTATGATTTTTAGAAAAGTTCGAGGTGTCAAAAGAATTGTAGCCCGAGCTGCCAAAGGTGGGATCGACGTTGATCCAGCGGTCTTCGGTGGCATCATAAATTTGTGTCCACGCATGGTCACCCCATTCAATGCCGCTATAAGCCAATCCTGTAACAAAACGGACTTGTACACCTACCGCCCGACACATGGAAATATAAAGGCAGGCATAATCAAAGCACACACCTTTTCTCTCAGAATAAGTAACGATTGATCCGGAATGAACACGTGAGGAATCATTGACAATTACCTTCGCTTTATCCCGATCGTATTCTATGTTGTTACAAATCCATTCGTATAGAAGGTAGGCCTTTTTTCTATCATCAGTTTCGGCCCCGACGATTTCTTTTGCGGTATTATCAATAGAAGCATTAGATTTTACGGCTTCCTCAAGAGTCATACCGTTAAAGTACTTAATGACAGGTAAATTCCAGTAATTTGGAGTTGCGGTGTCGTTATTGGCAGGCGCAAAGTCCTCAGCAGCCCTTTTGAATGAATCGCTGACGAGAACAGGGAGCTGCTGCACCGTGTCTGTGCTCAGAACCGGAGATACAATATTATTATTTATAAACTGATATGCTTTTGAATTGTTGATATAATTATTGACCGAGGGATTATTGACGTACGTTGTATAAAAGTTAAGCAGCAAAGAAAAAATCAAAACCATACATAAGGATTTTGGTATCTGCCATGCCCCGCTAAAAACACGTTTTGCATTTGTGCCCATAGATTCTATAGATGATAAAATCTCATCCGTTAAAGGAGCGAGGACATATTTGTAAAGCGGGATTGTTAGCAACTCCAAGATCCAAAGTATAATGAATAAAAGTACAACTGTAGCGATGATGTACGCTGCAATATCATACTGTTGCGTTGAAATAAACTCCCCGGAATTAGGGATAAAATTATAGAGGATTTCTAAAAAATTATTTTCTTTGCCGGAAAAAACAACTTTAATAAATAGGAATGTCAAAATAATCCCTAATATAAGCTTCAGCCCACCAAGAACCGAATGAACGGAATAATGTATTCTGCTGCCCGAAATAGGGTAAAAAACACCCGTTAATATAGGCATAAAAAATATAAAAATAATTAAAATCGTTATTATATTTAAACTGTTAAACAAAGTCATAGTTGCTCCTAATTTAAAATGGTTTTTAAATAAAAGTTAGAGTACAGGCAGCAATGCCCGTGAATTTAATATGATTATAGCATAAGCGAGCGAAAAAAAAATATCCAATAAATTGCAACATGCCAGCATCGGCTTCATTCAAGAAATCACAAGCGCCCCCATGAAAGCATAGTTTGTAATAGAGGTGATGTAATGTTAGAGAATTATGTAACGGTAAATAAACATACTTTACAAGGAGAGATGTTCAAAAGCACGGAAAAACTATTGAACTATAAAATTGAGTACCCTCAATTTCGAAACACATGCTATTGCAAGGGGCTAAACGGAATAAATAATTACTACAGACAAAGGACATTGGAAATGCAAATAATCTTTGAAACCCGTATGTATCAACAAGCTCTCTTACAATATAAAGAATCTATTATAAGAGATTTTCCTTTCCATGTTCATGAAGCTTATGCCCTATATAACATCACATATAATCAAGACTGCGTAATCAGCATATACTCGGATATGTATACTTTTACGGGAGGTGCTCATGGAAGCACGCTCAGAGAATCGGAGACTTGGAATATCCGTACAGGCGACCGAATTTACCTGACGCACATAATAGAAAACCCCGATTATGCAATAAAAATGGTTTGCAAACAAATTGCAACGCAAATAAGCCATGGGGAAAATTGGTATTTTGATAACTATGCCCAGTTGGTAGCGGAAAATTTCAATCCCGCAAATTTTTATTTAAGTAGCGAAGGACCAGTGATCTATTACCAGCAATATGATATTGCACCATATGCAAGCGGGATTCTGGAATTTGTCCTTCCTTGGAATGAAAATATAAAGAAACCGAGATGCTGCAGAGTTTAAAGATGATAAATAAATAAAATATTATGAAATTTACCTTTTAAATTTTTAAATTATATTATATAATAATACCCGTAATGTACAAAAAAGGAGCCAACCAGTGGAATATCCGATTTTGGTGGGCATACTACTGGTGTCAATCGGCAGCAATTGTTTTGCCTGCAGTGTTCATGCAATTCAAGAAGATTTAAGAACACCTATAAACAAGGTGTTTTTGGTGCTGGGCTTAGCTATTGCGATATGGTCTCTCGGTTTGGCAATTACGGTCACTGCAGCTAATGAAACAATTTGTGATTTTGGGCGGCGCTTGGCGCCGTTTGGCTGGGGAACGGTGTTAAGCCTTCTGCTACATTTTACGCTACTGTTAACTCAAAAAAATAACATCTTAGAAAAACGGTGGATTTATCCAATTATATATCTACCCGCGGCAGTCACGATTTTTGCTTATACATACCTTCCTTTGATCGGGCTCAACCAGGACAGGCTGATTCGTAATGAATTAGGATGGATTAACATTTCTTCAACTGATGCGTGGGATTGGTTTTATTATGGATACGCCTTAATTTTTGCGGTAATCTCAATTTTTCTTGTATATTTATGGTTCAGAAAATCTAACTCAGATAAGATAAAAAAACAAGGCAAATTATTGGTCTTCTCTTCCATAATCGCTTCATTTCTGGGAATGTTGACGGATGTAATACCGATATTTTTAGGGATTAGGATACCGCAGGTTTCAGCAATATTTGCAATTTTACCAGCTGTTGCCGTCGCTTATTCAATAAAGCATCATGGATTCCTGCGCTCGGAGATTCAAAATCAAAACGAATTGATTCTAAATGAGTCCGCTTATAACAACATATACAAATATATTGCGTTGCTTTGCGCTGTCGGAGCCGTCATTATACCTATTGCTCAAAAGCTATTATATGATTCGTTGCTTCTTGTACCGACAATCATGTTCAGCACGATTCTAATCTTGACGGCTGGATCCATCTTTTTATTCCAAATAAAAAGAGTCGATAATGTAGCAAAAGGTGTTGCGCTTGTTGCGGGGCTTTCTTTGACAATTCCTTTGGGAACCTTAGGGCTTACTTCTAATATAAAAACTTCAATGTGGGCATTAATCTTCTTATTCTTTATTATTTTCATGCTGTTTAACAGGCGCACAATATTAATTGCTGTGCTTACTACTTCAATTCTAACTCAGATGGTTCTCTGGGCAGCCGCACCTAATTTCATTGTTAAGGTCGATGGGTTGGATTATGTTATACAAATTACTGTTATAGCGATTGCTGCTATTCTTGCCCTCTATGTGAATAAAATCTATGTGCAAAGACTAAAAGAAAATGCAAATCAAATCGGAATACAGAAGCTTATAGCTCAAATTTCTCATGATTTCGTATCAGTGAATGAACGAAATTTCAATGAAAAGACGATGAATATGCTTAAACAGTGCGGTAGCTTTATCGGAAGCGACAAAGCTAGTATAGCCTTACTTGATCAAGATAAGGATAAGGTGTATTACTCTGCCGAGTGGCGATCGCGGGATATACAAACACAAGCAGAACCTTTTGGAGAATTGAAAAAAGAAATGAGGGCTGTATTGTTAAAGGAATTTGAATTTAATAATATAGTAAGATTGCATGATGCAAAATTTATGTCATTTGCCGAAAATTTCACGAGCCGCGCCCATGTCGAAATGGCACAATCAATACTTGCTTTGCCGATAAAAAAGCAAGGGGACATCATCGGCATCATGGTTTTCGTAACACCGCGTCCTTCATTATACAGCAATCTGGAATCATTTACATATTTGGAGATTATCGCCAATATAATTGTAGATGCTATCACAAAGACTGAAGCTGAAAGGGAAATAAATTTCATTGCTTACCACGATCAGTTGACACTTCTGCCGAATCGTATTTTATTCAAGAGCGAGCTCGAGAGAAAGATCAGACGAGCAAAGCGAAACGGAACAATGTTTGCTGTCGCATTTTTGGACATTGATTCTTTTAAAACCGTAAACGACACGATGGGGCATGATCTGGGAGACCGTCTTCTCTCCGAGGCGGCGCGTATATTATCATTAAGTATAAGGCCTGACGATATAATTGCCCGTTACGGTGGTGATGAGTTTGTCATTTTGATAAACAATATTGATAGTAAGAAAAACATCGAAAATATTATGGACAGGATAATAGAGGCATTTTATGAGCCAGTCCAGCTAAACGAGAGGGAATACAACATGTCGGTAAGTGTTGGAGTTGCCTTGTATCCACAGGACGCTGGGGACGCAAAATCATTGTTAAAGTGCGCCGATACTGCAATGTATACTTCAAAGATGCGGGGGAAGAGCCAATACTCGTTATATTCACCGGAAATGCATGAATCTGCGCAAAGCATAAACTAATTCAAGACGGATATAATATCTCGAACTGTATTATTGACAAAACACATCGGTATGGTATAATTTTATTATTCTGAACCGCAAGATCACGTCTTCCGGCAAAGAACTCAAAACAATATACTGACACAAAGAGCAATTCTGAGTGAAAGGCACAGCAATCTATAGTGAGAGTGATGCGCTTTTTACGAGCGCATTTTTTATTTCCGCACAATTACGGAGGTGCAAAGTATGAATAATGAATTAAAGAAACTGATTGGTAAGCTTGAGGCAGATCGAAAGCTAAGCAGAGAAGAATATTTATTTTTATTGAATAACAGAAATCCGGAATCGACAGAGTACCTTTTTGAGAGAGCTCGCACAATAAAGCATGGGATATACGATCACGATATCTATATGCGTGGGCTGATAGAATTTACAAATTACTGCAAGAACGACTGCTATTACTGCGGTATCCGCAAGAGCAGCACCGGTACTGACAGGTACCGTCTGACAAAAGAACAGATTTTGGAGTGCTGTGCTACAGGATACGAATTGGGATTCCGTACATTTGTATTGCAAGGCGGAGAGGACCCGTATTACACGGACGATAGAATTGTGGATATTGTGCACGCGATTAAGGAAAATTATCCCGACTGCGCAATAACTCTTTCAGCGGGTGAAAAGGACAGAGAAAGCTATCAAGCATATTTTGATGCGGGTGCGGAGCGTTATTTACTCAGGCACGAGACGGCGAACGATGAGCATTATAGAAAGCTCCATCCGGAAGAATTGACTCTGAGCCGACGTAAGCAATGCCTTTTTGATTTGAAGCAAATCGGATACCAGGTCGGATGTGGATTCATGGTAGGCTCACCGTATCAGACAAATGAATGTCTTGTGGATGATTTGCTGTTCATCAATGAATTGCAGCCACAAATGGTGGGAATAGGCCCTTTCATTCCGCATTGCGATACGCCTTTTGCCGAGCAGCCTGCCGGAACAATTGAACTCACATTATTTTTACTCGGATTAATCCGCCTGATGATTCCAAATGTTTTGCTGCCTGCGACAACCGCCTTGGGCACAATTGACCCGATGGGAAGAGAGCAGGGCGTTTTAGCCGGCGCAAATGTAGTAATGCCGAACCTTTCTCCAATCAATGTACGCGAGAAGTACATGCTTTACGATAACAAGATATGTACGGGCGATGAGGCGGCAGAATGCCGCGCATGTATACACGGGCGCATGGAGGAAATAGGCTATAACTTGATCGTATCAAGAGGTGACTGTAAGCAATAATAAAAAACCCCCTAGGGGGTTTTTTATTAACGACACCTTAAAGCTCACAGTGTCTCTTTTGTGAGTTCCGATTTCCTTGAAAAGAAAGCGTCGAATAGATGATCCTGCTCTGATTTATGCGTAACATATCCTATTGCAATTTTATTGTTTGTAAGTTCTATGAGCTTTTTCGCTCCGGCTTCTCCGAAGGCACCACACAATTCAACCACACCAACACCTCGTTTTTCTAAAGAAATAATTTTATCACAGGCCTCATCGAAGCTTCGAACTGTAAAAATATAAGTGATAAGAGCGTCCGTTTCAAAGGTAGCTTGATGTACTGCAGGATCGAAGGGCTTCCCCATAAGCAAGTATGCAAACTTCTTTTTCATATTTGGCCTCCTTGAGTTTTATGTAATATTAATGTGTGTAATTGACTTGTTGTATATTCTTACGGGAAGTATAATATGAATTAAAGAGTGTGTCAATTTTAGACATGCAGAAGCTAGCATTAAAATTTGAATGGCAAAGAAATCGATTTTATTATTTATTAAAAACAGGAGGAAAAAAATGAAGGTGTTATTAATAAATGGAAGCCCAAATGAACACAGGTGCACTTACACGGCTCTTTGGGAGATTGCAAAAACTTTAAATAAGCATGAAATAGAAACAGAAATCATGCAGATAGGCAAAAAACCCGTTGCAGGCTGTATCGATTGCAGAACATGCAAAAAAACAGGAGTGTGCGCTTTTAATGATGCGGTAAATGAAACAATTGCAAAATTACCAGGTATCGATGCAATCGTAATCGGCTCCCCTGTATACTTTGCGAGTCCAAACGGACAACTGGTCTCGTTCTTGGATAGGCTATTCTTTTCGGCAGGATCTCGTATGTCCGGCAAATTAGGAGCAAGCGTGGTGTCATGCCGGCGCGGAGGTGCTTCGGCCGCTTTTGATACCTTGAATAAATATTTTACCATTTCTAATATGCCGATTGTTTCATCTCAATACTGGAATCAGGTACACGGCCGTAAAGCTGAGGAGGTTCTTCGAGACGAGGAAGGTTTGCAGACTATGAGAACGCTGGGCGAGAATATGGCATGGCTTTTAAAGAGCATCGAATGTGGGCGCAAAAGCGGAATTACATTACCGCAGTATGAAGATGAGATTGCTACTGATTTTATAAGATAAAAAGACCCACTTTAGTATGTGGGCCTTTAAAAAGAAGGTATAGATATTAGCGCGAATTAAATGCGCTGCCTGTCAAGTCGTTAGTTAAATTTTAGAAACGGAAATCTCTGCGACCCTCTTGAATGCGTTCGAGGTGATCCTTGGCAAGTGCTTTTACCTTTTCACTCGGAACCTTTTCAAGCTCAGCGGCAATAAGCTTTTCTCCGATTTTGCTTGTGCTCTCAGAAGCGTAATCCACGAGGTATTCTTTTAAAGTCATCAACGCGTTTGGATGACAGTAATTCAAAATCTGCCCGCTTTTGCAGAAGCTCATAAAGCGATCTCCTGTGCGGCCTTCTCTATAGCAAGCTGTACAAAAGCTCGGTATATACCCTAGCCCCATGAGCCAATTGACGACTTCGTCAAGCGTTCTTTGATCGCTTACATCGAACTGAGCCGAATCCTTATCGGCTTCGCAAGGCTCCGAATACCCGCCGACGCTTGTCTTAGAGCCGCCGCTTATTTGCGAGATGCCGACCTTTAGGGTCTTTTCACGGCATTCTTGTGATTCTCTTGTGGACATGATCATTCCTGTGTAAGGTACAGATATTCTGATGCAAGCGACAATTTTAATAAAAATATCATCGTCGATACCGTTATCAAAAGAATCGGGATCGATATCGCTTGCGGGCTGTATGCGAGGTACGCTTATAGTGTGAGGACCAACGCCGAAAATCGACTCAAGATGTTCGGCATGCATCAAAAGACCAGCAAATTCATAGCGATACATTTCTAAGCCGAATAAAACGCCGATACCGACATCGTCGATGCCCGCTGTCATGGCTCTGTCCATTGCTTCGGTGTGATAGTCATAATTGTGCTTAGGGCCGGTTGGATGTAGCTGTTCATAGCTTTCCTTATGATAAGTTTCTTGGAAAAGTATATATGTACCTATTTCCGCATCGCGCAGCTTTTTATAGTTCTCAACTGTTGTTGCGGCAATATTGACATTTACACGGCGTATTTCCCCGTTTTCATGTTTTATACCGTAAATGGTTTTTATACTTTCAAGAACATATTCAATAGGGCAGTTTACAGGGTCTTCGCCGGTTTCAAGTGCAAGACGCTTATGCCCCATATCCTGCAGAGCAATAACCTCTTTCTTAATTTCTTCTTGAGATAACTGCTTTCTCGGAATAGTTTTATTTTGTGCGTGATAAGGGCAGTATACACATCCGTTAATGCAGTAATTTGAAAGATAGAGTGGCGCAAACATGACGATTCTGTTTCCGTAAAAATCCTGTTTGATTTGATTTGCCAGGGCAAAAATTTCTTCGTTTCTATCCTCAAGTTCACATGCCAAAAGAACGGATGCCTCGCGGTGAGACAATCCCTTTTTTAGACGCGCCTTTTCAATGATGCTGTCGATTAATTTTACGTTAGTCTTGTTTTCGTCGGCATAAGCAAGCGTGTCGAGTATTTCTTGGTGGTTTATAAATTCTGGGGCTTTAGATGATTTTGGGTTATACATAGAATTCTTCCTTTCTTTTATGTAGGCTGAAAATTTATTTGCCTGTGCAGTGTCTAAGACCGCAAGATTGGAACTGATTCTGACGACGATGCTTGCGCGGAAAATAAAAAAACTCCCAGAAGGGAGCAAATACGCATAGGGATACTATGCAAAAATATCGCATTGCACTGCCTTCCACTTCAGAAAAATCTTTGTGTCAGAAAAAGTAAATCCTTCATCGCCGGACAAATACCTACGCTTCAGGTTTATATTTTTAGTATACTGTTTGTTTCGTTTTTGTCAAGATTTTTTACCAAAAAAACAAACTGAATACTTGTTGTAAAAATTGCAAACAGGGTATATATAAAAAGTAAAATAAGCATAATTAAAAATTTGATTTGAATGTATAAAATATAAAGGAGGATTTTCCATGAAAAGAATCTTGATAATTGGGGGCGTTGCAGGGGGTGCTAGCTGTGCGACAAGGCTCCGGAGATTGGATGAAAATGCAGAAATTATCATACTAGAACGCGGCGAATATATTTCTTATGCGAACTGCGGATTGCCGTATCATATCGGAGATGTAATAAAATCCAGGAGCGCGCTAATTGTGCAAACTCCGGAGGTAATGAAATCAAAATATAACATCGATGTGAGAGTAAAAAACGAAGCGGTTTCTATAAATCGAGAAGAAAAGACAGTTACGGTTAAAAGGCTTGAAACGGGGGAGATTTATGAAGAAGCTTACGACGTCATCGTAATGGCGACGGGATCTTCGCCGGTTAGACCTCCCATACAGGGGATAGATTCTCCGAGAATACAGACACTATGGACCATCCCGGATACCGATCGCATACGTGCGCTTGTGCAGCAGGAAGGAGTTAAGAGTGCTGCAGTAATCGGCGGGGGTTTTATCGGCCTTGAAATGGCGGAAAACCTTCACAGTGCAGGGCTAAGTGTAAGCATTGTTGAGATGCTTGACCAGGTTATGGCTCCTATTGACTATGAGATGGCGCAGCTTGTGCATGAAAACGTAATTAAAAACGGTGTCAATCTTCATTTAGGGGATGGAGTTTCTTCATTTAACGATAAAGAAAACGGCGTGGAGATAGAGCTCAAGAGTGGTAAGAAAATTGTTGCGGACCTGGTAATTTTATCAATTGGTGTGCGTCCGAACAGCGAGTTGGCAAAGAATGCCGGTCTTGAAATCAATGCAAGAGGCGGCGTGGCAGTCGATGCATACATGCGTACATCCGATCCCGATATTTATGCCGTGGGAGATGTTATTGAGGTAGAGGACTATATCTTCAAAGAGCCTACAATGGTACCTCTTGCCGGCCCTGCCAACAAGCAAGGTCGTATAGCGGCAAACAATATAGCCGGTGAAGAGGAAAAATATGAAGGCACTCAGGGTACATCGATAGCAAAAGTATTTGACCTTGCCGTGGCGTCTACGGGGGCAAACGAAAAAACGCTTATAAGGCGGGGACTTGCAAAAGGAAAAGATTACGAATCTGTAATAATTACTCAGAATTCGCATGCCGGATATTATCCCGGAGCTACACCTATGATTTTGAAGCTTTTGTTTTCAACAGACGGTCAAAAAATCTACGGTGCCCAAATTGTTGGCCGAGACGGGATCGACAAGAGAATAGATACAATTGCAACCACCATCAGGCTGGAGGGTGGAGTTTCGGCACTCAAGAATCTTGAACTTGCATATGCTCCGCCGTATTCATCCGCAAAAGATCCTGTAAATATGGCAGGCTTCACTGCGGAAAATGTTATAAAAGGTTTCGTGAAATTCTCGGATTGGGATGTAATAGAGAAGAATCCAAACGCATTGCTACTCGATATGAGAGAGCCCGCTGAAGCTATGACCTATCCAATACCGAACACGGTGAACATAGCGCAGGGTGAGCTTAGGGCTCGCTTGGGTGAGCTCGACAAAACGAAGGATATCGTAATTTTATGCGGGATTGGGGTGCGCTCATACAACTCTGCTCGTGTATTGATGCAAAACGGCTTTGAAAATGTGTATGTTTATCCGGCGGGGATAAGGTTTTACAGGTCGACGCACTACAAGAACGAGATGCAAGATAGCGAAAAAGCTGCCATGGTATCGGGCTCAGGTGAACCGGTAGCACAAGCGAACACATCTATCACATTATCCCTCGATTGTAGCGGTATGCAGTGCCCAGGCCCGATAATGAAGGTTTTTGAAGGCATGAACGGATTGAAGGATGGAGACGTAATGGAGGTCTCGGCATCCGATCCGGGATTTATGAGCGATATTGAGGCATGGTGCAGGAGAACGGGGAATGCGCTTCTTAAGAAAGAAAAAAGAGGCAGTGAATATGTAGCCCTTCTAAGAAAAGGACTCGGAGGAAACGCTGTGACTGAATCTGCTCCTACATCGCCGGCCGCTTCGCCCGACGGGAAGACAATCATCGTTTTTTCGGGTGATTTAGACAAGGTTCTTGCGAGCTTTATCATAGCTAACGGAGCAGCAGCTATGGGAAGACCAGTAACGATGTTCTTCACATTCTGGGGTTTAACGGCCCTTAGGAAAGAAGGAAAGCAGCATATCAAAAAAACTCCTATGGAGGCAATGTTCGGGATGATGCTTCCTAGAGGAACAAAAAAGCTAAAGATTTCTAAGATGAACATGGCAGGGATGGGTACTGCAATGATGAAGAAAATAATGAATGACAAGAATGTAGATTCGCTTGAAATGCTAATTAAAAAAGCACTGGATGCAGGTATCAAAATCGTAGCGTGCACGATGAGCATGGATGTCATGGGGATTAAGCCAGAGGAGCTTATAGAGGGTGTAACTCTTGGCGGCGTAGGCGCATATCTCGGAGATGCGGAGGAATCCAACGTAAATCTCTTCATTTAGGTTTTTTTATTAACATACTAAGGAATATAACAAAAGAGCTTGGAAAAGATAATAAAAAAACAGGAGGTGTCCACATGGCAAAGAAATTAACTGAGAAAGTCGCATGGGTAGGGAAGGTTGATTGGGAGCTTAAGAGGTTCCATGGAGATGAATACTCTGTGGATAAAGGTTCCTCATATAATTCATATCTTGTCAGAGACGAAAAAACAGTACTGATTGATACCGTATGGCAGCCGTTTGATAAGGAGTTTGTGGCGCGTTTAAAACAGGAAATAGACTTAAAGCAAATCGATTATATCGTAGCAAATCATAATGAAATCGATCACAGCGGAGCATTGCCGGAATTAATGAGAGAAATTCCGGGGACCCCAATTTATTGTACTGCTACCGGCGAGAAAATAATCAGAGGACATTTCCATCAGGATTGGAACTTTGTAAACGTGAAAACAGGGGATACGCTGGATATAGGGCAAAGTAAGTTGGTTTTCGTGGAAGCGCCGATGCTTCATTGGCCGGACAGCATGATGACATACATGACGGGTGAAAATATCCTCTTCAGCAACGATGCGTTCGGACAACATTTTGCTACGGAAACGCTGTATAACGATACGGCAGATCAAGCAGAACTTTATGAAGAGGCAATAAAATACTATGCTAATATTCTTACGCCTTTCAGCAACTTCGTGACGAAAAAAATTCAAGAGGTTTTAGCGTTGAATCTGCCTGTCTCTATGATTTGCCCTAGCCACGGAGTTATATGGAAAGAAAACCCCGCTCAGATTATCGAGCATTATCTTAAGTGGGCTGATTCTTACCGGGAAAATCAAATTACTATCGTATACGACACGATGTGGGAATCAACTCGCAAAATGGCGGAAGGAATTGCAGAGGGCATTAACATTGCCGACCCGACAGTTAAGATTAAGCTTATTAACTCGGCAAAGACGGATAAAAATGACGTAATAACCCAAATATTCCGTTCAAAAGCAGTTTTAGTCGGATCGTCCACAATAAATAACGGAATACTGCATTCTGTCAGTGGCTTACTTGAGATGATAAAGGGAATGAAGTTCAAAGGCAAGAAAGGCTCCGCATTTGGAAGCTATGGCTGGAGCGGGGAAGGCGTAAAGCAAATAACGAAATTTTTGGATGAGAGCGGCTTCGATATCGTTAATGACGGGCAACGCTTGTTATGGGTGCCCGATGAGGCTGCATATGCTTCCTGCGTTGAGTACGGCAAAAAATTCTCGGAAGCTCTTTAGGCCTGGCGACAAAATAAATAGCATTAAATCCCTCGACTTGTGGGTTTAATTGTAATATAATATCGAATGGAATCGAATTTGAACAGGAGAAACACGGATGGTTGAGTTAAATGAAAAACAACAGCGAATCGCCCAAATGTCAGGTTGGATCTTGTTTTTGGGCGTAGCGTGCTGGAGCTTGAACGCGCCTTTGGTCAAATATATTTCGCTCGACCCCCTTATTATAGTGGCAATGAGAGCGCTTATAGCAGGTATTGTGCTCCTGCCTTTTTTAAGATTATCTAAATTAAAATTTAATAAATGGACATTAATGTATCTGGCTTCGTACACAGGTCTTTGCGTGACTATCGTTGTTGCCCTCAAGATGGTTGCAGCTCCGATTGCAATAGGTATGCAGTACACGGGAATGTTGTGGCTGTTTATTATTGCTGTGTCAGTTGGAAGTAAGAAGGTTTCGCTTTATTCATTGACGCCAATGATTTTAATATTTATAGGCGTTATATTTTTTATGATGTCAGGGATAAGCGAGGGTGTAAATAAAATCGGTCTGATTTTAGTAATCTTCGAAGGAGTTTTCTTTGCCGGCATTACGGCGTTATCGTGCAAGGTTACGGGAGAAAATCCTTTGGGGTTAACATGTATCGCAAATTTTGTTACAGCGATATTTGTGTTTGCATGCCTACCGCCGCAGATAAGTGATATACCAGCGATACCTGCTCTCCAATGGGGAATTTTGATTTTCATGGGGATTTTCCAAATAGGTGCAGGATACGCTCTTTACAATGTTGGGTTAAAATATATCGAACCGTATAAAGCTTCTCTGATTGCACCTTGGGAAATGATACTGGGGCCTCTTTGGGTCATCATATTTCTGCGCGAATATCCGAGCGTATTAGTAGTGGTAGGATTTGCAATAATGCTCACCGGTATGTTCCTTGAGCCGGTTCTTTCCAAAAGAGAAGATAAAAATCAAGGTAAGTGCCCGACGGAAATACTGCCGGAGCCGCAAAAATAATTTTATTCTTCGCGTTTTATTAGCTCTGGTATTATAGATATAAATGAAGCTGCAGCAAAGAAGCATATCCCTACGATCATATTGAAAGGGATGTGCTCTTTTATTAATATTACAGCAAATATAGGCGCAAGAATCGGCTTTATGAAGAATGTCACAGATGCTTCGTGAGCGGAGGTAAGCTCCAAGCCCTTCATATAACAGTAAAAACCAAATCCTGTGTTTAGAGCACATATACATAAGAATAAAGGCAAGGTTTCAACGGTTATACCGGCAAATATAGGAACATCGACAAATAAGGTCAGCCCTATTGAGGATAAAAAATCCCCTACGATCTCGATTTTTGCAAGAAGAATCACGGCCAGAAGCTGTACGCTGCCGAATATAAAGCTGTAGCTTGTAACAGCAAGGCCACCGTAAGATTTCGACAGATGCTTTGAAGAGATAGAGTAAAGTGAAAAAACAATAGCTGAAATTATTGATAGAGTTATTCCAATAGGACTTATTTGATTGTTAAAGGGATTTATAATAGCAACGATGCCGAATATGTTGAGAAAAAGTGCCGCAACGTTATTTTTTTTAATATTTTCCTTAAGAATAAAATAAGCTAAAATCGTGACGAATATCGGGTTTCCTGAAAAAACCACTGCGACTACAGAGGCTTGCGTATGAGTTATAGCAAGCTGATATACTGTCATACTTAAAAAAACAAAGAGAAATCCGGTCAGGATGAAATATTTCAAATCGGATGTTGCGACCGATACTCCTCTGTTTTTCAGCGACGAAAATGTGAACGGCAGAAGAATTATGCCCGCGACGAGAAAGCGAAGCATAGTAATTTGTACGGGGTCAAAAAAATCCGCGGAAACCTTAAGAACAATCTCAACAGTACTGAAGATAATTGCGGCGAGTACTATGTATATATATCCTTTGTTCAACGAAAAAGCCATTTATTCACCTCTATTTTAAGATTTGTAATTTGAGACACCTGACTAGCAGTATATACCTTCGGGCGAATTAAGTAAATATGCCGTATATGGTGAAATATTAATTCTTTAATTAACAGGGGTATGTGGTATAATAAAATCATGAGAACAATAAATATTTTTTCTGAAACGAGAATCGAAACCCCGGCGCCATTAAATTTATATTTCGAAGGTTTGAAATATGGGGTGCTCGATATTGAAACCACAGGGCTTTATCCGCAGAGGAATAAGCTTATTTTGGGCGGGCTTCTGTACGATGATGAGGCGCGAAAAGGTACCCGGTTGCAGCAGTTTTTTGCACATAGCCGTGAGGAAGAGGAGGATGTAATCAGGGCCTATCTTCAAGCGCTCAGCGAAATAGACTGCGTTATTACATACAACGGTACTTATTTCGATATACCCTTTATTATTAAGAGGGCTGAGCTTTATGGTATAGATATATCGGGCAAAATACCTGCAAATGTTGATTTATATAACATTTTGGATAGATACTCTTCGCTCAGAAGCGTCCTGCCCAATTTGCGTCAAAAGACTGTCGAAGTGTACGCCGGCATAGCCTCGAGTAGAAAAGACGAGATATCCGGAGGAGAAAGTGTTAAGCTGTACAATAGATTTTGTAAGACGGAAAGCGAGGAGTTGGCAAAGGAAATCATCCTTCACAATTCCGATGATATACTGCAGCTTTCAAAACTGCTTCCGGTAACTAAAAAGGCTGATATACATAGAGCAATGTTTGAACTGGGCTTTTGCTGCGCGGAGAAAATGTATGTATCTCAAATTCGAATAAATAAGAAATCACTTGTCTTCAAAGGAAAACAAGGCGGGAAAAACTTTGATTATTCGGGAGCTGCGGTAAAAGATGGCAGAGGACACATACTGTTTGATGCAGCGGCTCGGACATTTGATATTTCGGTTCCGATCTTCGAGTATCAAGGCATGAAACTAATAGACCTTATTGATATGCGAGCAGGGACAAGCACGCAAAGCTTTACAGCCCTTGAAAAATATCCTTTCTACGGAAGCGGGTATTTAGCGATATCGCATAATGGCAAAAATAATTACAGAGAAATGAATCATTTTATAAAAATTTACATAGATGACATTATTCGGGAGGTTTTAACCGATGAATACAAAAGGAAAGCTTGAAAAAGTTTATAAATACGCATTGAATGTTGAATTTGATAATAGCTCAAAGATAGTGTTTTTCTCAGATGTTCATCGGGGGGACGATGGTAGCTCAGATGAATTCGCAAGGAACAAGCACATCTATAACTATGCGCTGAATTACTATTTCAAGGAGGATTATACCTATGTAGAAATAGGAGACGGCGATGAGTTGTGGGAACAGAAAAATTTTGAACACATTAGAAATGCTCATGCAGTCACATTCAATCGGTTAAAAAGGTTTTATGATACCGGAAGGATGTATATGTTGTTTGGTAATCACAACGACAGATACAGAAGGCCGGAGGCAGTCAAAAAGGATATGTATTACGTATATGATGAATACATAGGAGATCATATAGATTTGTTTCCGGGCATAAAAGTTCATGAGGCGCTGGTATTTAAGCACAAGGATACAAATCAGGAGATTTTTGTAGTGCACGGGCATCAGGGGGACTTGCTAAATGACCAGTTGAGCAGTATAGCTCATTTTGGGGTAAAATTCTTTTGGCGCTTCCTTCATATAGTCGGATTCAGATATGCTGCGAGCCCGGCAAAGAGCAGGCGCAAGCGACACAAGATAGAAAAAAATTATAGCAAGTGGAACAAGGACAACGGTAAAATAATAATTTGCGGGCATACACACAGAGTTCGATTTCCGTCGCCGGAGGAAGGCGCATACTTCAATTCGGGATGCTGCATGCATCCGAGAGGTATTACCTGTATAGAGCTTGACGAAGGGCAAATTTCACTTATTGCATGGAGAGTGCACACGATGGAAGACGGCACTATGTATATCAGAAGGACAGTGCTGGTGGGACCCGAACCGATAGAAAACTATAAAAATCACACAACTGTACAACAAAATTTAGAAAAAGGAGAATCGGAGTATGGATTATAGAAAGGTTAAGGAGAGCAGCTTTAAGCTTGCTTCTCTATCTGCAGACAAAAGAAACGCGGCTCTTAGAGCAATAAAGGATGCCTTGGTCAATCAAAAGGATAGGATTATCCAAAGCAATAAAGCCGATTTGGAGAGAGCTAAAATCGAAAATATAGCACAGCCCCTGTACAAGCGTCTTAAGTTTGACGAGGATAAGCTGGCAGAAGTAGTTGGCGGGATAGAAAGCCTTATTGAACTGCCCGATCCTTTATTTGCGACACTTTTGAGAAGGCAGCTTGATGACGGCTTAATCCTAAGCAAGGAAACTTGTCCAATTGGAGTAATCGGTGTTATTTTTGAATCGAGGCCGGACGCTCTTGTTCAGATATCCGCACTTTGCGTCAAGAGCGGCAACTGCTCTGTACTGAAGGGCGGAAGTGAGGCGATGCAGACAAACATAACTCTGTTCGAAATCATCAAAGAGGCCGGGCAAAACGCCGGGCTACCGGAGAACTTTATTACCCTCATCGAAAGCAGGGAGGGTGTCAATGAAATGCTCAAATGCCATGGAGATATAGACCTCCTTATTCCTAGAGGCTCTAATGAATTTGTTCAATATATAATGGAAAATTCGAAGATTCCCGTTATGGGCCATGCTGATGGCATATGTCATGTGTACGTTGATAAGGATGCCGATTTTGCGAAAGCAATTCCGATTATTATGGACTCGAAGCTTCAATATGTTGCTGTCTGCAATGCGACCGAGACACTCCTTGTTCACAAGGATGCAGCAGGCATATTGAATATGCTTCAGGAGCAGGCAAAGGGTAAAATCGAGTTGAGAGGATGCGAAGCCACAAGGAAATATATAGATTGCATTCCTGCAGAGGAGATTGATTTCAATACGGAGTACCTGGATGCAATTCTTTCGATAAAGATAGTGGACGATATTCAAGAGGCCGTAAACCATATAAACAGATACGGTTCTCATCACACGGATTGCATCATCACGGAAAACGATGATGCGGCGGCCTTTTTCATGGATAATACGGACAGTGCGGGAGTATACCAAAATTGCTCGACGAGGTTTGCTGACGGCTTCCGTTACGGCTTCGGAGCTGAGGTTGGGGTCAGCACCGGCAAGCTCCACGCAAGAGGGCCTGTAGGTCTGGATGGTCTTGTAACATACAAATACAAGCTCAGAGGAAACGGTCATCTCGTTGCAGATTATTCGGAAGGAAGAAAGACGTTTAAATTTAAGGATTTTTAGGCAAAATAAGAAAAATTAATAAATAAAGCAAAATAGACTGCAGGGGAGCAGTCTATTTTGTTCAAAAGGGGTATTGGGATTAGAGATTAATGAGGTTATCAGGGGGATAACCATGACAATATTCTATCGCATTTACAGAATAAAAGCAAGCACAAGAATAAAAAAAGATAAAAACGTTTTTTTGTCGAATAAAAACGAACGAATACTATATAAAAGTGTGGAATACAATAATATAATAATTTTGGTAGCAAAAATTTAATTATTGAACAAGCAGTTAAGGGGGAAACATTAATGGAAGTATTAAAAGTATCGGCAAAATCAAGTCCAAATTCGGTAGCAGGCGCACTTGCAGGCGTGTTGAGAGAAAGAGGAGGAGCTGAAATTCAGGCAATAGGAGCCGGAGCGCTGAATCAAGCAGTAAAAGCGGTAGCCATTGCTAGGGGGTTCGTCGCCCCAGGAGGTATGGATGTCGTATGTGTTCCCGCCTTTACGGACGTTCAAATTGACGGAGAAGAGAGGACGGCGATAAAGCTCATAATTGAGGAAAGATAAAAATAGATAGGAAATATATCTTTTGGAAACCGATGCAATGTATCGGTTTTCCTTTATTTTTGCTATTTGACATGTTATAATTTATAAGTTGTAAACTATTTTGTTTACGGCATTTCTTATATAATCAAGGTTTAGGAGGAGTATTATGAAATATGGATTTATAGGTGCAGGCAATATGGGCGGCGCTATTCTCAGAGGAGCACTTAAGGCGGGCGTTTTCAAGGCTGCGGATGTCAATGTTTTCGATGCCGACAAAGTAAAGCTTTCGGAGCTTGAGAAATCATTGGGAATAAACGTAAGCGATAATATTGCCCAAACTGTCGCGTCTAGCGATGTTATAATACTCGCGGTAAAGCCTCAAATATTCGAATTAGTTTTGCCCGAAGCAGCAGCATCTATTACCGAGGATAAAATCGTAATATCAATGGCAGCGGGTGTCAGTATAAATTACATAGAAAATATGCTGGGAGATTCGTCAAAGGTAATAAGAATCATGCCGAATACCCCGGCGCAGGTAGGGCTTTCGATGACAGCTGTGTCTAGGAATGTCAATATAACGGATGAAGATATGGCCGTTGCATGGGAGATTTTTAAAGGTATAGGGTTTGCTGAAGAAATTGACGAAAGTCTTATGGATTGCGTAATTGGAACCTCGGGGAGCAGCCCGGCATTTACATATATGTATATAGAGAGCCTTGTAAATGCGGCAGTGGAGCATGGCATGGAATACGAGAAAGCTGTGAAATTTGTTTGCAGAAGCGTTATCGGCGCTGCAGAAATGGTGTTGCAATCAGATATAGATATAGAGCAGCTGAGGATAAATGTATGCTCGCCCGGCGGAACTACAATAGAAGGTGTAAATGCGTTGTTTGATGCAGGCTTTGGAGACATTGTAAAATCAGCGTTCCGAGCTTCTGCGGAAAAATCAAAGAGCATGACTAAATAATTGTAGGATATCGGGAAGGTAGAAAGAAGTAATGACTTTTGAAGAAAAGGTGCTTAAAAGCAACAGAATATATGAAGGAAAAGTAGTAAACCTTAGGTGCGATGAGGTAATAAATGTGTCCGGGAGGCTCGCGCAGAGGGAGATTGTTGAGCACAATGGGGGAGCAGCCCTCGTCGTTTTCACAGATCAAAAGAAATTTGTGATGGTCAAGCAATATCGCAATGCACCGGGGAAGATTCTTATAGAAACACCGGCGGGAAAGACGGATGGTAACGAAGACCCATATGAGACAGCTGTCCGTGAACTACGGGAAGAAACCGGTTACACGGCAGGCAGAATTGAAAAGCTCGCCTCTATGTACGCATCACCGGGTTACTGTGAGGAATTCCTCCATATATACCTTTGCATGGAATTGAGCTCGGGGCAAACAGAATTTGATGAATCCGAGGCGATAGACATATGCGAATATACGGCATCTGAAATTCTTTCCATGATAGAGCTGGGACAGATAGAGGATGCGAAAACTATTGCCGGTTTCTTTTTAGCTAAATATAAGCTAGAGCAATCAGGGCTTCTATAGCGCATCCAAAAAAGATTACGGCAGCAAATATTAAATTTGTTATAAGGTAGCGTCTTCCGGTTCTACGGAGGCCGCTATTTATTTTTCCTCTCTTATTTCGAAGCGCGAGAATGGAATCAATGCCGTATTGCTGAGCCGAGGCGGCAGCAAGTATGAATACAGGGATGATTATGATATTTTGAGGAAGCATTGTTAAGCATAGGGAAGCCGCACCCTTTAGAGCGAAACTGTCAATAATTATGCTTGCTGTAAAGCCGAGAGCCGCTCCTTTATAAAGCAGCACGGCGTAGGCGGCCGGAAAACCGATAGCTGAAAGGCCGAACATAAATATCAGCAATAGCAACAATAAATTTCCGGCTGCTGATGACAGGAACGGCGCAGGATATGAAATAGAGAATTCGCCGGTTTGAAAAAGGTAATTGCTCAGAAAATTCGCCATTTGCAGCTTATCCTGCGGATTCATAAAAATCTCAAGAAATACCCCGGAGGATATTCCTACCAGGAAAATAAACGCTGAAAATATTATAGTTTTATTTTTGCCCATGGCTTTTCCTTTACTCCTTAAATGCTTGTATAAAATAATATGCGTGAGAATGAACTTTATCCCAAATTATAATTTTTTATAAGGTCATGTTATTGAAAAGAACAACCGATGTGATATAATCTACATATGTACATTAACGAATACTTAGCGCATCTGAAAAAAGAAAAAAAAATGACAGAAAATACAATTGAAGCATACAAGCGAGATATGCTTCATTTTGTGCAGTTTATAAACAGTCGCGGTATTGATTCCGTTAAAGACATAGGAAATGCCGAGATCGTAGGTTATGTTATTGAATTGAAAAATAAAAATCGCTCCGCATCCACCATTAACAGAAAATTGGCTTCGCTGAGGTCGTATTTTAGATACAATCTGTCAAAGGGGAGGATATCTACGAATCCTACGGAAGGTATAAAAACGCCGAAAATGCAGAAAAAGGACATTGTATACCTCACGATTGAAGAGATGGACAACGTGCTTGCAATACCCGATGATACAGTTAAGGGCAAACGAGATAAGGCAATTTTGGAATTAATGTATGCGACGGGAATACGAGTGAGCGAATTGATTGAGATAAAGGTGCAAGATATAAACTTAAGGATAGGATTCCTGTCCTGCTATGCACCTGGCAGCAAACCTAGGATAATACCATTAGGTAGGCCAGCCAGAGCGGCAATTGAGGAATATATATACGATGCACGGCCCGAGATTAAAAAAAATAATGATACTGAGATTTTATTCCTTAACTATAAAGGGGATAAATTTACTCGACAAGGTCTTTGGAAATTGATAAAGCAATATGCTAAGCTGGCAGGAATTGAGACGGAAATAACGCCGCAAATATTTAGAAATTCCTTTGCGGTTCACATGATACAAAACGGAGCGGATTTAAAATCGCTTCAAGAGCTTCTGGGGCATGAGGATATAGCTGCAACGCAAATATATCTTTCTGTGACGAAGAACAAGATAAAAGAGGTATATGATAACGCACATCCGAGGGCATAAACACTAAGGAGAATTTCAGACAAACAGCTTGCATCCTTGCAACAGTTGTGTTAGAATATAAAAGTTATTACGGACGTTCCTCTGATCGCAGTTTGCGTATGTTGGACTCATGAACGTCTTGGGAAGGAAGGAGGAAACAGAAAATGGATATTTTAAGTGCAATTACACAGGAATATAAAAGAGATGATTTGCCGAAATTCAATGTAGGAGATACAGTGAAGGTTCACATAAAAATCAAAGAGGGAGCTAGAGAAAGAACTCAGATTTTTGAAGGATTTGTATTGAAGAGACAGAACGGCGGCATCAATGAAACTTTTACAGTGAGAAGAATTGCTTCAGGTGTAGGAGTTGAAAAGACTTTCCCTCTTCATTCACCTAGAATCGAAAAGATTGAAGTAGTAAGAAAAGGATCTGTAAGAAGAGCAAAGCTTAATTATATGCGTGAAAGAACAGGTAAGGCTGCAAAGATCAAGAGCAAAAATTAAGGTGGGCGCAAATTGCAAGAGCTGTCTCAATAGAGACAGCTCTATTTATTATAACAAGGAGATAAGATGATAGAGAACATCAATTGGTACCCGGGTCATATGAAAAAAACACGCGAGCTTATAGAGGAAAATTTGAAGCTCATCGATGTTGTCGTGGAGGTAATCGATGCAAGAATACCGCTATCAAGCAGAAATCCTATCATCGATGAAATAGTCAAAAGAAAATCACGGATAATCGTCATGAATAAGAGCGATCTTTCCGATGACGGGGAGACGGCAAAATGGATATCCCATTTTGGCGGAAGAGAAAATGCAATAGAGATGAACTGTATGAGCGGTAGCGGTAAAAAACAACTTGTTGCGCGGTTGGACAGGCTTCAGGAAAAAAAGAACGAAGGGCAGCTCCGCCACAAGCCTCTTCGTATTATGATTGTCGGTGTTCCCAATGTCGGCAAATCATCACTCATAAATAGGCTAATGGGTAAAAAGAGCGCAAAAATCGGAGATAGACCGGGGGTTACAAGAGGCAAGCAATGGTTGGTGCTTGAAAACAATATGCAGCTTCTCGATACACCGGGGATACTTTGGCCGAAATTTGAAGATCCGCAGGTTGGGTTAAACCTTGCATTTTGCGGTTCTATACGAGATGAAATCCTTGACACATCCACCTTGGCTCTCGAGCTCATACAATTTCTCGCAAAGAATTACACTGAGGATTTATTAAAGAGATATAATTTGAGCGAAATGCCGGATGAAGAAGAATTGCTGGACGAAGATGGCATGGAAATTTCGCAGGGGCTTGCCCTTATGAATGCAATCAGCCTCAAGAGGGGATTCATATTGCCAGGCAAAAAAATTGACTATGAGCGGGCGGGAAGAACGATTCTCGATGAATTCAGAGCGGGTCTTATAGGAAGAATCACACTTGAAAGCCCAGAGGATTTGCTTCGATGAAAAAAAGTGAAAGAATACAAATGATGACCGCAAGATTTGCCGAGATGAGAAGGTATGAAGAGCAGCTATGGCAAAGAGGCATAGAATATATTGCAGGAGTTGACGAGGTGGGCAGAGGACCGCTCGCCGGACCGGTAGTTGCAGCTGCCGTAATTCTTCCTTATGACTTTGATGAAATAGAGGTCAACGATTCCAAAAAATTGTCCGAAAAAAAGAGAGAAGAATTATACATTAAAATTGAAAAAAAGGCTATTGCTATAGGCATCGGCATGAAAGATAATTTATATATAGATAAAGCCAATATTTTGCAAGCAACAAAGGTTGCCATGCTTGAAGCACTTACTGAAGCCGAAAAACAATTGACGGAATCAGGCAAGAAGCTCGAACATATACTGATAGATGCGGTCAGGCTTGAATCGGCGAAGATTCCTCAGACTTCGATTATAAAGGGAGATGCAAGCTCAATATCGATTGCGGCTGCCTCTATAATAGCGAAAGTTACAAGAGACCGTATGATGCGGGAATACCATAAGCAATATCCAGGGTATGCATTTGAAAGTAACAAGGGATATGGTACAAAAGCCCATTATGAAGGGCTTAGTGAGATAGGAATGTGCCCGATACACAGAAAGACTTTCCTCAGGAATTTGCGCATGAAATAAAAAAGCTCATGCATATGATAATTTTATTTATGTATGGACAAAGTAAAATGAAAAAGATATAATTTATAATAATTAATGATTCTATAAATTCAGGAGGATGTCACATGGTATACAAAAGCGATATTGAAATTGCTCAATCGGCGGAAATCAAGAACATTCGTGAAATTGCAAAGGTCGCGGGCGTTGATGAAACATATCTGGAGCAATACGGAAATCACAAGGCAAAGGTTGATTACAATATTTTGAAAAATAAGGGAGAGCAACCTGACGGAAAGCTCATTTTAGTTACGGCTATTTCACCTACCCCTGCGGGCGAAGGGAAGACAACTACAACTGTCGGACTTGCCGACGGAATGAGAGCGCTCAATAAAAATACAATTGTAGCACTGCGTGAGCCTTCACTCGGTCCTGTGTTCGGTGTCAAGGGCGGTGCAGCCGGCGGCGGATATGCGCAGGTCATTCCCATGGAAGATATCAACCTTCACTTTACGGGAGATTTTCATGCCATCGGAGCTGCGAACAATCTGATTGCGGCTATGCTTGACAACCACATTCAGCATGGGAATGCATTGGGAATAGATACGAGAAAAATCACATGGAAGCGCTGCATGGATATGAACGACAGACAGCTCCGCTTCATTGTAAACGGTCTCGGCGGCAAACCGAATGGAACACCGAGAGAGGATGGCTTTGACATTACTGTTGCGAGTGAAATCATGGCGGTGCTTTGCCTGTCGAGCGATATAACGGATCTCAAAGAAAGGCTTGCACGCATAATTATAGGATATAGCTATGACGATAAGCCTGTTACAGTAAAAGACATAAACGCGCATGGGGCTGCTGCAGCACTCTTAAAGGATGCGCTGAAGCCTAATTTAGTACAGACCTTGGAGCATACGCCTGCATTCATTCACGGCGGGCCGTTTGCAAACATTGCTCATGGCTGCAACTCAATCATGGCCACAAAGATAGCACTGAAGCTTGCGGATTACGTTGTGACTGAGGCTGGATTTGGAGCGGACCTTGGTGCAGAGAAGTTTCTGGATATAAAATGCAGAATATGCGGCTTGAAGCCGAGCGCCGTAGTAATAGTTGCGACGGTAAGAGCACTCAAGCATCACGGAGGCGTTGCAAAGGCGAATCTGGGAAACGAGAATTTGGAAGCACTCGAAAGAGGACTCCCAAACCTCATGAAGCATGTTGAAAATATTACAGACGTTTATGGACTTCCTACAGTAGTTGCGATAAATCGCTTCCCGACCGACACGGAAGAGGAGCTCAAGCTAGTAGAAGAAAAATGTAAGGCGGTTGGTGTAAATGTTGCATTATCCGAGGTGTGGGGAAAAGGTGGACAGGGTGCTATTACTCTTGCCGAGGAAGTTATAAGACTTTGCGATGAGCCTTCAGACTTTAGATATTGTTATGATGAAAGTTTGTCGATAGAAGAAAAAATAAGAACTATTGCTAAGAGAATTTACGGCGCTGCTGATATAAATATCCTTCCGCCAGCTAAAAAAGAGATGGATAAACTGACATCTCTGGGATTTGGCAATTTGCCGATTTGCATGGCTAAAACACAGTACAGCTTCTCGGACGATGCCACTCTGCTCGGCGCTCCGAAGGATTTCATCCTGACAGTTAGGAATATTAAAGTTTCCGCAGGTGCCGGATTTATCGTTGCACTTACGGGAGATATAATGACAATGCCGGGACTTCCAAAAGTACCTGCGGCCGAAAGAATAGATGTCGATATTGAAGGAAAGATCAGCGGATTGTTTTAATTAACAAGGAGAGAATAATGGCAAAACTGTTAAAAGGGCAGGAGACAGCGCTCAGCATAAGCGAAGGTCTGGGAGCGCGGGTAGCAAAGCTTAAAGAGAATGATGTTATTCCTAGGCTTGCAATCGTAAGGCTTGGAGAAAATCCAAGCGACATTTCTTATGAAAAGGGTGCGATTAAGCGTGCTGCCTTGACTGAGGTTGAGGCCGAAGTTTTCCAATTGCCACAGGAGACATCGCAAGATGAACTGCTGGGACTTATAAGTAAGCTTAATGATGACGAAAATATACACGGTATTCTCATATTCAGACCGCTTCCAAAGCATATAGATGACAAGGTCGTTAAAAATGCACTCAATCCCCAAAAGGATGTTGACGGAATTACAGACCTGTCTCTTAGCGGAGTATTTGCTGATAGCGATGTAGGATTCCCTCCTTGCACTGCGCAAGCGTGCATAGAAATCCTAGAGTATTATGGAATTGACATCAAAGGCAAAAGAATTGTTGTAATAGGGAGAAGCCTTGTAATAGGAAAGCCTGTGGCGATGCTTATGATGAAGCGAAATGCAACGATATCGGTTTGCCATCGCTCTACAAAACCCCAGGATTTGAAAGATTTGTGCCGGTCAGCGGATATAATACTTGCGGCGGCAGGTGCGGCAAAGAATTTCGGTAAGGATTTGGCGGTATCCGGCCAGATAATAATTGATGTTGGCATCAATGTCGATGAAAACGGCAAGCTATGTGGCGATGTCGATTTTGAGGCTGTGGAGCCTCTTGTCGAAGCTATTACGCCGGTACCCGGAGGCGTGGGATCTGTAACGACAGCCGTCCTTATGAAACATGTCGTAGAAGCTGCGGAGAGGCAAAGCCGACTAATATAACGAACTCACACATATCTGCTTATAAAATCACAAAATGGCAAGCTTTTAAATAGCTTGCCATTTATATTGCACGCCTAACCTAATTTACAAAGTAAATTGTTGTTATATTCTTTAATTTAATCCGAGCTCTTTTCTCTTCTTTTCAATATGGTCAATATATATTTGAACCGTCTTGTCGGCATCAAGCTCGACGACAACCTTGCCAAGACCTAGTGTTTCTGTTGTTTCGGTCAATGTTTTTACAACAACATCACTACCTGTGATTGATGGTACGGGTGCGATATGAACCAGCCAGCCGAGTGCGATTGCCGTGCACGCATCGGCAACGGCCTTTTGTTCGAGATATTCGGGGGCACCGATTACAAGAGGAAGCTTATCTGTGTCAACATCAAGAGCATCTGCCAACTCTTTTGCGGTATGTGTCATTTTCCCGATATCAACACATGCACCGTAAGTTAAGACAGGAGGTATGCCCAGCTGTTTGCAAACAGCTTTCAGGCCTTCTCCAGCCTCGTCAGCGGCATTTGGATGGCACAGGCCGGTATATTCCATTACTGCAGAGGTACAACCGCCTGAGAGGACAAGTATATTATTTTTTATTAAGCCTTGCGTAATTTTAAAAATATTACTTCCGCCTTGCCCGAACCTTGCGGTGGTACAGCCTACGATAGTGGCAATACCTCGTATATTACCGTTGGCGATTTGCTCAATAAGAGGATCAAAGCTGCCTCCAAGGGCATTCCTTACAGATTCCGTACTGAATCCAACCATACAATCTGACACATGAGGAGGTATATATGTCTTTCTGTTTTCGGATTTACGTTTCTCAAATGAATCTATGGCCATTTGAAGAGCTTTTTCAGCTTGCTCTTTCATCTTTTCAGGAATGAAATCGAGCGTATCGGTTCCCTGTAGCTTTATTACGGGGTGTGTGCTTAATAGTTTTGTGCCGAAACGCTCCGCATAAAGAGGCATTGTAGGCACTGTACAATTGTAGTCAAACATAAACATATCAACAACCCCCGTGGCTAGAAGATATTCTTGTGACAACCATTCTCCTTCCTGCCCGGCATAGGAGCTTTGATTATGAGTTCCTTCATAATTTATTAGCTGCTGACCTTCACATACATGACCGAGAATCTGAATGCCCGAAGCTCCGGCTGCCTTGGCTTTCTGCTGCCATTCATCAGACGATGCAATATCGATTGCAACATGAGCAAGAAGAGGCATATGGCCGTTTGTTACTATATTGATCATTTCTTCTTTGAGGAGTCCCATATTTTGCTTTTTCATACTTATTTGCTGAGTGCCCATGAGGATTTCCTGAATTATATCGAGGAGGAAGATGCCTTGGTACTCGTTTGCGATACCAAGACGTACGCTGTTCAAAAGGAACTCAACGGGATCCGATCTGAAATTTGTCATGCAGCTTGTTTGTGAATACGCTATCTCACTATAGCCGCCACCCGGGAATAACCCCAGATCCTTCCAGAGCTTCTTGCGTTTAGTAGGTGCAAAGGCTTCAACGGCCTTGGACGGGATATGATATGGTCCGTGTATATCATTAATTACCCAGTCTGCAAAATCAACAGCCAGGTCTTCTGTGGATTTATTTGTATCAAGCCCCGCCATATCTGCATATTTTTCGAGTTTTTCGCGGTCTCGTATTTTTAAGCCGCTTTCGGGATGTGAGCCTGCCGCTCGCAAAGTTCTAGCCGCTTGATGACAATGAAATATGTTTGCAGATGTTCCTATTGTGACATGTCTATATACGAAGTTTCTTGCTACCATTGTGTGAGCATCCACTCCGCAGGTTCCTCTCGGCACCTTTTCGTTTATGCGGCATGGGCCGTTTGCACAAAGCTGACAGGATAGACCTTCTATACAAAACTTACACTGTATCGGCTGCTGCTGGCTGAAGCGGTCAAATACATTTGTCAAGCCCGCATTGTGAGTGACCTGGTACATTTCTCTCATCGCAGGGTCGATAATCACATTCAAAGGATACCCTTCCTTGGATTGGTCGCCCTTACTTACATGCTCCCTTTGCCACTTTTGGACTTGCTCCATGGAAGGGCATTTTTCGATATCATTGTAGTCAACCTGGATAGAGGAATGAATATCTTGATGAAACTGTGGATCGTTTGTATCGTCTCGGGTGAGCTTTGAAGCGAAAGTCTTATTACTGCCGCTCATTTTTTTGGCACTGTTTTCATAGGATTTTTTAATATCTTGATCCGACATACTATTATAGCCTCCTTATAATTTACGTAATTGCGTTTAGTTTCTGTACTAAGGAGGCTTTTTATCCCAAGTAATGTAATATTATTAAGCATAAAAATACCACATCATCGCTTTTGAGCTTAAATGTGGTCTCTCAAGTCTATTTTATAGGAGGTAACGATTTTTCAAATGCACTTAGAATAAGGCGATGCCCCTTTACGTTTGGGTGCATTCCGTCGGGACAGAGATAATCGCTGTAATCCTTTTCTTTGAGAAAAACCTCTCTTATATCTATAATCGCGACTTCGTTTTCCTCCGCTATATTGTAAAGCATTTGGTTATAGCTCTTGTGCCAATTGTAAATGTGATTGGGCTCCTTTAGAAAACGAAGGATATTTTCTTTATTGAGCCCCTTAGATATCCAATTAAAGAACATAGACGAGTCTATGGGCGGAAGCGAGAGGAGCATAGGGCAGCTGCCCTTATCTTTAATTTTTGATATTATATAATTGTACGAGGTACGAAACTGATTGAGAGGCACGTTTGGAAGATGAGGTGCTTCGGGCTGTTCTGCAACCTTACTCCAATCGTAATTGCAATCGTTACCGCCAAGCTCTATTAATGTGTAATCAAAATCCGTGAAGCAATCCCCGGCGGAATCCACAATTTTAACTGCCTTGCTAGTAGTGCAACCGAATTTAGCCATATTCTTTACACTTATATCGTTTACCTTTGCAAACATATTTATAAAGCTGTCCTTGAGAAATACATATTTCTGCTTTGCTTCATCATAAACAATGCCCTTAGCTACCGAATCCCCCAAAACGCAAATTCTCATATATATAACCCCCTGTTAAAGAAAATACATAGTAAAATAATAAGTAAAAACACATAATGTAGTTCTTAATATTATATAAAACAATATTCAAATTGTCAATCTTGTTTACAAAACTTTTTTATAATGTTATAATTTGCGTAAATCGTGTATCATATTCACAAGAATAACAATTAATATGCTAATAAACTAAAATAAGGGGAAATATTATGTTAGTTAAAAATGAATTCATAGAAAAAATATCAAATATGAGGCCGTCAGAATGGGAGAATCTTCCGGACATCCAGCTTTATATGGACCAGGTTCTTTTATATATGGAGAGGCAGCATATAGGTCTTTCCCTAGGGGAAGAGCTCACATCGGCGATGGTAAACAATTATATAAAAAAAGGCTTACTGCCCAGAGCAAAGGGAAAACGCTACGAGAGAGAGCATCTCGCCTATCTCACAATGATTTGCCTTTTCAAGCAAATTCTATCAGTTTCAGCAACGGACAATCTGCTTAAGCTCTTGATTGAAAATACGGATACCGAAGATGTATATTCCCGATATCGCCTTGAGCTTGACGAAAAGCTAAAGGAAACGGCTGAAGTATTAAGGATGGATTACAGTGAGGAGGAAAGGGCAAACCTTGCTCTTTCATTAGCCGTAAATAGCTATGTGAGCAAGCTGGCATGCGAAGAAATAATTAATTATAATATTGACAATAAAGAGAATAAAAATGATGTCATAGATTAATTATTTATATCGCGATTAAAATTAATTTACTTGACCTTATTCAAAGATTATTGTAAACTATAAATTAATCAATTTTTAGCCCTTATAAAATTTTATAGAGACTATGATAAAGAGGAGTAGGGAAGATGTCCTGACAGAGAGAGCGGTTCGTGGCTGAAAGACCGCTTGAGAAAAACTCTTTCCGAAGGTTGCTTTTGAGTTTCATTTTTAAGAACGAGCGCCATATCGGAAATTGTGACCGAGATGGAATAAAGGTGGTACCGCGGAATTATATCCGTCCTTTAAGTAAGGGCGGATTTTTTATTTTACAAAACAAGGAGGATTAAGCTATGGAAAGAACATTGCCCAAAAATTACAATCCGAAGGATTTTGAAGACAGGATATACAATAATTGGGAAGAAAAGGGAGCGTTTATAGCGGTAGCGGATAAAAACAAGAAGCCGTTTACCATAGTTATGCCGCCGCCTAACATAACGGGACAGCTTCATATGGGGCACGCCCTTGACCAAACGCTTCAGGATGTTTTGATTCGCTGGAAAAGGATGCAAGGCTACTCCGCTCTTTGGCTGCCGGGATCAGATCATGCGAGCATCGCTACCGAGGTAAAGGTACTGGATAAGCTCAGAAAAGAAGAGGGCTTGGAAAAGTCAGATATCGGTAGAGAAGAATTTCTTAAAAGAGCGTGGGATTGGAAGAAAATTTACGGTGGAAAAATTACAGAGCAATGCCGTAAGCTCGGAGATTCTTGCGATTGGACTCGTGAAAGATTTACTATGGATGAGGGCTGTAGCCGCTCGGTAATCAAATTTTTCGTAGATCTTTATGAAAAGGGGCTTATTTACAAAGGAAACAAGATAATAAATTGGTGCCCTGAATGCAAGACGGCACTTGCCGATATAGAAGTAGAGCACGACGATTTGAACGGTAAGCACTGGTATTTCAGATATCCGGGAGTCAATGGAGAAGAGGGGCTTGTTATAGCCACTTCAAGGCCGGAAACAATGTTTGGTGACGTTGCAGTAGCGGTAAACCCTGCGGATGAAAGATACAAGCACCTCATAGGGAAAAACGTAATGATTCCTCTAATCAACAG
This sequence comes from Eubacteriales bacterium, assembly GCA_028704515.1. Lineage (GTDB taxonomy): Bacteria > Bacillota > Clostridia > Peptostreptococcales > Anaerovoracaceae > UBA1440. The sequence continues at coordinate 31,331 of JAQWFH010000005.1, forward strand.
AGAAATCCCTGTAATAGCCGACGAGCATCCGAATCCTGAGAAGGGAACCGGAGCTGTAAAGATTACACCTGCCCACGATGTAAACGACTGCGAGGTAGGAGAAAGACACGGACTTGAAAAACTCGTTTGCTTGGATGAAAATGCTGTAATGAATGCGGAAGCCGGCAAATACGAGGGCATGGACCGTTACGAATGCAGAAAGCTTTGGATAGAGGAATTGGATGAGGCGGGATACCTCGTTAAAACTGAAGATGTTGTAATTGCTACCGGAAAATGCTATCGCTGCAACTCCGTAATAGAGCCTATGATTTCCGATCAGTGGTTTGTATCGATGAAGCCTCTTGCGGAGCCTGCCATAGAAGCGGTAAGAACGGAAGACCTTATTCACGTACCCGACAGATTTGAAAAGATATATATGCATTGGCTTGAAAACATAAAGGATTGGTGCATATCCAGACAGCTTTGGTGGGGACACAGAATCCCGGCATATTACTGCGACGACTGCGGGGAAATGATGGTCGCAACAGAAGCACCTACAAAATGTAAAAAATGCGGAAGCATAAATATTCATCAGGATGAGGACGTGCTTGATACATGGTTCTCGTCTGGGTTGTGGCCGTTTTCAACATTGGGTTGGCCGGATAAGACGGAGGATATGGATTACTTCTATCCGAACGATGTTCTCGTAACGGGATATGACATCATCTTTTTCTGGGTAGCAAGGATGGTATTTTCGGGCATTGAAGCCTTGGGGAAGGTTCCGTTCAAGCACGTATATGTACATGGACTTGTGAGAGATGGAGAGGGCCGTAAAATGAGCAAGTCGCTCGGTAACGGAGTAGATCCGCTCGACGTTATTGGGACATATGGTGCCGATGCCTTGAGATTTATGCTCATGACCGGAATTTCACCGGGAAATGACATGCGTTTTAAATATGACAGAGTTGAGGCATCAAGGAATTTTGCCAACAAGCTTTGGAATGCTTCGCGCTTTGTAATAATGAATCTTGAAGACGAGGATTATGAAGCGTTCAAAAGAGGCGTCGACATAAACGAATATGCTCTTATGCCGGAGGATAAATGGATGCTGTCCAAAGTTAACGACGCGGCGGCATATTGCACGGAGGCTTTGGAAAAGTTTGACTTAGCGCTGGCAGGGCAGAAGGTATACGATGTAATTTGGAATGAATACTGTGATTGGTATATAGAAATAGTAAAGAATAGGCTTTATGGAGAAGATGAAGAGAGCAAGAGGACGGCAAAGCTAGTACTTGTAACAGTGCTCACAGACTTAATCAAGCTCCTTCACCCATTTATGCCTTTCATAACAGAAGAAATATTCAGCTATCTGCCAAAGGCTGAGGCGACCGAGGAAAATCCTGAAAACTTCCTGATGAAGACGGATTGGCCTTTATACGATGAAAAGAAACGGTTTGAGAAAGAATCGTCGGTGCTTGAAATTTGTATGGAAGCAATAAGGAGCATCAGAAATATGAGGGCAGAAGCGGGCGCTGCTCCGAGCAAACATCTGTCGGCAGTAATAGTTGCGCATGGAGACGCCGCAGACAGATTAAAGGCCGGAGAGAGATACCTCAAATCCATAGCGAATATAAATGAAATTGTATTTATGGATAATAAAGATGAATTGCCAGAGGATTCCATGTCAGCTGTTATAGAAGGCGCTGAAATATTTATTCCAATGGATGAGCTTGTGGATTACAAGGCTGAGCTTGAGAAAAATACAAAGGAAAAGGCTAGACTTGAAGGAGAAATAAAAAGAGTAGAGGGTAAGCTCTCGAATCAAGGCTTTGTAAGCAAGGCGCCTCAAAAGGTTATAGATGAGGAAAAGACAAAGCTTGAAACATACAAGGATATGTACGAAAAAGTTGCGGCAAGAATAGCGTTCGTAGAAAAGAAATTGTAAACTCAGAGGTGTAATTTAGCATATGGAAAAGACAGTTATTGAAAAGATACAAGGGTTCGAAAGATTCGGAAGTATTTTAGGGCTCGAGAGGATGTCAGTTCTTATGGAATTGCTTGGGAATCCCCAAGACGAGTTAAAGTGCATACACGTTGCGGGAACAAACGGGAAAGGCTCTGTATGCAAATTTCTCTATGAAGCACTTCTGGCAAACGACTACAAGGCGGGGATGTTTTCTTCCCCCTTTGTAGATGTTTTCAACGAGAGGATACAGCTTAACGGGGAATATATAAGCGACGAGGATCTTGCATCATATACTGAAAAGGTACTCGAACAGGTCGATATAATGCAGACCCGGGGGTTTGATTCCCCTACAGAATTTGAAGTAGTAACCGCGATAGCATTCCTGTACTTCAAGGAAAAGTCTGCTGATTTTGTGGTTCTTGAGGTTGGACTGGGGGGGCGCGGTGATTCGACGAATATCATTAAGAAGCCTTTGATTACCGTAATTACATCGATTTCTCACGACCATTCCGACGTTCTCGGAGAAACACTTGAAGAAATCGCCTCGGAAAAAGCGGGAATTATAAAACCTGGCATTCCTGTCGTAATGAACGTCAAAACAGACGGCGGGGTGGCTGAAAAGGTTATCGCAAGAAAAGCCTACGAAATGGAATGCGTGCTTCACAATGTTACAAAATTCAAGTGCGGTAATGAAAGATCCGATATGGAAGGCACTACATTCGATGCGATGATTTATGGAACAGGATACGCTGACGTAGATATATCGATGCTCGGAAGCCACCAAGTGCAAAACGCGCTTACGGCGCTTACTGTTATTGAGCTTTTGCGGAAAGACTATGTTATAAAAGTCAGAAGAGATATTCTGTATGATGGAATGAAAAAAGCTCGTACGCACGGAAGGTTTGAAGTGCTCCGTTGGAAAGAAGGGCAGTATGGTGAAAAGCTCCCTCCTTATATTATAATTGATGGCGCGCACAACGAAGACGGGGCAAAAGCTCTTGCCGAAACCGTAGGAAAATGGCTGCCAGGCAAAAAACTGCTTATAGTATGCGGGATGCTTAAGGATAAGGACAGCGATAAGATTGTAGATAATTTCTTGTCAGTGTGCAACGATTTCATATCTACGGAGCCATCCAACAAAAGAAAGATGGATTCGGATGCATTAAGTGATATAATCAAGGGCAAAGGTGGAAATTGTCTGTCTTGCAGAAAGCCGGATGAGGCCTTGAAAACCGCGTTGGATATCCAAGAGCGTGAGGGCTATGATGCCGTACTGTTTGCAGGATCACTCTATTTGGTCAGTGAAATAAGGGGGATACTTAAAAATGAGCGACAAGCCGATTGAGAACAAAAAGATACTTCTGATTTACAATCCAAATGCGGGAAGCGGTATGTTTGCAAGACATCTTGATAATATTATTGATGCCTTCCAAGAAAGGGGTCTTGCTATAATTCCTGTCAGAGGAACTATGAGCTGCGTGCTCGATTACCTGCTTCAGGGGATAAATCAAGAGCAATATCGCCAGATTATAATTGCAGGTGGCGATGGTACAATAAATACAGTTGTAAACCTCATGATGAAATACGATATAGATCTTCCTATTACTATATTCCCTGCCGGAACGGCGAATGATTTCGCCCATTATCTTGGAATGCCCAATGATCTTGAAGGGATGATAGAGGTTGCACTTGACGATCATATAATAGAAACGGACATTGCAAAAGTAAATGAAAAATACTTTATCAATGTTGCGGCGATGGGTGAGCTTGTCGGAGTTTCACAAAAGACGGACCCGAATTTAAAAAACACGATCGGCGTTATGGCATATTATTTGAAAGGCTTGACTGAAGTTACTCATCTTCATCCTATAAAAGTAAGATTGACCAGCAAGGAGTACACCGGCGAAGAAGATATGTATTTTATGGTGGTAATGAACGGTTCTTCGGCGGGAGGATTTAAGAAGATTTCCCCTGATGCCGATGCAAGCGACGGTTTGCTCGACGTTCTCCTCTTCAGGAAGATGGCACTTCATGAGATGGCACCTCTTTTCTTCAATGTTCTTTACGGAAGCCACACCGAAAATAAAAATGTACTTTATTTTCAGACCGGAGAGCTTTACATTGAAGCCGATGAGGATGTTTCTACCGATGTTGACGGCGAAGAAGGCGAAAAATTCCCAATGAAATTTACGGTTCTTCATAAGAAACTCAAGGTATTTGCGCCTGAGGGAAGACGGTAGCGGAGGTACAATTAATGAAAACGATTGAAAATTTAAAAATTGAACTCACCACGGAATACGACCTTTTAACGAAATTCTTTGAAAAAAACGGTCTTGAAATATCGGAGGAGGAACCCGTTCCGACAGATACTCTGAAAGCCTGGAAAATATCGGACGGCAAAGTTCTTGTTGCCGCAGCCACGCTCGCAAGAAGAGAAGGGCGCTATATTCTTGACGGAATAGCTGTGGAAGAAGGATATCGTGATCTCAAATTAGGTAAGCTCCTCCTTGATTTAGTGATAGAAGAAATCAAGGCATTGAAAGGTGACGAGCTTTATCTGGTTGCTCGTGCACCGGGCTTTTTCGCTCGTTCCGGCTTCAAGCAGGTGGAGGCACAGGCTGCGCCGCAATTCTTCGAATGCTTTACTTGTCCACAATACGGCAAGACCTGTCATCCTCAAATAATGAGACTCAAAATACAATAATAGAAGATAAGAGGCCGGCACAAAGCGGTTTGGGACCCCGATAAATAGGAGTTTTCGAATTTTTTAAAATTGCTTACGCCGGCCTTTGTATTTTCCTTTTCTCTATCCATTTATCTTCAAAATTGATACTTCGTATGCCGTGTGTACCGTAAAGTTGCCTTCGCAATCTCTTTTCTTGTACTCCCTACTCTGCATCCTTCCCTCTATGCATAGACGGGCACCTACGCACAAGTCGCCCGCATATGCGGCATTTCTGCCCCAGGCAATGCAAGGTATGTAGTCTGATTTATTGTACATCCTGTTTACAGCCAGCATTATATCGCATATCTCGCGCCCGAGAGGTGAAGTACGCCTTATCGGAGGTTTACATATAAAGCCGTCCAGATATATGATATTACAGCACCTGGCAGACTCATCGGCAATAGCGAATTCTCTTGCAAATATAACGATATTGAGTTTGCTCCTTCCGCAAATCTCTTCATTGTACGTTCTGATTTGGCCGATCACAGAGGCACACTGATTTATAAGGTTGCATTTGCCTCTTAAAATTCTTTCAGACACCATTACCTTAATACAATCCATGCAGCCGCTCTTCCTATTTATGCCAAGAATAAGTTCATAAAAAGCCTCACCATATGTTTTGTGGCTGAAATAAGGCTCAGATAAAATAATACCCGTAAGCTCTGCTCTGTTGGTTTCTAATATTTTTTCTTCCCGGTTTTCCATGCTTTCCCCTCTCCATCTTCTTTTTATTGTAAAGCATATGCCGAGAGAGCCAAAGGAATGGCTATTTTATAACTTTTTTTGAAAAAAGTATTGGTATATGGTATAATATACCCCGTATATGTGTGTTCGAAAGGAAGGTAACAATAGATGAGAATTTTGCTTGATGGAATGGGAGGCGACAATGCGCCGTTTGAAATCATAAAGGGTGCAGTTGAAGCTACGCATGAAATAAAGGATGAAATAATAATAATAGGCATAGAAGACGAAATAAATAATGAATTAAACAAATTCAAGGGTAAATACAACGAAAATCAAATAAAGGTCGTACATGCATCCGAAGTAATAACAAATAGGGATGCGCCGGTCAAGGCAATCCGTACCAAGAAGGATTCTTCAATGGTCAAGGGCCTTACAATGATAAAATCCGGAGAAGGTGATTTATTCATATCCGCGGGGAACAGTGGTGCACTGATGGCGGGGAGTTTATTTATCATCGGTAGAATACAGGGCATAGATAGACCCGCGATTGCAACGGTATACCCGATAATCGGAGGTAAGCCGTCGTTTCTTGTTGATGCAGGAGCAAATGCAGAATGTAAGCCGACAAATCTTCTCGAATTTGCGACAATGGGAAGCATTTATATGGAGCGCGTTATAGGCAGAAGCAACCCTACTGTAGGGCTTGTAAACATCGGTGAGGAAGAAACAAAAGGATCCACTCTTACAAAAGCATCCTATGAACTTCTTGAAAAAAGCAGAATAAATTTTATAGGTAATGTAGAGGCAAGGGATGTTGCTTACGGCGTTTGTGATGTAATCGTATGCGATGGATTTGTAGGAAATGTCATATTGAAGCTAACAGAGGGCTTGGCTCTGAACATACTGAGAAAACTGAAGCAAGTGTTTACAGATGGGCCTATTGCAAAAATAGGAGCGGCGTTGCTCCTTCCGAAAATGAAAGAACTCAAATCGGAGCTTGACTATAAAGAATATGGTGGAGCACCTATTTTGGGAGTAAAGGGAGCGGTTATAAAGATGCACGGCTCCTCGGATGCAAAGTGTGTAAGAAATTCCATAATAAAAGGACTGCCGTACGCCAATCAAAATATAGTACAAATTATACAGGATGCGGTAGAAGAACTTGAGGAGATAGGGATAAGTGAACAATCCGGAATTTGAGAAAATATCAGGGCATAAATTCAAGGATGCGGCTCTTTTAAATAAAGCATTGACTCACAGCTCATATATAAAGGTTAGTAAGTCAAATGATATATTAAATAATGAGAGGCTGGAATTCTTAGGCGATGCTTTTTTTGATGCGATAGTAAGTGAGGAACTCTATAAAAGACTTGAAAACGTTGAAGAAGGCGTATTGACAAAGATAAGAGCAAAGATTGTCTGCGAAAGGTCGCTTGCATCGCTCGGGATGAGTCTTAATGTGGGAAAATATATCAATATGGGCAAGGGCGAGGAAATGAGCGGCGGCCGAAGCAGGGAGTCTATTATAGCCGATGCTGTCGAAGCCGTGATAGGAGCCATATTTCTTGATGGCGGTTATGATGCTGCCAAAAGGTTTGTATTGAGTAAATTCGGGACGATATTTGATGATGCGCTTTCAGGGCGCCTGCACATTGACTACAAATCGGAGATACAGGAAAAGGTGCAGATACACGGCAAGTCACTTCAATATAATCTTGTGGATCAGGAAGGACCTGATCACGATAAAACATTTTTTGTCGAGCTTGTTTGCGATAAAACGGTAATAGGCAAAGGGCAGGGCAAGAGCAAAAAAGAAGCTGAGAGAAATGCTGCAAAACAGGCATTGGAAAGAGGTGAAGACCTTGCACTTTAAAAGGATAGACATGCACGGCTTCAAATCGTTTGCAGAGCCCGTCAGTATTGAATTTGGCAAAGGAATAACTTGCATAGTGGGGCCGAACGGCAGCGGTAAGAGTAATATTTCTGATGCAATCAGGTGGGTGCTCGGAGAGCAAAGCCCAAAGGCACTGCGTGGCGGCAAGATGGATGAGGTAATATTTGCGGGGACAGCAAGCCGTAAATCTAGAGGAATGGCAGAGGTTACGATTGTAATTGACAATAGCGATAATTTTTTGCCGATAGAATACAACGAGGTTGCGATAACTAGGAGAATGTATCGCTCGGGAGAAAGTGAATACCTCATAAATAATAATCGCTGCAGGCTAAAAGACGTCAGAGAATTAATTATGGACACGGGTATCGGCGTAGATGGATATTCTCTGATAGGACAAGGTAAAATTGCAGAAATCGTATCAAACAAGCCCGAAAGCAGACGTGAGATATTTGAGGAAGCAGCGGGAATCGTAATGTATAGGACGAGGAAGGCTGAAGCTGAGAAAAAATTAGCATCCTCAAATGCAAACCTCGACAGAGTAAACGATATATTGTCCGAGATAGAGAACCGCATAGGAACACTTAAGGAAGACAGCCTTAAGGCGAGGGAATTCCTTGAGCTTAGAGAAACCCTTAAAACATTAGAAATAAATATAACTCTCAAAAATATAGAGGCCCTAGAGCTCAAGTCCGAGTATATGAAGGATGATGTTTCTGAGCTTGCAATATCGATAGATGATACAAAAAAAGAAAAGGAATCCCTTGAAAAAGAGCTTGCGGAAAGTGATGAAAGACTCAGTGAAGTCGAAACACTTATTGAAGAAAACAACGGCAAGCTTCTTTCAATCATCAGTGAAATAAACGATGCAGAAGGCAAAATCCATGTAGACAAGGAAAGGCTCCTTTCAATAGAGGCAGGCAAGGAAAGATTAACAGGTGAGCTTGCGTCAATTGAAGAAAAGTGCACAGTCGAAGGCGAAAGTCTTTCTCTGCTTAATGAAGAGAGTGCCGATATTGATAAAAAGCTTGGCGAGTTAAATGCAGAGCTTACTGATAAAATTGCGGAATTCAACGAACTGTCTGAAGTTACAGGCAAGGAAACTGAAAAGATAGATTCCATGAAAAACGAGATATATACGCTTCACAGCAAAGCTATATCAAAACGCAGTGAGGCCGTAAGCATTAAAAATCTCGTGCGTAGTCTTGAAAAAAGAAGAGAAGAGCTTTTAGCTGAAAGCGAGAATACAAAGACCGAAAAGAAGCAGGTAGAGACTGCGAAATCGGCTTCCGAAGCCGAAAGAGTTTCACTTATTGAAAATAGAAGAGCGCTGCAAGAAAAGCAAGAAAAAACCTTCGTTGAATATCAAAACTTGAAGGCGAAAAGAGATGCTCTTCAAAAGGAAACGACAGAATTAAACCTTGCCGCGGAGAGGCTTGAAAGCAGGATAAAGACTATCCAAGAGATGGAGGATAATTACGAAGGCTATAACAATGCAGTAAAATACATAATGAAATCAGGTCTCGCCGGAGTACGCGGCGTTGCAGCCGAGCTTATGAAGGCCCCAAAAGGCTATGAAGTTGCAATTGAAACAGCTATGGGCGCAGCATTGCAAAATATAATTTGTACAGATGAGATCTGTGCAAAAAAAGCAATTTCAGTTCTCAAGGAAAACAAAGCCGGAAGGCTTACATTCCTTCCTATGAAATCTATAAAAGGCGGAACATATAAGGAAGACCGCATCGAAGCTATGGCAGGATTTTTGGGATACGGAACGGATTGTATAGAATTCGACGCTCAATATACGAATGTATTTAGATATATTCTCGGAAGAACCGTGATTGTAGACAATATGGACAACGCTATAAGGCTTGCGGCGGCGTCTCAAAAGGGCTTGAGAGTCGTAACTCTACAAGGGGAGGTAATCAACGCCGGAGGAGCTATAACGGGCGGGCGTTACCGTAGCGATAAAGGCAATCTTCTGGTTAGAAAGGCAGAAATCGAAAATCTTTCGGAAGAGTTATCCCGGAAAAAACAGGATGAAAAAATAAAATTTGCAATAGTCGAGCAAACTAAGGACAGGCTTGAGGAAATTTCCCTTCAATTAAACTCACTTCAAGAAGAAAATCGTAGCATTGAAATTGCGGTATTGAATTCCGACAACCGCATCGAAATTGCGGTAAACGTCTTAAAAGACCTTGAGGATAGTATATTAAAACATGAGAGAGAACTCAAATCGATAGAAAGCGAATTCGAAAAATCTGATGAAATGACGTTGGCTTTGCTTAATGATGCGGATGAAGCTGAGCGAACAGCAATCCAATTTGAGCAAAGGATAGAGATTGCAACCGACACATTCCGCACTCAAAGAACAGCTCTTGACAACATAAGCGATGAAATGACTAAGCTGAAATTATCAGCTGCATCCTATACTGAGCAAAGAGCCGGAATCGACAATATGATCGGAAGGGTTAGGCAGTCTATAAATGAGCTGGAAAGAAGTAAGCTTGACAAGACAAAGGAGTTTGATGCTTTAGCTGCATCTGGCGCTGAAATAACAGGCTCACATGAGGGTATAGGTGATATTCTCAAGAAAAGACAAGAGGATAAGAAATATATAGAGTATTACGCTGAAGAGTTGGCGCTAGAAAAAAGGGCCTTATCCCAGGAAAGAACGGAGAAGACCGCAATCAAATCGGAATGTGATGCAAAGCTCACGGGATTTCAAAATTCAAAGTATGAAATAGAGATAAAACAGGCAAAAAACGAGACACAGCTTGAGCATTATAAAGAAAAGCTTTGGGAAGAATTCGAAGTTACATATGTTCAGGCCATTGAATTCAGGAAAAAAGACTTCAACATGAATGCCTCCGTTAGAGAATCGAGATTGATAAAGGGCAAGATTAAGGAACTTGGAGAAGTAAATGTAGGGGCTATAAAGGAATACGCTTCGGTGTCGGAGAGGTACGAATTTCTAACAGAACAAAAAAAGGATATTCTTCAAGCATCCTCCTCATTGAAAGCCATCATAGAGGATATGGATAAGACTATCAAGATGCGTTTTAAGGAAAACTTCGACAAGGTTGTTGTAAATTTTGAGCAGATATTCAAGTCGCTTTTCGGCGGGGGTACAGCCCAGCTTACGCTGGAGGATGAAAGCAATCCGCTTGAAACCGGCATTGAAATAATCGCACAGCCTCCGGGCAAGAAGCTTCAAAACATAAATCTTATGTCCGGCGGTGAAAAGACGATGACAGCGATAGCATTGATGTTTGCTGTTCTGAAAACAAAGCCGACGCCGTTTTGCATACTTGATGAAGTTGAGGCGGCTCTTGACGATGCTAATATTACCCGCTTTGCAGAGTACCTTAAAAACTTTAATGATATACAATTTGCTCTTGTGACGCATCAAAAGGCTACTATGGAATATGCCGATATTTTGTACGGTGTGACGATGCCTGAGCAAGGTGTATCCAAAATTATTTCGTTAAAAATGGACGATGATTTTGAAATTTAAGATATAGATTTAACACACGGAAAGGAAATTATAATGAATCTGACGAAGAAAAAATCCTTTTTTGGAAGAATGTCGGACAAGATTAGCGATGCCATCAAGGGCAGGGCGAAGATAGATGACGAGCTTTTAGATGAGCTTGAGGAGATTCTTATTACCTCTGACATCGGCATGGAAACCACCATGAAGGTAATAGACAAGCTGAGATACGATATAAAGAGCAAGGATCTCTACAATCCAGAGAAAGTAAAAGAGGGACTACGTGATATAATGGAAGAGCTTGTCGACAAAGGCGAGCGAAACGAGCTATGCCCGGATGTACCAATTGTCATAACTATGATCGGCATCAACGGTGGCGGCAAGACGACGACGATTGGAAAGCTAACACATAGACTAAAGGCTCAGAATAAAACCGTTCTTCTTGCAGCTGCAGATACCTTCAGGGCAGCAGCGGCAGAGCAGCTGGAGATTTGGGGCGATAGAACCTCGACGACCGTCGTAAGGCATCAAGAAGGCGCGGATCCATCGGCAGTAATATTTGACGCCATTCAATCCGCAAAAGCAAAAGAAATAGATGTTCTCATCTGCGATACCGCCGGAAGATTACAGACAAAGAAAAACTTGATGGCTGAGCTTGAAAAGATGAACAAGGTCATAGACAGAGAATGGCCCGAAGCTGCGCGAGAAACTATATTGGTACTCGATGCGACCACAGGGAAGAATGCCGTGTCGCAGGCAAAGGAATTCGGTGCGGTGGCGGATATCACCGGTATTATAATCACAAAGCTCGATGGGACTGCCAAGGGCGGTATAGCTATAACGATAGCCGACGAATTTGACATGGCAATAAAATTCGTAGGAGTGGGAGAGAGCATTGAAGATTTAAAACCTTTTGTGCCGTCGGAATTTATCGGAGGGATTTTTGATGAGTAAGCCTATTGTTGCCATTGTCGGCAGACCAAATGTAGGGAAATCAACATTTTTTAATAAGATTATCGGTAGGAGGCTGTCAATTGTAGAGGATACTCCGGGAGTAACGCGTGACAGAATTTATGCGGAAACTGAATGGAACGGCCGTCATTTTGCTCTTATCGATACGGGCGGCATTGAACCCCTGAGCAAGGATATCATTCTCTCTCAGATGAGGGAGCAGGCTCAAGTAGCTATGGATATGGCAGATGTAATATTGTTTTTGACCGATGGCAAGGAAGGACTTACATCAGCCGACAGGGAAGTAGCTACAATGCTTTTACGTACAGGCAAGAAAGTAATCCTCGTCGTAAATAAAGTAGATTCGCCTAAGCTTCCAGAGGATTTTTATGATTTTTATGAACTTGGGCTCGGAGAGCCTATGGCAATTTCAGCTGCAAATATGCTCAATTTTGGAGACCTCCTCGATGAGATCGTTGGAGCATTCCCAGAAGGCATGGAGGATGATGACGAAGATACGACTAAAATTGCTGTAATCGGAAAACCTAATGTAGGGAAATCCTCGCTTATCAATGAATTTCTGGGCGAAAACAGAGTTATTGTATCGCCAATAGCGGGCACGACCCGCGATTCCATAGATACGCCATTTGAGCGCGAAGGAAAAAAATATATCCTGATAGATACTGCTGGAATAAGGCGAAAAAGCAAGGTCAATGAAGATATTGAAAGATATAGCGTTATCAGAGCGATAGGTGCTATCGAAAGATGTGATGTAGCCCTTCTTATGATAGATGCGGAGGAAGGCGTGACCGACCAGGATAAAAAAATCGCCGGTCTTGCGCACGAAGCGGGCAAAGGCATTATAGTTGTAGTGAACAAGTGGGACCTTGTCGAAAAAGAAACGAACACAATGCGTGACTATAAGAAAGAGATAGAGAAGGAACTTGTGTTCATGGCTTATGCGCCGGCAGTTTTCATATCAGTGCTTGAACATCTAAGGATTCAAAATGTAATAGACCTCATAGATTATGTTTCTGAAAAGAGGACGTTAAGAGTTTCGACAGGGCAGTTGAATTCCCTCATCACGGATGCAACAATGATGAAACAGCCGCCTTCAGACAAAGGAAAGAGGCTTAAGATTTATTATGTAACGCAGGTCGGCGTAAAGCCACCTTTATTCAGCTTCCACATAAACAAGAGAGAACTGATGCATTTTTCATATGCCAGATATCTTGAGAATAAGATTAGGGAAGGCTTTGGATTTGAAGGCACATCTATAAAATTTGTCTTCAGGGAAAAAGGAGAAAAAGAGTAATGGATATAAGTTTATTAGGATTGCTTTTAGTTGTCGTCGTAATAATTTCGGCATACCTAATAGGGAATATTGTTCCCGCGATTATTATAGGCAAGATTTATGGTATAGATATTAAGCACGAGGGCAGTGGCAATGCCGGAACTACAAATGCGCTCAGAGTGCTTGGCAAAAAAGCAGCGATAATCACCTTGCTCATAGATATAGCAAAAGGCATTTTTGCCGTAAATCTCGGATATTTAGCAGCCTATTCGTGGATAATCGAGGGGTGGTGGCAAGCGAATCTGCCATTTATATGTGCCGTATCGGTATTTGTAGGGCATATATGGCCGGTTTTCTTTAAGTTTAAGGGTGGCAAGGGAGTTGCAACGGCATTTGGTGCAATTACCGCAATATCTCCGCTTTTGGGATTTTCATTATTGGGGATAGTCGCACTTATCGTTTTAATAACTAAGCGTATGTCCGCCGGCTCTGTATTGGGAGCTATGTCCGCCCCGATTTTAGCGTGGATACTTACACCGCAATTTTTGCCGGGGATATTCGTGATGGTATTGATTATAATCTATAAGCACAAAAGCAATATACATAGATTGTTAAAAGGAGAGGAACCGAAACTTAATTTCAAGAAGTGAAACGGAGGAGCTATGAAGAAGATTGGAATTATAGGCGCAGGCAGCTGGGGAACAGCACTTGCACAGACCCTTGCAGTAAAAGGGCATGAAGTAAGAATATGGGACTTGAATGCTGAGCACGTTAAGGAGATGCAGAAAAATGGGGAGAATGTAAGATACCTTCCCGGCGTTAAATTCTCGGAAAATTTAACGATTGCATCGTCACTTGAGGAAGACCTTAACGGTGTAGATGTTGTTCTTTTCGCCGCACCGGCACAGCACTTCAGAAGCGCACTGCAAAGCGCCCTCCCTTATATCAGTAAGGAAAATATGGTTGTAAATGTAGCTAAAGGCATCGAACAAAAGACGCTTAAGAGAATGTCAGAGATTGCAGAGGAGCTTCTTGGAAAGGACTTTGTGGATGAAAGATATGTTGCATTGTCCGGACCGTCACATGCCGAGGAAGTGGGCACACATATGCCGACGACGGTATCGGTTGCCTCGAGAAATATTGAAACCGCCAGAGAAGCGCAAGCAATTTTCATGACAAATCGCTTTAGGATATATACATCTACAGATGTAACGGGATTGGAGCTTGGCGGAGCTCTTAAGAATATTATTGCACTAGGTGCCGGAATTTCCGATGGCATGGGCTTTGGGGATAATGCGAAGGCGGCAATGATGACAAGAGGTATCGCAGAGATAACAAGGCTTGGGGTGAAGCTTGGAGCTCAGGCACAGACATTTTCCGGTCTTGCCGGAATCGGAGATCTCATTGTAACCTGCACGAGCATGCACTCGCGTAACAGACGCTGTGGCATTATGATAGGCGAGGGAGTCCCTCCGAGCGAAGCAATTGAAAAAATAGGCATGGTAGTAGAAGGCATGTACACCACAGAGGCTGCTTACAGCCTTGCAAAGAAGGTTGATGTTGAAATGCCTATAACCGAATGCATATATCAAGTAATAAATGGACAAATCGGGCCGGAAGAAGCGGTTGAAATGCTTATGTCCCGGGAAAAGAAGGACGAAGCGCAGCAGCACGGATGCGAATGCGAGGCGCGGTCGTAAGCGGTACAAAACAGGAAAAAATACTAAGCCCTCCCAAGGCAATTGCAAGGGAGGGCTTTTTCGGTCTATTTTACCAGTAATCTTTTCCCCTTTTTGCTGGCTACCTTCTTCTTTTGAAGAAGATGACAAACAGAAGTCCCGCCGAGAGAAGCACGGCGCAGCCGAACAGAACCGGGAGCGCAGCCGCATCATAAGTTGAAGTGCTTGCAGGCTGTGCGTCTTTAAGTTGCACGTCTGTGGGTTGCTCGGCCGAAGCGTTTGGGGGCGAATTACCAGGGGAATTATTTCCCGAGCCATTGTTCATTTCAGGGCGCTCACCCTGCATTTGCGGCATTTCGCTCTCCATTTCGGGCGCGCTAAAATTCGGGGGTTCTCCTCGATCGTTGCTGTTGGGGTCGTCAAAACCGCCGCCGATGGGGGCAAAACCACCCCCGTCGCCCTGACCGCCCCGGCCGAAGCCACCACCGCCACCGGGATCGAAATCGTCGCCGCCACCGGGACCGAAACCGGCATTGTTGGGGGCGAAGCCGCCACCGCCGCCCTGACCGAAGCCGCCACCGCCGCCTTGACCGCCGAGGGCGTTCAGATTGATGCCGGAGGCATCGACAAGCGCGTCGAGAGCGGATTTTTGCCCTTCCGTGGTGCCGGGAATTGTACCGTCAAGCTGGCCCTCAATGCTTTGCGCTCTGAGCAAGCCGAGTTCTTTCAGTTCCGCAACGGCCGTTTGATACTCGTCATAACTGTAAAAGGCAGTTGCATCGGCTTCGACATAAGCGGCAATCAGCGTATCCATCGCATCGACAGTCTGCTCAAACAAGCCGCTGTGAAAGTAACCGGTGACAATTTCTTGCAAGTATGTGTGATACAGATCGGCGTATGCTTCTACCTCCAACAACTTACCAAGCAACGGCCTGTCTGCCAAAGTAACACCGGAGACGGGGGTATCGATTGGAAAGTTGACGACATCGGAGGCGTTGCCCGATTGAAAACCGCCAAAGGCCAGATTGTAATCCCACGGCAGGATCGTCAATTGACCGTCTTTTTCATACAAATAATAATTGTGACCCATATTGGAGACGTAGCTGTCCAAGTTGACGACGACCGTGTGGGCAGCAAAATATTTCAATACAGCCCCGACATCGACGGTCTCTGCCAAATCCTCTCCCGCGGAAAGCTTTTTCAGTGCCGCAATGACACGATTGGCGTCCTTGTCGGTTGCATCGAAGACCGCGTTATCAAAGATTGCCGTGTAACTTGAAATATCATCGTCCGTATATTGCAGGGAAACAGCGTTTGAAGTCATGCCCGACATTCCGCCGTCGGAGAATCCGCCTTTCCGGTCGGGATTGATGTTTTGCGGCAGTTCTTCGTTTTCCTTCGTTGCTTGCGGCGATTTTCCAGTTTCATTTGGTGCTCGCGGCAATTGTCCGCCAATATCCATATTCATGCTCTCGGGCTTATAAATTTGCCCGTGATTGCTGCCGTAGACTCTTTTCGCATAGCTGTCCTCAATGGCTTCCACGGCAAGGTAGAGACCCCATGTTTCGCCGTTGACCGATATATCGGTGAAGGCATAGAGCGGCGCGTCAACACCGACGTAATCCATAATGTCATAAGAGATATACTCTTTCAGATAGCTTGCATCGCCGTATATATTGTTGACGGCGAGCTTATCAAGTCCCATCCATGTCTGCCCGGAAATATAGTGGTCGAATTCGATTTTGAAGCTGTAACGATCGCTCGTTTCATCACGGGCGACCGTGCTCAGACTGGAGTTGCCCTTGGCACGGATGCCCACATTTTCCAACTTCTCTCCGTTGATGATGACAGTGGCGGGAATGTATTCCTCGCTCGTTGCATTTTCCAACAGAGATGCCCATTCGTCTTCATCGGCAATGATTTGCAAATCGATGAGTTCTTCCTTATTCATAGCGGCTGCATATGCGGGTGCAGGCGTGCCTGTGAGCGAAGAAAAGAAGGAAGGGTTCACGCAGGCGAAGATTACAAGAAGGGCGGCGGCAACCATCAAAAGCACCGCCGCAACGCCGAAACCTTTGCTTTTTATCATCTCGTTGTCCTCCTTACGACATGTAGTCACCGTTGTAGCTGACAAGCGCTGCACTTCTCACACCCGCAACACGCTTGATTTCTTTGATAAATCCGGTCGAATCACCGTTCAGGCGCACTTCAAAGGTAAATTCCATCCCGCAATCGGAAATGGTCTTCGCCTTGATACTGTGTTTTTTGACACCGGCGGAAATTTGTTGTAAAAGCGCCTCCTCAGAAACCTCGTTGTCGCTGCTGATGATCAAGATATAGGGGGCATCAACACTCTTTTTGTTGGCGAGCAAGACAAGGACAATGCCGATAAACAGAGAGCTGAGGATGGCAAGCGGCAAAAAGCCTGCGCCCAGAACGATCCCCGCTGCAACCGCCCAGAATAAAAACACGATGTCGAGCGGCTCTTTGATGGCGGAGCGGAATCGCACAATCGAGAGAGCACCGACCATACCGAGGGAAAGAATAATGTTCGACGAGATGGCGAGAATGATGAGCGTTGTAATCATTGCCATTGCGATGAGAGAGATGCCAAAGCTCGAAGAATACATGACGCCCGTATAGGTTTTTTGATAGACAAAAAAGATGAACAGCCCCACGATAAAGGCAAAGCCCATGGCGATGCCCATATCAAGGGCGGAAAAGCTCGTGATATTTTCGAGAATACTCGATTTGAATAAATCATTAAAAGTCATAGAAATTTCTCCTTATCCGTAAATGCGGCAAGCCGCGTATTTTGAAAATGCCTGTGTTTTGCGTGTGTTTGTCTGAATTAAGTCGCGGATCATATCCGGCATATACTGGTCGTATTTCACCTCCATAAGAATCAGCCCCGGTTCTCGGACCGGAACGCTCGGGAGATTTTGTGCGAACAGTGCCGTCGAATAGAGCCCTGTCCTGACATCGGCATCAAAGGTGATGCGCACATTGCCATAAGGGTACGTGTACGCCTCGCGCCAATAATCGACGATGGTTTTGGGCTTGAGTCCTTGGTAAATCGTCTTGGCATAAAGCTCGACGAAAAGGGCTTCGCCTGAGTTCTTCAACCAGGCAATATCGCCATTGATAATCCGCTCCGCCTGTTCTTTTGTGATGGGCGCGGCGCGCTTGTTGCAGAGGTCGTTCCGCTTGCTCTTTTTTTCCAGTTTAATAAAGTTTGCATTACCGTTATAAAGTCTGATCCGGAATTTTTCGCGATTGGGCAGACCGTAAAGCTTTTCAAGCAATGCTTTATCGTTTGGGGTTTCAAAATATAGACTGCGAATCCGATAGCGATTGTCTTCGTCTCCATGGCGGTCGGGCTTTGCCACAAGCCGGAGGCGCTGTTTCAGCGCATAATAGTCGAGCAGATTCATCGTGTGCTTGTATTCGTGCCTGTATTTTATTTTTTCCATTCCATCAACTCCTTTGCCCGTATCTTAAAGAAAAAACCTTAAATAAAGCTTAAGGCAAATGTGAAGTTTCGGTGAATCCGCGCGCAGCCGGATTAAGCTTCAATTAAGCTTGCCGGGTATGATATAATAAACGCAATATAAAAAATAAAGGAATCAAGACAAGAAAAGGAGGCGCCGTTTGCGAATTTTAATTGTGGAAGACGAAAAAAGACTGGCCGAAACGCTGGCGGATATTATAACGGAAAACAATGATATCGCAGATGTGGCCAATGATGGGGAGGCGGGATTCGACCAAGCCGCCACCGGGATCTATGATGCAATTATATTGGATGTGATGCTGCCGAAAATGAATGGCTTTGAGATTGTGCGCCGCTTAAGAGAACATGACATCAAGACGCCGGTGCTGATGCTGACTGCGAAAACGGAACTGTCCGATAAAATAAAAGGGTTGGACAACGGCGCAGACTATTATTTGACCAAGCCGTTTGAAACCGCTGAGTTGCTTGCCTGTCTGCGGGCAATTTTAAGGAGAGGGGAGCACTTAAAGGCTGAGGCACCGGTCTTTGGCGATATTGCTGTCGACGTTTCCGCAAGCCTCCTTGCCTGCGGCGATCGTTCCGTCGGACTGGGCGCAAAGGAGCTTGAGCTCTTGCGTCTGCTCATCGCAAACAAAGGGATACTGCTCTCCAAAGAAACCATTTTTTTAAAGGTATGGGGATATGACAGTGAAGCAGAAATTAACAGCGTAGAGGTCTATATCTCGTTTTTGCGCAAAAAATTGGAACATATCGGTTCCAAGGTAAAAATAATCGTCGTGCGCCGAATTGGATATCGTCTGGAGGTGGCGGAATGATACAAAAATTGCGCTGCAAATTCATCTTGATTTTGATGAGTGTGGTAACGCTGATTTTGCTTGTCATCTTTGTCTCGATGCTGATGTCGACTGCGGCCAACAATCAGCGTATGGGGGAGGAGATGCTGAGACAGGCGTTAATCGAGCGACCAATGCCGCAGGCATTGCGCCCGGTGCGAGAACCGGAGGGACAAGCAGTTGCAGACTCGGCTCCGGCTCCGGCAGGACAAGCAGTGGCAGGCCCGACCCCTGCCCCGGCTCCGGCA
Source organism: Eubacteriales bacterium (assembly GCA_028704515.1). Taxonomy (GTDB): domain Bacteria; phylum Bacillota; class Clostridia; order Peptostreptococcales; family Anaerovoracaceae; genus UBA1440. The sequence continues at coordinate 50,585 of JAQWFH010000005.1, forward strand.
AATTTTCGTCTGCCTGTTCTGATTGCGGAAATGAATGAGAACGGGGAAATCCTGAATATAAAGAATCAGCTGCATTTTATCGCGGAAGATGAGGTTGCGGACATTGTCGGGGCGGCAATGCGGGATGCCGGCGACGGCGGCGTTCTGTCGGATGATGGGCTGCGCTGGATGAAAAGCCCGGACGGGACGCGAATCGCACTGGCGGATATCTCCGCGGAGCAAGAGATGATCAAAAATTTAATCCGCAATTCTCTCCTGATCGGCATCTTGGCCTTGGCAGCATTCTTCGTCGTCAGCGTGCTGCTGTCGCAGTGGGCCGTGCGACCGGTGGCGCTTGCCTGGGAACGGCAGCGCGAATTCGTTGCCGATGCCTCGCATGAGCTGAAAACGCCTTTGACGGTGATCCTCTCCAATGCCGACATGCTCAGTCGGGCGGAAATCGCAACCGATGACAAAACAGCAAGGCGGATCGGGCACATCAAAGCCGAGGCGCTGCGGATGAAGCGCTTGGTCGACGATTTGTTGGCTCTGGCAAAATCGGACAACACAGAGCGACAGCTTGTAAAAGAGCCTGTCGATTTTAGCTTCCTGACCAAAAGTGCCATTTTGACATTTGAACCGATTATTTTTGACGAGAAGAAAAAGCTCTCTTATCACGTGCAGGAGGGGCTTGCGGTCAAGGGCGACCGGCAACGCTTGCAGCAGTTGATCGCTATCCTGCTGGACAATGCCGTTAAATACTGCCCGCCGGAGGGGAAAATCACAATCAGCCTGCAGGAAATGGATAAAAAAAATGCCCTGCTCACGGTGGTGAATGAGGGCGATCCGATTCCGACAGAGGAGTTGGCACAAATTTTCGCGCGTTTCTATCGTCTCGACAAAGCAAGAAGCGCACACGGTGGCTTTGGCCTGGGCCTTTCCATCGCAGCCGGCATTATCGAAGAGCACGGCGGCAAGATCAGGGCGGAAAGCAACGCGGCAACAGGGAACAGTTTTCATGTTGTGCTGCCCTTGATGCGGTAAGTGGATTTAATTGGCAAACAACAGCAGTCCATTCAGAATCAACAAGATTGCTGCAATGGCAGCGCCCAAAATCGCCACCGATTTTTTGGCATTGGTCGCACCGATGGATTTGATGAGCGTGATCGCGATGGCAATGCCAATTGCACCGCCTGCGGTGTTCAAAATAAGGTCGTTGATATCCGTGACACCGATGCGGGCCAGATACTGAACACCTTCGATGAACAGACTTGAGGCGACAACCAAGCCGAGGCTCTTGAGCAGAGGGTATTTTCGGTTGACAAAGAGCAAGTGCAACAAGATCCCCAAGGGTATAAACAGAATGATATTGCCGATAATGGCCTGTAAATTATATCCGAAAGACAGACCATGCAGCCAAATGCCATCGAAAGGAACCATGTTCAAAGAGCGAAGATCGGGATGATTGCCGGTGAACAAATCGAGGGGCGAGGCAAGTGTCTTAAAGATGACGATTTTTAAAAGCAAATATGCGTACACGGCAGCCGTGAACAACAGAAGATAGTGATATTTTTTATTTACGCGGTAGCGATTCATCATAATAATATGTCCCTTTCATTTTCGGGGATAGCTTGTCCGAACAGGTTTCGGTATTCAGATATATTATAAGTAAAGGGAAGACTTTGTGCAAGCGTATTGCGAACAAATTTCGTCAAGGAGTCGGGGGCGGCTCGCTCTGTGGTTGATGCGCCATCAATCCCCGCGCCATGTATGATCCCATGATAGAGGCAAGATCAATCATGCGGTCGAAAATGCGGATTTCTCTTTCGTAATCTTTGGCTATCACGGACGTAATCATTTCCATTTCCAATTGGATATATTGATGCAAGAAGATTCTCCATTGGTTTGCATCCCAATATGAATTCATGCCGTTGAGAAAATTAGAAAGCACAATGGCATCACTATACCAACTCCTTAAGCTTTGATCGATCAATTGACGGTTATTCGAGTTGAACCCTTCGATAATATTAATCGGATTGGCAATAAACTTCGTAAACAAATCATTAAAATCATCGGCCAATTCCGCTCCGTAGAACATCATCATGGCATTGCGAAAATCTCCGGCCACACTTAATAATTTTTGCGCATGCGCCGGTGCACTGGGGGAACGTTCAATCGCGGCGTGGCGATATGCTCTCATGAAAAGCCCCAATTCGGCCCACCGCCTTTGAAACAAACCAAACATATTAAACTACTCAAAATTCAGGCAAATCTCCCCGGGGTCATAAGGGATCTCGCATTTCATGTTCCAATCTTCCAATAACATAATTCATCTCCTCCTTATTCATTATTCTATAATATGCAGATATTAATTTACGGTAACTACCGATGCAACAAAAGGTATTAATTTGTGAGAACTCACGTATAAAGGCAGGGCAGGGACAGTAAATGTATGATTGTCAATTTTAAAATTTTGCGGTAAAATATGTAAGACAGGTTTTCGACAGAAGTGCATTTTAAGTCAAGAAATACCGGCCAAGACCTCTTATCATTTGAATCAAGGAGGTGAGATAACAGTGTGTGAAACAACAAGCGAAAGCGCGGCGGCAACGACGCGGATAAAAGCCTATATTGCCGCGCATTTGCATGATCCGATCACTGCGAGCGATGTGGCAAAAGCAGCGGGATATTCCCAGTATCATGCGGCCAGAGTATTCAAAAGAGAAACAGGCCTATCTCCGTTTGAATATATTCGCCGGGAACGGTTGACCGCTTCTGCCCATGCGTTACGCTTGGGCAAATGCAAAGTCATTGATGTTGCTTTGGATTTCGTCTTTGACAGCCACGAAGGGTTCACGCGGGCGTTTACAAACGGGTTCGGCATTGCGCCCAAAAAGTACGCTACCCATGCGGTGCCCGAGGGGTGGTTGATTCCGTACCGTTATCTCGATCGTTCCAATTCAAATGTGGAGGTAACAAATATGAACAAAACAGCAGTAATTTTTACGCAGATTGTCGAACGTCCGGCGCGGAAGCTGATTCTGAAACGGAGCAAAAGTGCCGAGGACTACTTTTCCTATGTAGCGGAAGATGGGTGCGGCACGCAGAACAATTCAGCGGCTTGGGATGTCCTCTGTGAAATCAAGGAGGCTTTGTATGAGCCGGTCGGCGTTTGGCTGCCGGAGAATATGCGTCCGGCAGGAACGGGCAGCTATGCACACGGTGTAGAAGTGCCCGCCGATTATAACGGCGCTGTGCCGGAAGGCTTTGACATCATTGACCTATCCCCGTGCAAGCTCATTGTTTTCCAAGGAGAGCCGTACAAAGACGAAGACTTTGAAGCGGAAGTGGGCATTTGTATGGAGCGCATCGGCACATTCAATCCGGAGGTTTACGGATATCGGTATGCACCGGCACTCGCACCAAGAATGCAGCTCTCACCGCTGGGTTGGCGAGGATATATCGAGATGCTACCCGTGGAGAGCCTGCGGTAGGTGAATTAAAAACCAAGATGAAAGGAGACATATTTATGACAATAAAGAATTTAACGGAGATTGTGGCAATTGTATCCGAAGCGGAGGGAATTGCAATATAAAACAGTGCCCTCCAAGATAAAATCAATATGAATTTTGGAGGATTCAATTATGAAAATAGATTTAACAAAGCTGGGAATGAACGATCATTTTATCAATCAAGCGACGACATATGCGGGCCTGTTTCCGGCGCGTGTTTCCGAGCAGCACCGTGAGCAATACAAGATCATCGCGGAACAAGGGGAGCTCAGCGCCGTTGTCTCGGGCAAATTGGCCTATGACGCAGACTGCAGAGCCGAGTTCCCGGCGGTCGGCGACTGGGTGATGGTGGACAGGACAGACGATCAAAGCGGTCATGCCGTCATCCAACAGATACTGCGCCGCACAAGCTGCTTGGCGCGCAAAGCGGCGGGCACGACGCATGATGAGCAGATCATTGCTGCCAATATAGACACCATCTTTATTTGCATGTCGCTCAATGCCGATTTTAACCTCAGGCGCTTGGAACGATACCTGACCATCGCCTGGGACAGCGGCGCAATGCCTGTCATCGTGTTGACGAAAGCCGATTTGTGTGACGATGTGGACCTCAAACTAGGTGAAATTGCCACGGTCGCTATGGGCGTAGATGCAGTGGTGTGCTCGGCCGAAAACGCCGACGGCTTGGACGCGATCCTTGCCTATATCCAGCCCGGCAAGACCGGTGCCTTGATCGGTTCGTCGGGTGTCGGGAAGTCAACGCTGATCAATCGGCTGATGGGCACAGAAATCCTGGCCACAAAAGAAATTCGCACGGATGACGATCGCGGCAGACACACAACCACGCACCGCCAATTGCTCCTATTGCCAAACGGCGGCATCGTCATCGACACGCCAGGGATGCGCGAGCTGCAAATCTTTACAGGCGACCTTGCGGCAACCTTCGAAGACATCGAGGTCCTTGCCTTGGCATGCAAATACAGCAATTGCGCGCATGACAATGAGCCCGGCTGCGCCGTCAGAGAGGCAATCGAGAACGGAACGATCTCGGAAAAACGTCTGGAAAGCTACCGCAAGCTGCAACGCGAAATGGCGTATGACGGCCTGAATGCGCGGCAGCTGGAAAACGAAAAAATCAACCGCATGTTTGGCAGTAAAGCAGAAATGAAGCAGATGTTCAAGCACATCAAGCAGAAGAACAAGCGGTAAGGGTAGAATGAGAAGGTAATATTGCTCCCCGGTGCGGATGAAAGTCGGTACCGGGGAGTTTTTTCGTTGGCAACATTAATTTGTTTAAAATACCCAAGAGGTGTGAAATGCATTGTTGTCGAGGGAGGGATTTTCCGGTAGAATAAGGTAGATTGATGAGCGAGTTCGTGCAAAGTAATTATGTATTCATGCAGAAGGAAAAGTGGAACATTGAAGATCCGAACACCTACCTTGCATTATTGTTATTTGAGGACGGAAAGCTGCCGGAAGCTTATCTGATCCCGGCAATGGCCTGGCAAACACCAAATGCCCTTCTCTGCGACAAAGACTACGACGGCTTAAAAAGTAAGCCGGAGTATGGGCTGAATTTATCGAAGAAGAATATGGCTTTGTTGGGTGAGTTCGGGATGGAAGAGGGGTTGGGGGCACTCATATAAAGTAGTGCGAAACATTAAATAAATAATGGGGTGTAGGAGGGATGCTATTGATGTGCTATTGACATAGGGTCAGCAAAAATAATAATCCCAACGCATATAGCATCTTTATAAGGTATCGGATGCCCAAATATGAAAAGAATACGGAATCTGAATAATTAGAACTTATTACTTCCTCATTCCAATTTGTCGGTATGGTAGATAGATTTCTGCATTTTGATAAAATTCTGGATATGTTCCCACGAACGAGACACATAGAGTGCGTGGTAGGAATACAGAAAATAGAGAAATAGAAAAAGGCGCAGAAATGGCTGAATATCAAGGAAAACGGCATGTTGTATTAAAATTTGCCTATGAACAAAAACACGTAATTTTTGAGTCGATTGGAGAAGGTAGAAGAAAAAAAGAGGTTTGTGATGGGGTTCGGGTGGTTGTAGCTATAGTTACGTAGGAAGGATTAGTATATTTGATAAATTTCAAAATACGATAAAGGCAGAGGACTAGATGCATAGTTAATCTGCCTTTTAAATTTGAGTTAAGAATTCAATAACTGATGCTGATGCTTATTCTCCACATAACATATAAAATCTCCACTCCTTCGCTAGAGTTGATAAGAAACAAATTGATAATCACAACATATTGTGAATTTAACCCTGTTTTATAATAGAAAACATTTGAAAGAATGTGTACCGAATGCTATACTGATGGTAGTTGTACCAAACATATATTAAATAGTGGAATCTAAAGTGAGGGAACATGTATGAAAATAAGCTATAAAAAGCTATGGATATTACTTATT
>JAQWFH010000074.1 GCA_028704515.1 Eubacteriales bacterium
CTATTGACTATTGAATTTTCAAGGTTCGCCTCTTTGAGGCTTTGTTAAGGTTACCCATTTTTAGGTTTATCGTAATAACTAAATTTCTTTGCAATTTAGGGTTGACTTTTCATAGCTGGTCTCCTTACAACTCCTAATAAATATTTAGTTAATTGCGAAACCTCCAAAACTATTGAAATTTCAACAATTAATTTTAAGGTTATATATATAACTCCTCACCGAAATATGTTATAATTTAGTTGAAAATCCAATATATCACATGACAGAGAGGAGCTATAAACAAATGTTCAGATCGAAACAACTTTCCTTATCCTACATCTATGCCGACTGTCTCGATGCTTTTGACGGCGATAAGCCAAAATTCCTTTCCTTGCTTGAGCAGAACATCGACATCGACTCACTCATCCCGCTTTCCTTCAGGCGAAATTTCCACGCCTGGACTGGAAGACCCAGGGAGCATCCACTCACAGGCTTTATATGGGCCCTCATTATCCAGCGCATCTTCAGCATACCCACAGACAGCCTGCTCATCATTTTTCTGCGTTTCTCAAAGGAGCTACGCGAATTCTGCGGATTTACCAAGGTTCCTGACGCATCCAAGTTCACACGCTTCAAGCAGAAGTTCCTGCCAGACTTCAAGGATATGTTCGACCGGCTTGTTGATATCACTGAGCCCATCTGCACTGAAATCGATCCCAAACTCGCTGCCATGACCATCTTCGATACCTCCGGAATTGAAGCCTATGTCACGGAAAACAACCCCAAATACGCCGATTCCCTCATCCGCAGCATGAAAGCCTGGAAGGAAGCAAAAGGTCTTTCGGACTCCTTTGACCCATACAAGGCGGCTTATGCGGCCATGCCCTCATGCGCCGCTTCTGAACCTGCCGTCAAGCAGCTCTACATCAACGGCCATTTCTGCTATGTCTACAAGTTCGGCATGATCACCAACGGTATGGGTATTGTCAGGGACATCGCCTTCTACGACGAAAAGTTCTTGGCTGCCCATCCGGAAATTGAAGTCGGAAAGAAGTCCGATTCCCCGGATGAGGACAAGTCCCTTGGTGATTCCAAGGCGCTTATCCCAACCCTTTCCGGCTTCTTTGCAAGACATCCTCAGATCCACCCTGACGTATTTCTGGGTGATTCGGCCTTCGATACCATCGATATATATGCAGGACTTCTGAAGGACCTTGAATTCAACAAAGCCTTCATTCCATTGAATGCCAGGTCAGATTCAAAATATCCGGACTGTATCATTGATGAACTGGGCCGCCCCTGTTGTCCGAAGAACCCCAAGCTCCCAATGAAGCGGGAGGGAAGCAAATCCCACCTGCGCTGCGGAAGGCCTTCCATGAAGTTCGTCTGTCCCAAGATGAAATGGGTAACCGAAGACGGAAAGCCCAAACGCCGCACTTCCTGCGAAGAGCCCTGCACCGATTCGCCTTGCGGCCGCATGTTCTACGTCTATCCGGAAAAGGATCTCAGAACCTTCCCCGGCACAGTACGCGGTACGGATGAGTGGGATGCCGCCTACAAGGTACGCACGATAGCAGAGAGAACAATCTGCCATTTCAAGGACAGTCTTCTTGTCTCGGACCGAAAGACACGCAATGCTCAAACCCTGCACGCCGACCTTCTTCTGGCCGGGATTACACAGCTTGTCACGGTGTCTCTTGCTGATAAGATAAACCGCCGTCAATACATACGAAGCCTCAGGCCTTTGATTGCCGCTTAGCATCTGTATTGCCTTTCCTGCTTAGCACCTGTTTTACCGGGTGTGTCTTTACCTGCCTCCGATAAGCCTTCCGTGCCGTTTTCCCCGTTTATTCTCATTTAGTTTTCAAGCTGCCTATCTCTTTTACACTTTCGGTTTGCTTCTTTTCTGATTATCACAAGCGAACCTCTGTTTCTTTCTTCTTTAATGTCGTTTCGCAATTACCTACCTAATAAATATTTTTTCAATTACTAAGTTCTAATTAATATTATAATAACACGCTTCACGGAAAATTGGTAATTATCTGATATTTCTATTAGTGATTGTGGGCAGGTTTTATACCAGAAGTTTGATATTGCAAAACATAATTTAGGAAATACTGAATATGAAAGTTAACATAATTAATTAAAAACATGCTATTAATGTATTTGGTGTCAGAGAGAGCTCCGAAAAGGTTACATCAAAGCTAATGGTTATGCATCCTATTCATAATGATGCATGCATCGTAACATCTTATATGACTTTGTGAAATTTTCACTGTTTAATCTTCATAATAGGTATGATATATATGATTGTATTTACCGATTAATCGCAATTAACCGCCAATGTTTGTCATATCAGCCCATTCTTTGGGGCTTTTATGCTTTGGCGGCAGCCATATCTGAGCCGCATAGCAGGTTCACCATTCTCACGATATTACTTGCCATATTGGCCATAATAATATGCACACTGGTTCTGGCAAGACTCATGTATCGGCTTCGCCTCAGCCCATGATTGGTCACCATGGTCCCAAATCGCCGTTCTATTTTAAATCGTTTCGCATAAGCTTTTGTAAATTCCGACATCTCATTTCGCTTTAAGTCCTGAAGGGCTGCATCATAGCGAAGAGGAACCTGAAGCCTTCGAAACTTTAACTTATGCTTCCCTTCTTTATTTTTTTGAAGGCATTGATCTTTCAAGGGACAGGCACTGCACTGCTTCCTGGTAAAGGAAAACAGTAAATAAGCTGATGCTTTTTTTGTTTTCTCCATCTTAACAAAAGTGGTTGTTGTAACCCCATTGGGGCAAGTCACGGACTTTAAGTCTTCTGCAATGGTAAAGTCCCGGATCCCGAATACTTCACTCTTTTTTCCTTGTTCATAGAATGCGATATTGGATATGATACCCTCATCTTTCAAATACAATAACGGTGTCAGACACTTTTTACAACTTCTGGGGCAAGAAGTGAGCAATTGCAATGGTTTGCGATAACGGAGTTGTATTTGGTGTCAGACACCAAATACACCAAAGTTACCTAGGACCATGTATTATTTGGATGCCGTGCCTGGCAAAAATCTTTATGAAAGGCAACAGAATAGAAAAGGATTTTTTTGCACACGAAAGTAGCTATATTGATGACGATGTGATAATTGGAGCCGGAACAAAGATCTGGCATTTCTGTCACATTCAGATAACGGCGTCAGACACTTTTTACAACTTCTGGGATAAGAAGCTAGCGATTGCAATGGTTAGCGATGATGGAGTTGTATTTGGTGTCTGACACCAAATACACCAATTTTAATGTGTTTGGTAAAAGACAGGACCCTAATGGCGTCTATGCTGCCGTCATACCTATTATCAAGCAGCTCCAGAAAGATGAGCAGCCTACCATCAATGGAGACGGAAAACAGAGCCGGGATTTTACCTATATTGAGAACGTTATCGAAGCTAATTTTAGGCATGCTTTGCAACGTCGAACCAAAATATGGAAACCCATAAATTATATGGTATCAATTATATAGGAAACATGTTAGAATAGCATAAGAGTTGCCGTTTGGCGGTCGGTCACTTTCTCTTTGAGGGGGTGATGCCTATGGT
>JAQWFH010000006.1 GCA_028704515.1 Eubacteriales bacterium
TGGGCAGCAATGTTCCCGACAAATCCTTACACTGCAGATAAAGACGGGTTCGGACCGGCTTGGACGAACTGTTTATTTGAAAATAATGCAGAGCTGGCGCTGGGTATGTTCTTGTCAGTTCAGCAGCAAAGAGAAAAATTGGCTTTAGAAATTACAAAGTTAGTTCATAACATCAATGATGCTGCTGCAAAAAAGGTATTGCAGGATTGGCTTGATCACATAGAAGATGGAGAGCAGACATTTGTTTACAGCGACGCAGTAATTTTCTTGTTAAATGAGATCAAAGTAGAGGGTGAATTAGAAAATTCCAGGAACTATATTTTGAACAACAAAGAACATCTCTCTAAAAAATCAATTTGGATGTATGGCGGAGACGGTTGGGCATATGATATCGGTTATGGTGGAGTTGACCACATACTGGCTTCAGGTGAAGATGTGAACATATTAGTCGTTGACAATGAGGTTTATGCAAATACGGGAGGCCAATCGTCAAAAGCCACACCTAAAGGTGCGGTTGCCAAGTTTGCATCATCCGGCAAGAAGACTACGAAGAAAGACCTGGGCTTGATTGCAATGGCATATAAGAACGTATATGTTGCAAAGGTGGCATTGGGCGCAAATATGAGCCAATTGATTAAAGTAATCAAGGAGGCTGAGTCTTATAATGGACCTTCTTTAATTATTGCGTACGCACCTTGTATTAATCACGGCATAACAAAAGGAATGAATTATTCCGTTAAACAATCTAAAGATGCCGTTGATTCCGGATATTGGAATCTATATCATTACAATCCTGAGCTGATGGAAGAAGGCAAAAATCCGTTTGTATTGGATTCGAAAGAGCCGACAAAATCGTACAAGGATTTCATCATGAGTGAGGTAAGATATGCTTCATTATTCAGGACATTCCCACAAGAAGGGGAAAAGCTTTCCGATGAAGCAGAAAAGGAAGTAATAGAAAATACCGAAATGTATAAAAGTTTATCTGAATAATCAGCCCCAATAATTAGAAACAAAGAGAGGGTCTCGATAGGGGCCCTCTTGCAAAGGGAGGAGCAAAATATGAATCTATATAAGGATAAGCTAATATCAGCGAAAGATGCTGTCCGATTAATTCAGTCAAATGATTGGGTGGACTACGGTTTAGCTACAAGCTTGCCATATGATCTTGACATTGAGCTTTCCAAGAGGGCGGATGAGCTGGAGAATATTAATATAAGAGGCTCCCTTTCATTAAGAGACTTGGAAGTTTTAAAGGCAAATAAGAAGGATAAGAACGGAAACCCTGTTTTCACGTGGAATTCATGGTTTATGGGTGGATTTGAAAGAAAGAGAATAAAAGACGGATGTGTTTTTCATACACCTATGCGATTTTCAGAGGTGCCACGATACTATAGGGAAAATATTGAAAGAGTAGACGTAGCGATGCTTCAAGTTGCGCCTATGGATGAACATGGATTTTTTAACTTTGGTCCCTGTTCTTCATTTAACTTGGCGATATGTGAGAAAGCCAAGGTTGTTATAGTAGAGGCCAATAAAAATATGCCGCGCTGCTTGGGTGGGCCCGAAGAAGGGATTCATATATCCAACGTGGATTATATAGTTGAGGGGTCAAATCCCAAAATGCCAATACTACCTAGCGGTGCGCCATGTGATGAAGATATTAAAATAGCCGAATTACTGGTTCCCGAGATACCGAATGGAGCATGCCTTCAACTTGGAATCGGAGCAATACCAAACACAGTGGGATCATTATTAGCTGATACGGATATAAAGGATTTGGGCGTACATTCTGAGATGTATGTAGACGGATTTTTACAACTTGCCAAAAAAGGTAAAATTAATGGTTCGAAAAAGAACATTGACAGATTTAAACAAACCTTCACCTTTGCTCTAGGCTCGGAAAAATTATATAAATACATCGATAATAATTCTCAAATAATTAGTGCTGCTGTTGATTATGTAAATGATGTGAGAGTTATTTCACGGCTGGATAATTTCATTTCGATTAATAATGCAGTAGAAATTGACTTGTTTGGGCAAATTAATGCAGAAACAGCAGGATTAAGACATATTAGCGGTGCCGGAGGGCAGCTTGACTTTGTATTGGGAGCATATTTATCTAAAGGAGGTAAAAGCTTCATATGTCTCAAATCAACATTCCAAGACAAGGACGGACAATTAAAACCCACAATCGTACCAACATTGAAAACCGGTTCAGTCGTAACGGACACAAGAGCAAACACGCAGTATGTAGTTACGGAATATGGGAAGGTGAACCTGAAAGGTTTATCTTCATGGCAAAAAGCGGAAGCATTAATTTCAATAAGCCATCCGATGTTCAGAGGAGATTTAATTAAACAGGCAGATGAGATGAAAATTTGGAGAAAATCCAATAAATAATTATAATCAAATATACCATATCAATAATGAGTAGCCAGGCAGCAAAATTTTACTGTCCGGCTATTTTGGCAATGTAATGCGGGAAGAGAGCTTCGCGCGCTGGTGGTTTTTCTTGATAATGTCCGAAATATCAGCATCGGTTTGTTCGATTTCATCGCGCAATGCGCGCGGTGTGATGCGCAACGCACCGTGGCCGCCGATGATGAGCTGAATGGTGCCGTCGGCGGAAGCAACTGTAACTCTATGCTTCTTGCCCATTTGATAAGTGGTTTTTTCAATATAGGTGTCTGCCGTCTCTGCCTGCTTGGTATATACAACGGTGATATTGTGATATCGTTCTGTCTTGGTTATCCCGCCCTTAACCCTGTAAGCGTCAAAAACTAAGATAATTTCTCGGTCATGGAACTCACGATAATTGCTCAGGATATCCATCAGCATATGTCTAGCTGCATCCATATTATCTTGGGAAAGTATATTCAAATCTTCCCAGGCGTAAATGATGTTGTATCCGTCCACAAGAAGGTAATCAGGCTTTTCATAAATGAGGGGAGCCGGACCTTTCAGCGGCATCGGCTCTGTCTTTTTATGAGCCCTGATAGGCTTAGGCAGAAAATCTCGGCGTTTGACAGGCCCGTATGTTTTCTCATATATTTCCTGCAGCTCCTTATCAAGTGATGATGAAGCCTTATCGAGGCTAAGAGTCGAGTCGGCTTGCGATTTTTTAGGGCTTTCTGCGTGTGTATTTGCTCGATAGACAGCTTGTGCAGCTTCTGTCGACTGTTGCCCCTCTTGCGGGATTACAAAGCCGGAATTAAGGTGTATGTGCTCTTTGACTTCATCCCACTTAACAATAACACTAGCTCCATCAAAGCAAAATACAGAGTCCGATGGATTTTCCACATCGCGTTGGGCGTCATAGTTTTGCTCAGATAGGATAGCTTCTTGATTATGACAGGGAGCGAAGCCCATGAAAGTATACGAAAGCCGCCCTTGCCCGCGAGTATATGAAGCGATTTCAGAAGAATAATTTTGTAATTGCACAGCAGGAGCAGACCCTGTCAAGAATGTCCGAGAGTCATCAGACGAGGACAGAAAAATATCATCAGTTATTCTTTGCAAATCTGTCATAGCTCGTCCCACGGATTCGTTGGGTATATTGAGGCGAAATTGATACCACGGTTCAAGCAGCAAGCATTTTGCTTGCATGAGGCCTTGACGGATTGCGCGATAAGCAGCCTGGCGGAAATCGCCGCCCTCCGTGTGCTTGTTATGAGCCTTCCCAGTTAGAAGAGTGATTTTCATATCCGTTATAGGCATGCCCGCCAAAACCCCGACATGCTCGCGCTCTTTTAGATGCGATAAAATTGATTGCTGCCAATTGCGAGCTAGGATATCTTCGCTGCATGCAGTATCAAAATGCAGTCCGCTGCCTCGCTCCGCAGGCTCCATAAGTATGTGAACCTCCGCATAATGCCTAAGTGGCTCAAAGTGAGCCATACCGATCACAGGCTCGCTGATTGTTTCTTTATATACGACCTTTCCTTTGCCAAATGTGATTTCCATGCCGAATCTGTCCGAGACAATTTGGCTGAAAACTTCCATCTGCACCTCGCCCATGAGCTGCAGGTGAATTTCCTGTGTTTGTTGATTCCAAGAAATAGCCAGAAGTGGGTCTTCCTCTTCCAATTCGCGAAGCTGTCGCAAGGCCACATGAGGATCATAGCTCTCCGGCAAAATCAATCGGAAGGATAGCACAGGCTCAAGAGTAGGAGAGTGATAGGAGTTTTGAACACCAAGCCCGAGTCCCGGATATGTATGATTTAACCCTGTTACGGCGCAAATAGTGCCGGGAAATGCCTTATCGGTAGTTTGATATTTTTCACCCGAGTATATTCGTATCTGATTGACTTTTTCGGCCCAAGGGAGCTCTCCTGAGAGATTGTCCAGGCGAGCAGAATTGGTATTACTTAAAGAGTCCTTGACCGTCAAGGTTCCACCTGTGACCTTTAAATGGGTAAGCCTATTGTTTTGAGCATCGCGTGAAATTTTATAGACCATAGCCCCGAATTCATCAGGGTAGTCGGGGGTAGCCGTGTAGCGTTGCAGCCCATTTAAAAAGTCATCGACTCCTTTAAGCTTCAGTGCCGATCCAAAGAAACATGGGAAAAGCTTTCTTTCGCGGATAAGGGAAGCCACAGCGGCATCGTCAATACGATCGTTTTTTAGAAAATCGGCGAGAGTTTCTTCATCGCACATAGCTATTTCTTCCTCAAAGCCTCGGTCGTTTTGCCTGTCAGAAAACGAAATACAATTTTCGTGCAGTTGCTTTTTTATATCCTCGAGAAGAGCGTTGCGGCTTGTTTCGGGCAAATCCATTTTATTTACAAATAAAAATGTGGGAATGTTATATTGTGCAAGAAGCTGCCAAAGAGTTTCGGTATGGCCTTGAACGCCGTCGGAACCGCTGATAACCAGGATTGCATAATCAAGTACGGAAAGTGTGCGCTCTGCTTCTCCGGAAAAGTCGATATGCCCGGGAGTGTCAATCAAGGTGAAGGTGCTTTCACCAAAAGAAAGGATAGCTTGCTTGGAAAAGACGGTTATGCCTCTCCGGCGTTCCATCTCATTTGTATCTAAAAAGGTATCGCGGTGATCCACACGACCAAGCCGCTTCAAATGACCTGCCTTAAATAGCATTGCCTCTGAAAGCGTGGTTTTCCCTGCATCTACATGTGCTAATATTCCGATAGCTAAATTATTCTGCAAGATAATACCTCCGAGAGTAAATGTATTTTAAAATTCATACGAAAATTATTTTTTATTAGTGATTTTAATTATAACATACCAAGCTCAAAGCATACACAATTCATATGCAAATTTATGTAAAAACCGCACCGGCAGTCCGATGCGGTTTTCTGAAAACAGCTGCTGTATTTATCTTTTCGATTTATATTCTTCCAGAAAATCATTGGCTTTTCCGGCAAGTCTTTCTTTAGTGTTCTTGACAGCTTCTTCGCCGAGTTCTGTCATATTTCCACCCATTCTCTGCATTTTTCCCTTTAATTCTGTTGCTTCGGATTTTACCATCTTACCGGTATTTTCTTTTACGGCACCCATTGCTTTGCTTATTGTGTCATCGAGTTTGTTATTCATCTTCAAATCCTCCTTTTGATTTTGCGTTTTTTACGGCTATATAGGAGTATTCCCCGCAAGAAAAAAATAATGCGCTAAATTGTCGGAACTGCAAACTGTCAATCCATTTTTCAACAGTAAAATACACGTGATTTTGGAGACATCGGCTTTATTTAGCTGATAATAAATTTTTTTAAAAAATTTATCTTTGCAAAAATAGCGGATGGCATATAATGTATATAAAGAAAACGATTTTGGGGTACGGGGAATCGGATACTGACAAAAGAGAGTTTCTTAAAAGATAAGAGGACAGGAGGCTGGAGATATGATGTCTAGTAGAAAGAAATTGAAAATTATGATACTGCCTGCGATTGTGGTTCTGTTTGGATTGTGTATGGTGGGATGCACATCGTCCGCACAGATGAGCGAGGAGAGTGATGTGCTCCAAACACTCAATGCTGCGGTGAGCAATGCTTTGCTCGGAGATGAGATTAAAGATCGATATGCAGAGGGTGAGTGCACCGGCGAAGGGCATATCATCTTAGGCAGCGAGGAGACAACAGACGGAGATGTCAAAGTATATGCGCTGACGATGACCGGCAATTACGGCTTTATCAATGATAACTTTGAGAAGGTTTCGGGTACGGGAATCATACCGGCCGTGCTGATTTTTCAGCATCGGGATGATACATACACTTTACGCGAGATTGAATTTCCGCAGGACGGGAGTCTTTACGAAAGCTCACTTAGAAAAATGTTCCCTGCGCAATATATTGCGCGCGCTGTGAGCCCGGATGACGCAGATTGCACGGAATTAGAGCAACAGGAAAGAGCCTATGCGGCAGCGTATCTTAAGGAGATCGGGAGAGAGGCCGCAATCGGGGATTACGGTGATTTTGAGCATGTGCTTTTAACGGATCTCGGTGTTTCCGTCGAGGTATCGAATCGCATCTCGGAAATGAAGGATCTGGGTGATTATCCTTATTGGGTTGGGACGCGAGAGTCTCTGCGTGACGGTGTGCGCTATATCCACAGTATGGAATATAATCGGGGCGCAGGCACAATCACGATGAAGCAGTATAAGGCTTCCGAGGAAGATAAGCCAATTGAACACATTGAAATCGATGCATTAACCGGCGCCGTGACATTGATGTAGGTTGTTGAAAAAAGGCACTAAAGCGGCACTAATTACCGCATCGAGATTTCCTTCAAGCAATTTCTATAATTTTTCTCTGCGTTATCCCAATTGATAATATGATGCCAATCTTTGATATAGTCTGCGCGCATATTATAGTGTTTGAGGTAATAGGCGTGCTCCCAGACATCAAGGTTCAAGATAGGGCACAATCTCTGTTCAAGCGGAGTGTTTTGATTGCGCGTTGTGATGATTTTTAAAATTCCTTTATCCGATACAAGCCATGCATATCCGGAGCCAAAGACAGACAATGCGGCTTTTGTAAATTCCCCCATAAAAGTTTCAATGCTATGAAATTGCTTTTCAATTTCCTCTGAAATTTTGCCGTGTGGTATTTTATCCGAAGGGTTTATCAATCCCTCAAAGAAAAAACGATGGTTGTATACGCCGCCCGCATTATTTCTGATGGAGGTTTGCAGGGATTTCGGCAACCTTGAAGCATTTACAATGAGCTGCTCAAGGGATAAATTTTGTAATTGTGGATTTTCTTTTAGTATTTCATTTAGATTATCTATGTATGTCTGCAGATGCCTGTCATGATGCAGATACATTGTTTTCGCGTCAATATACGGTTCAAGCGCGTCATAACCATATGGAAGGGGCGTGTTCACAAAGGGATAGTAGTTGTTTTGCATGGGGAAATACCTCACAATTCATAAGATTTTAATATTATATGAGCTGTTTCGGTAATTGTTTCGTTTGGCATTTGCCCAAGGGTAAAAACAGCAAGCGGAAAATTGACTATTTTCTGCTGTCAATTTCATGTATTTCCAATCGTCGGTCTTATAAACCTTTGCTTTCGCCAAGTCTTAAAAATTGAGTCATAACCGATTCAAACTGTAGTCGGTTTTTCTGTCGGAAGGAATGTACGGAGAAGAGCATGCATTTGATCAAACTTTTTTGTGCGAATTTGTATCCGTTTTCCAAGGCGGGATGCGAGAATGGAAGCGAAATCTCTGCAGGCATCTTTATCATACAACTGGATAGTAGTTAAACGCATTACTCCAATGCGTTGTTTTTCAAGTACTGCTGCACGCATCACATCTTTTCCTTGCTCTGACGGACTGTTGTGAAAAGCAAAGCTTTCATATTCAACGGCCAGCCTTTTGGACTCATAATATAAATCCGTAAAACAGCGTTTTTGGCCAAGCCGTTTTGAAACGTCATGCTTGAGCTTGATCTCATAATTGAAAACGGCATCGTGGAGACCGTAACCTCCCAAGGCATGTGGTAGAGTCAGAATCATAAAGGCTATCGATTCCATAATGGAGGCGGAGCCATTTTCTATATAGTTTATCGCCCGTAAGGCTTTTCTACGTCCGCGGTGACCTGGGGTTTTTTCAAGAAAAGTCATCTCTTTTTACTACTGCTCCGGCAGGCAGAGCAAGCTTGCACAAATGAGTTGTTGTATCTTTTTCTCGAGCTCTTGTGATACGTTCAGACATAGTAAATTCAATCTTGTCTATTTCATCGTTCACGGAATCAAGCACATTATTAAGAAAAGGGATATCCTAAAATGCGGCAGCCGAATAATAACTCAAATATCTTTTCATATGAAAATTTTATTGGGCAAAATAGTATCTAACTTTTTATTTGCAACACCTAAATGAGCAAAAAAAGGGTAATTTAAAACTCATTTTTGCTCCGTTGGAAATATTGCAAAAGAGCGCGGGCATTGTCTGCTCGCACTCTTTGGTGTTTTTTAATCAAGATTCTATTTTGCTGTTTTAAATCAAAATCTTATTCCGCTGTGTTTTCTATGAACCTTTGGAGGATGGCAGCCACCTGGCTGCGTTGTGCGTCACCGAGAGGATTGAGGAAATTGCTTCCAGTGCCGTTAATCAGCCCTTCGGTATTCGCCCAGCTTAAGGCTTCTTTTCCCCACTTGTGGATCATGCCGGCATCGCTGAACGCGGAAAGATTTGCGGGAAGGTCTCCAGATGCATCTCTGGATGGAGTCCCGGAAACGACCATGTTGTATCCTTTGCTTGCGGCGTAGTTGTACAGGATCACCGCCAGCTGTTCTCTTGTGATGCTGTCTTCGGGTGCGAATTGCTCGGCTGAGTAGCCGGATACGATTCCCTTTTCGCAAGCCCATGCAATGGCGTCATAATAATATTTGCCGCTTTTTACATCGGCGAAGGTCATTCCCGTTGACACCTTCGGCTCGTTTTCCATTCGCCAAAGGATGGTGACAATCATGCCTCTGGTGGTCTTTGCGCCGGGATTGAAGGCCGTGTCTGTCGTACCGTTCATCAGTTCGTTTGCCGAAACATAGCGGACAGCGTCATAGTACCAGCTACTTTCCTTCACGTCGCTGTAGGGGTTTGTCCATGCGCCGGTATCCGCAGTGCCTACAACGTACAGGGAGAAGTGGTTGACCTTGAAGGTCGCCAGCTTGGTGGATGGATCATACGTACATGGCACTTCAGTCATTTTGCCGTCCTCCGCCAGATACCATACGGTGACGTCCTCCGCTTTTTCTCCCGCTTTCAGTTCGTAAGGAAGGGATACGGTCGCAGTTCCGTTTCCAAAGCTGGTGATGTGCTTTCCTCCCGCGGTAATCGTAAGAGATACGACCAGCCGGTCAGGATGCTCGGTTTTATGATCAGCGGAAACATCCTTGATTTCCACTTTTACGCTGTCTTTGGTCTGCCCGTCGATAGTTTTCAAAGCCTCTGTATCAAATACAAGCCTTTCTCCAGCTTTGCCCTCGACGGTCAGGCTCTTTCCTTGTTTAACCAGATTGTCCACGTTGGTGCCGGTCACATTTCCGCCGCTTTCGATCTTCGTTACGGTGGCCGGGGTACTTGAGCCGCCGCTGCCGTCACCGGAAGGAGGCGCGCTGTATGCGTTGATTGTAATTGTCTGATTGTCGGAGGCCAGAACAGCGCCGGTCGCTTTGACGCGGACATAATAAATGCCGTTGGCAAGGCTGGTGATCTCGTTGCCTGTACCGTCAATCCAGCTATCTGTGGTGGAATACTTATACTCCATCGCATTCGTCACACCAATCAGCTTGCCGTCGTTGTTGGAAAGTGTAGTACAGTCAATCTTATCCACCGTTGTCGGAGCCGATGCTTTGGTTACCGTAATGCTCTGGACAGCAGAGTTTGCGGTGGTAGTACCATTGCCCGCCTTATATACTTTAACTCCGTTTGCCGCACTCACTCCGATGAGGTTCATGGTCACACCGGTGATATCCAGCCAATTGATGCCGCCATCTACACTGTATTTCATGGCGGCTGTCACATTGCTAAGCGCACCGGTATCCGCTCCAATGGCGGTGAAGGCCGCTGACGGCGTAGCTTCTTGGGGCTGCGGTGTTACGCTGTTGGACGCTGCCGAGGCTGCGCCGGTGCCCTTGCTGTTGGTGGCCGTCACTGTGAAGGTGTAGGCGGTTCCGTTTGTCAATCCGGTCAATGTGACAGGACTTGAGGCTCCCGTTCCTATGATGCCGCCCGGACTTGAAGTGACTGTATAACTTGTGATTTCAGCACCTCCGTCTGAATCAGGAGCTGCAAAGCGGATGGTCGCCTGACCATTACCAGCTGTGGCAATGCCAATGGTAGGTGCGCCGGGGATTGTGACTGGTGCAGGCTCAAATCTGAGATATCTATAGGTGCTGATGTCCTCAGGATTATAAGACGCAATACCTGTCACACCGTCAACATTTGTAGCGGCTACTTTCACAATGGACTTTGTCAATGTTGGGGCGAAGGTCATTGCTCTAAGGCCGCCCTTGACAGTCGCTGATTTTCCATTTGGAATGGAAATATTAGCTGTGAGTACAGCAGCAGTGTCGCCGCCTCTGCTAATCGCATTACCCCCTGCGGTATTTTCTATTGTGCCGCCCTTTATTGTAAGTTCAATAGGTTTGCTATTGTTACTAAACCATAAATGAATCGTGCTACTCCCCGTATCATTACTAGTGACTATAGCATCGTCTGAAATGGTGATATTGCCACCTTCATTTGTATAAATCGCCCGACCACTAGCACCAGTAGATTTCACGGTACCGCCGGAAACAATCACAAAACCACTGCCATTGTTGAAAACGCCTGTTGTATTAGCACTTACGGTACCGCCAGAAACGACTACGGTTCCTGTTCCTCGGTTGCAAATGCCAGTATAATTACCCTGAACAGTACCTCCAGAAATAATTACTCTGCCAGTGCCTTCATTTAGGACAGCACCGATGGTGAAAGTCTCACTATTGTTCTTTATCTCCCCTCCGGTACCACTGTCTGCAATCGTCAGCGTGCCGCTGCCTTGATGATTGATGGCGCTTTTGCTGCAGCCGTTCAGGGTTTGTCCGTATAGGTCTAGAGTGAAGCTTTTTGTGTTGCCATTGGCGATGGTCACAGTATCTGAAAGTGTGATTCCTCTTATCAGCTGAATGGTCTGACCCGCTCCAACCGCATTCACAGCATCTTGCAAGGTAGAGTAGCCTGTGCTGCCTATTTGAGCAACATCAGCAAATACAAACTTGAGATATTTGTAAGAGTCGATACTCGCTTCGTTATAACTAGCTGCATCCGTTCCGTCGACATTAGCACTTGCTGTACTCGTCGGGCTTCCCGATATGTTTGTTGGAGCAACATTCATAGCTTGCTTTGAACTGCTGATTGTCGCAGATTTCCCGGGCAGAAGATTAACGTCGAAAGTAGACAGGAAAGTTTTCGACGTTTGATTTATTGCAAAACCTGAATCATTGGTATGTGTTATCACTCCACCGCTTAAAGTAAATTCGTAATTACTACTTAAGTAAACACAGCTATTTGAGCCGCTGCTTGTGATTTCGCCGCCCGAAACAGTGATGTCGGCGGAGGCGGAGCCGGAGTCACTGGCAACGGCTATGACTGTTGAAATCACTTTGCCGCCGGAAATGTTTAAATGGCCGGATGATGATATTCTGACAGCAGAACCGGAGGATGATGTGGTATTTTTTTCCACAATACCATTAACAAGGTTTACAGTACCAGTATTAGAAATATAGATTACATGATATTGGTAGTCCTGTTCGTTGAGAATCTTTCCATTTGTAGATTCACTGGTATCTGTGATGGTTAAAGCACCGGTTCCTTTATGCTCGATAGTGTGGCCACTTGTGCTTTCCATTGTGCACCCATTCAGGTCAAGGGTGAAGGAAAGCGTGCTTTCGTATGGAATTGAAATCTTCCCTGTAACATTATTCAATAACTTAATGGTCTGACCTTCCGTAACCGCACCGACTGCAGCTTGCAAGGTGGCGTACTGGGTACCACCGATGATTTCAGCCGCATTGTAACTGAAAGCCAACGCCGTCCCCGGCAGCATGGCAATCACCATGCACAGGCTCATTAGTATACTAAGTAGTCGTTTTTTCATGTTTTCGTTTCTCCTATGATTAGTCTTTTGTTATCACGATGGTATACTCAGCTATTTTTTCGCCGTTATATCGTATTTCGACCACTTTTTTACCTGTGGTGGTGAAGGGACGACCTTGTGTCAGGTTCACTGTCTTAGAGGTATAGAAAGTGACTTTTTCGCTGACATCTTTCTCGGTGCTGCCTTCTTTGATGACTGCCTTGACGCCGGCGGTGTCAAAGCCTTCGCCCAGCTTGTAAGTGGTTTTCGTTGGATAAATCTGGACCTGTACGGAGGTTGCTGCTCCGTTACCGTTGTTATTTCCCTTTCCTGCTTCTACAAGGAAGGTAATCTTTGCATGTTCGGGGGCGGAACCGGTAGAGGACACCCCAGTGATTAATGTTCCGTTGGCTTTTGACGCGCCCTTTGCATTGACGATGAGCTTTTGATTGCTGTAATCACGGATCGTTCCGAAAGCAGAATACAGGTTGATTCTCCAAGGATGAGGATTTTTGCCTGTTGTGGACTGCAGCTGCTCTCCTTCGACAGACCCGGGCAGCATAATATAGGTTCCGTCATAACCGATGGAGTATTCCGGACCTCGGTCTTCACTATTTCCGATCAACCTGATGTTGAAGGGTTTCTCTGGTCTTTTGTCCTTAAGCTCTAGCCAGTACCGGCCTCCCGAAACAGGGTAAACAAACTTGCCGTTTATCTGCATATAATAATCGCCGTCGGGCAAAACCCCTCCATTCTCTTTGAATTGTTCAAGGATCGTTACCGGAGCCTCGTATTTTGTTCCCGTGTAAGGCGCGCCGGGCTGAATGATCGCCTGATTCAGCGCAGTGTCCCAGTAAACATTAAACTGAGATGCTGTGCCGGAGAGCTTCTGGGCAAACTCCCTAAGCTGGATGTAGTTGGTGTCGCCATTGATCAACCGTGCATCGGAGAAGGAAAAGACCTCGTCGCCAAGCTTAAACTTTGTTCCGCTGTTTCGGACGTTCTTTGTGTTCTGCATCTTACTGCCGGTGACGGTACCTGTAAAGGGCTTGCCGGGTTCAATGACGGCATACTGACCGTCCCAGCCGATATTAAATTGAGCATCCGTTCTGTTCAGCAGGGTCGCAATGGCGCGAAGCTGCAAATAGTTGGTATTGTTAATGTTGTAGGCCTGTTTGACTACCTGGGGGGCGTCCATTACGGTGTCCACTCCCTTGCCCTTTACCACAAAATCCGTTTAGCTAGGGGCTGCGGTGACAGGGCCGGAATAGGCGGCCTTTTGGGAAGGCTTTGCGCCACCGGACTGAACGAGGGTTTCAAGGTCAACAACGAAAATTCTTAAATTGAAAAGCCTTTCATTTCGATGACTTGAAAAGGAATATTCATTATTGACTGCCGCGGTAATGCTGCTTCCCTGAGCAAAGGGTACATAGATGGCATCATCGTAATGGCAGGCGAAGTCCACCAGAGGGTACATGGGACCCCCAGAAAAGGTAATGTCGTTAAAGGGCCACAGAAGATAGTCATTATAAGACTCCGCTATTTTTTTGGTGACTTTTATGGTTGCACCGGCGGGTACCACAACGCAGTAGGTTGTAACATAACCCTCTGTTGCGCGTTTACTTTCGCTGTCCATGGCATACACGCTTGAAATTTCCACTGCAAAGGTGTCGCAGTCGATGGTTCTGCTCTTACCCGCGGCAAAAGCCGTTGTTGCTGTTGCGGGTATCATGGTAAATACCAGACACAAGACAATTAGTATGCTTAGTAGTTTTCTTTTCATAATTTTTGATCCTCCTTTTTATTGTTATCTGTTTTCTGACGATCCGCTTTTCGAAATCCCATCAAGAGGCCGAGCACCCGGTAGCGTGGTTTTCGAAACGTTTCGTTGTAACGTTTTTCAATCTGTGTATAAATTTGAGTACTTGTTTCAAGCATTTTTCGTGCAGACATTTCGTCAGGTGTGTTCCGCATGGTTTTGAAGCAATCCTGAAGAAGCGTTACATTGTTCTCCGCATTGCGCACATCTTCTCTTTTTTGCGAGAGTACTTGGTAAGCGTTTGAAAATAACAGGATTAAGAGAGCAACCGTGCTAATGCCAGCAATGAAATATACAATGGTAACCATCAACCGAACCCCCCCCTCTCATTTACACTGTCTTCAAATTCATTGTTGCATTCACGAACAAATGATGTATTAATATCGATATATTTTAAAAGCTTATCTTTCAAATAGTCATCATCAAAGGGTTTTAAGATATAGCCAGCCGCCCCCTCGCGCAAGCATTTAACTATCACTTCTTTTTTGCATATCGAGGTCAGAACTACCACGGGTATGCCCCTTTTTTTTGCTTTCACCTGCCGGATCAGATTGATACCGTTAAAGCTATTTTTAGTATCTATTTCAAAGTCAGTAAGGATCAAAGCTACTTTATTATCGAGGGATAGTATTCGGAAAAGCTCTCTGCTATTGTACGCTTCATATATTTTGACATCATAATTGGAAAATATATTTTTAATTCTACTGTTGACAAGCATATTATGCCCCACTAAAACAACAACTTGCGAATTGTCCATGTAGAAGCCTCCATTTCACTGTACAATTTGAATTGATTGGTTTCATCTTAACAAGAGGGCAGGACATAAAAATATTTGCCCCCTGAAATGTCGTTTTTTTGACCCGAAATGCAAGTTATAATCGATCCGCACAAATTAGTAAGGCTCAAAATAAATCGGTACGAATCAATGCAAGTTTGATTGAAAAAAGGGTGGTTGCGTGGTAGAATATGGATTGACTGATTTCTGGAAATATAGATTGACTGACGGGGAAGGAGAAGAGATGCTTAGAATTGCAATCTGTGATGATGATCTGCGGGAACTATCCCGAATCTCAGGAATTCTGAACCAATATCAGGTGGAGAGAGAACCTGTTTTCAAATACGACGTCTTTTCCAATGCCATAGATCTTGTGGATGCAATGAAAAGAAAGGAATATCATATCCTGCTCCTGGATGTGCTCATGCCGGGGCTCAATGGAATCCAAGCTGCCCGCGAAATCCGAGGCTTTGATGAGGAGACAAAAATTATATTCCTTACTTCTTCAAGCGAGTTCGCGGTGGAAAGCTACGCGGTGGACGCCCATTACTATATGCTTAAGCCCGGAACGGCACAGAAGCTTTTCCCGGTTCTCGACAAAATCTTTTTGGAGTTGCAGCGCGGAGAAGACGTGCTGCAGATCAAAACAGCGTCCGGCTTTACAAGGATTCCCTTTAATCGAATTGAGTGTCTAGAGGTATTCAATAAAAAACTGCGGTTTCATCTTGTTGACGGTACAGTAAAAGAAATCAACGGCTCCCTTTCGAGTTTTGAAGATATGCTGAGTTACCGTGAGGAATTTATCAAGGTCCACCGCTCCTATATTGTCAATATGCAATCAATCGTCTCTCTTTCTGCAAAGGAAATTACTACCAGTGCAGGACAAGCAGTTCCCATATCGAGGCTTCTCTACAACGAGGTGAGAGAGGCTTATATGCAATATCTGTTCGAGGAAAAAGGAGTGAAGTGATGGCGCATCTGATTGAAATCATGAACTATACGCTGCTTTTGATTTTTGGTACGATTGCCTCGGTTAGCTTCGCCGGATACGAAAAAACCACCAAAAATAGAAAGGTAATCGCTATTTTAGTGCTCGTGATTCTAGGCCTTCAGTTGATATCATATTATTTTGCGGGATTGTTGGTGACAGCAAGGCTGTATCCCCTGATTACCCATTTGCCAAGTGTCGTGTTTATCGTGCGTTATCTAAAAAAACCTCTGCCGATTGCCATCGTCAGTGTGCTTACTGCTTATCTCTGCTGCCAGCCGCCAAACTGGCTGGGCTTAGTAATGCAGGCTTTCTTTGATAGTACCGTCGCATTTTCCATCGGCTACAGCATCGGGCTCCTTATTATGCTTTATCTGATTAAGAGGTACATTGCTTCTCCTGTCAATCAGGTGATGTCGTATTCCCGTAGTGCGCTGTATAATTTTGGCTCATTTCCGTTGATTTATTATTTATTTGATTATTCAACGACAATATATACGGAGTTCCTCTATTCCGGCGCAAAGATCGTCGTTGAGTTTTTCCCCTCTGTCATCTCCATGTTCTATATCGTTTTTATCATAGTCTACAGCAACGAGATGCAGAAACGAAACAAGCTAGAGCTTAACAATGCTATGCTGGAAGCGCAGTCAGAGCGAGCGAAGAAAGAAATTTACGCGTTACAGCAGGTGCAGAATCAAACCGCGATTTATCGTCATGACATGCGACACCATCTGTCCTTGCTCCTTGGATTCCTTGAGAATGGGGAAGAGGAAGCGGCAATAGATTATATCCGCCGGGCCCAAGTCGATATTGACGGAATCGTCCCCGTTCGTTATTGCGAGAACAATATGATTAACCTCATCCTGTCGGCCTTTGTCGTAAAAGCAAACCAGAGAGGGGTATCATTTTCTATCGATGCAGTGCTGCCTGATACACTGCCGTTTTCCGACACGGAGCTTTGCACTCTTCTCTCAAACGCACTGGAAAATGCGGTTGAGGCTGCAGCGAAAAAAACAGGTTGCGGTCAGAATGATTGCTCAGGATCCGATCAGGATGACTGTTCAGGTTGCGCTGAAGGCGAGGGGACGGGAAACGTGCACTTGAATTGCAAAATCCATAAGGGCAACCTGCTGATTTTAATTGAAAATACGTATGCCGGTATGGTGCAAATAAAAAACGGCCTCCCTCAAACAAAGAGGGAAGGCCATGGCTTCGGCACAAAAAGTATCGTAATGCTTGTTGATAGGTATAAAGGTTATTATTCCTTCTCATCAAGCGATGGGCTATTTACTTTAAAGATTGTATTGCCGATGCAATAATGTTCATTTCGTGTCTTATTCGCTGACTGACAAATTTTGGATAATAAAAATCCTGTGACAATAAAAATATCACAGGATCACTTTTTTTGTGTCATTAGGTCAAAATAGATGCAATATGAGTTTTATTCAAACTTTCACCGGCAAATTAAGTTTATAATCATGTAAAATCCATATCATCTGCTTACTATTCTTTTATCTTTTTCTTTTTAGTACCAAGAATCAGGTATCTCAGAATGGGGATACGCTTCAGCAGCGCATACAAGGCGGGAGAAATTACGAGGACTGAGACAATGGCAATCAGATAAACTGCAAGTACAGGCAAGGCCGTATAGAGCTTCAGATAATAGCAAACGGAAAGAACAACAAGATAGTGGACGATGTAAATGCCAAAGCTCGATTTTGTCATATAAGCTGTAAATTTCGATGTCTTGTTGAACCATGCCTTCCCGCAGCCCAGAATCGCAAGAATCGCAATCCACAGGTAAGCATTGGTGAAAATGCTTTTCAGACAGGCATCGTCAGCATAATTTTGACCGAAATAATAAACCGTATAAGCAATACCCATCACGACAGCGATAATCAGCATCGGCAGGTGAATCCCCTGTACTTTGTCTTGAATTTTATTATGAGAGAATATGAAATAACCGATCAGAAATGCAGTAAAGTAAATACCAAAGCGATAGGTCGTAAGAATCGGCATGTTCAGAATCTGCGATGCTCCCCATATGGGAATGAAAAGAAGCAATAGCAAGATAATATTACACTTTCCACAGAGGGAATAAAATTGATCTTTGGAATCCATTTTACGAATCAGCACAAGCAGCAGTGAGAATAACCAAAGCAGTTGAATAAACCAAAGCGGGCCAATACCCGAAATTGCCATGATGGGGTAGCGGATGAATGCCGGGAGCATATCCCACCCGCCGCCGATCTTTATGTTGAGGTAACCGACCATCCATTGAAAAACGAAAAGCCCGAGCGTGGACGGAACAAGCAGCTTCACGGTTCTGTCTTTGATAAACTGCTTATGGCTCCGACGCTCCAGCGCATATCGGGAACTGATTCCCGCAATCAGGAACAGAAGAACCATAAGCCAAGGATATACAAAGTACAGCACAGAATCCTGATATTGTACTTGCGAGAAACTGCCGACGCCGCCCAAAACGCCGACGCTGTTGAAAAGATAAAAGACATGGTAGATTAAAACAAGCAGTACCGTACCCCAACGGATATTATCTACATAATGCTTTCTCATTTCTCGTCCTGCTCCTTGTCTGCAAAGATTTTTGCCGCAAGTTCCGCAAAACTTGATTTTGGCGGGATGGCAATGCCTTTTTTATCATCGGCAAGCATGATCAGCGTGTCGCCGGGTTTGATATTGAATATGTCTCTTGCCTGCTTTGGAATCACGATTTGCCCTTTTTCGCCAACCGTGACTGTCCAGGCATATTTTCCTCTTTTTGAATCCATGTCTGTCCTCCAAGTTCGATAAGTATGATTTGTATAACATATTATACTAAGTAAAAACATAAGAGTCAATAGGATAGATCGGATATATAAATTCTTAAAGGGACTTACACAGCTGATCGTTCCACTCACACCTGCCGTGCCTCATTCAGGCATCTTGGACCGCTCCCTGCTTGAACGTCTGCCGGACTTTCTCCCGACTGTCGCGCCCTTTCAGGTTCAAGTCCCTTCTCCTACAGAATAAACGAAAAACAAGGTACAGATTAACTGTACCTTGTTTTTCGTTGCGAGCCACGTCAAATCTGGATATCATCTTATTTTGTGACAGGGATTTGAACTAACATTATCTCTAGTTCATAAACATAATGGATTATTCTTTACCAATTAGATATTGAGCTTTCACTAAACAATCAATCGGATTCTACTACCACTATGTGTTTTTTCCACGCAGACCTGCTTGTCGATTCGCTCACGAAGTTCGGCAACATGAGAAATTATGCCAATAATACGATTGCTGTCGGCCATATTCGAGAGGGTTCTGACTGACAAATTTTGGATAACAAAAATCCTGTGACAATAAAAATATCACAGGATCACTTTTTTTGGAGCTCCCGGTGGGAATCGAACCCACAACCTGCGGTTTACGATACCGCTGCTCTACCATTGAGCCACGGAAGCAAGGCTTTAATATTTGCCCTACTCATTCTTTACGATGAGGTACAAGAACAATATTTACGCTACTATTATACCAAATGTAATTATAAAAGCAAATGTTAATTTTAAATAATTCATACAAGACATTGACATTTATTCTGTTTCACTATATATTAGTTATTACGTGAAAATTTAATATTGAGCGTCCGGCAACACACGGAGGCGTATGTACCACCTTATGAAAACCCTTTGCGGGGCGTGGTATCAAAAGGCTCCGAGCCACGCAGGTAGATAACAGGCCTGCATGACTAAATCCGCAAAGGGGGATGCACAAAATGCAAAATAATATTCTTATCAGCTTGCGTGATATATCTGTTCAATTTGACGATGACCTCATTCTCGACGGCATCAATTTGGATATACACGACAAGGAGTTCGTTACACTTCTGGGGCCGTCAGGTTGCGGCAAAACTACTACTCTGCGTATAATAGGCGGATTTGTAGATCCTACGGAGGGTAATATTTTTTTTGATGGGAAGGACATGACAGGGATGCCGCCGTATAAGAGACCTATCAATACGGTTTTCCAAAGGTATGCGCTTTTCCCGCATTTGAATGTCTATGAGAACATAGAATTCGGTCTAAAAATTTCAAATGTACCAAAGGAAGAAAGAAAAAAAAGAATTAAGGAAATGCTTGAACTCGTCAACCTAAAAGGCTTCGAGCTCAGACGCATTGCCCAGCTTTCGGGAGGTCAGCAACAGCGCGTTGCGATTGCGCGCGCACTTGTAAACCATCCGAGAGTATTATTGCTTGATGAGCCGCTTGGCGCTCTTGACTTAAAGCTAAGAAAAGAAATGCAGATTGAACTTAAGAGAATCCAGCAGCAGATGAAAATTACATTTTTATATGTAACGCATGACCAAGAAGAAGCGCTGACGATGTCCGATCGAGTAATCGTCATGAATGAAGGCAAGATTCTTCAGAACGGCTCTCCTACAGACATCTACAATGAACCGATCAATGCTTTTGTTGCCGACTTTATTGGCGAAAGCAATATTTTGGACGGAACAATGCATGAGGATTTTGTCGTTGAATTCTGCGGGAAAACTCTTCCTTGTGTCGACAAGGGATTTGGAAAAAAGCAGCTTGTCGATGTCGTTATTCGTCCAGAGGATTGGGATATCGGGGATCCCGGTAACAGCCAATTTTCAGGCATAGTAGAATCCACCGTATTTAAAGGGGTACATTTTGAAAATATCGTGGATACCGGCGAAGAACGTTTGATGGTTCATACGACGCAACAACATAATCCTGGCACTCGAATAGGGCTTTCTATAATTCCAGAATATATTCATATAATGAATAAGATGGATGATGATGAAAGCTTTGCACTGACTGCGCTCGAGGCCGACTCCATTATTCTTGAGGATGATGATCTTGAAAATTATGCGTCTTCTGAATTAGAGTAGGAGGGCCGAGAATGAAAACAAGAGTTGCAGCAACACCGTATCTGCTCTGGTCGGTGTTATTTATCATAGTTCCGCTTTTTCTCGTGGGTATATTCGCTTTTCAGGATGCCGACGGGAACTTCACGTTCAACAATTTTATTAGCTCCGTCGGATATGCACCTGTCATATTCAACTCGATATGGCTTGCAATGGTTGCAACGGCAATATGCCTTGTCATTGCATATCCTCTTGCGTACATCATAACGCGCTACGGACCGAGAGGTCAGATCACGATGATTATGCTCATCCTGCTGCCAATGTGGATTAACTTTTTGCTCAGAACATATGCATGGATGACGCTGCTTGAAAATAACGGATTGATCAATCAGTTCTTAGGAATATTCGGCATCGGCCCATTTCAAATGATCAATACGCAGGGGGCGGTCGTCTTGGGTATGGTATATAATTACCTGCCGTTTATGATATTGCCTATTTATGCGGTGATGACGAAGCTGGATATTTCACTCCTTGAAGCTGCGAGAGACTTGGGGGCAAGTCCTCTGGAGGTAGCGCGCCGAGTTACGATTCCCCTTGCGCTACCGGGAATTACTACAGGTATAACGATGGTATTTGTACCATCTGTCTCCACATTTGTAATTTCAAGGATGCTTGGCGGAGGATCGTTCATGCTGATCGGAGACATCATAGAAATGGAATTTTTGGGAAACGCATATAATCCTTATTTGGGTTCAGCAATTTCAATGGTCCTGATGGCAATAATCCTTATATGTATGGCCCTTACAGACATATTCCGCGATACTGAGAAAAAGGAGGGCTTGCTGTTATGAGAAACCCGGTTTCACGTATTGGAAAAGGCTACACCGGCCTTGTGTTAATATTTTTGTATTTACCTATCCTAATAATGATGGCCTTCTCATTTAACTCAACAAAGAGCAGGAGCAATTGGACAGGTTTTTCGCTCAGGTGGTACGAGCAGCTTATAAATAATGATGAAATATTGAGAGCTCTAATGGTAACGGGTATAGTTGCGATTGTTTCCGCTGTGCTGGCGACTATATTTGGAACGCTTGCAGCGATAGGAATTCAGGGGATGAGAAAGAGAAGCAAAGGTCTTACTCTGAACTTTACCTACCTTCCTCTCGTAAGCCCCGAAATAATAATGGGTGTCTCGTTGATGCTTTTATTTGTGCTTTTAAATTTTAATTTCGGAATTGGCACGCTTATAATAGCGCACATTACATTTAACCTACCTTACGTGATACTTTGCGTAATGCCGAAACTGAGGCAGGTTGACAAGCATGTGTTCGAAGCAGCACTCGATTTGGGATGCACTGCGAGGCAAGCTTTTATGAAGGTAATTGTACCCGAGATTATGCCGGGAATAGTAACCGGATTTTTAATGTCTTTGACATTCTCACTGGATGACTTTAATGTCAGTTACTTTGTCAGCGGAGATAAATTTCAGACATTGCCTATTCTCATTTACTCGATGACCAGGAGAAGAATAAGCCCTGAGATTAACGCGCTATCCACCATTATCTTTGTAGTGGTGCTCGCAATACTGATTGCCGTGAACCTTAAGGATATAAGAAAGAAGCCTGCCAAAAAGGGGGTTAAAAGCAATGGGAAATAGATTTAGGAAAGCTATAACTGTAGGAGTACTCGCAATTGCGATGATTTGCTCCATTTGTCCTTATCAAGCTGAAGCGCTTACTTATACCGGCGCACCAGAAGGTACGAGCTTTGATGAGAGCTATTACGGGAAATTTCGAAATAAAAATATTTCGATAAGCGTCTACAATTGGGGCGAATATATAGGAGACGGAAGTGATGACTCCATAGATGTTTGTGCGGCCTTTACAGAGATAACAGGAATAAAGGTATATTACACAAACTTCGCAACGAACGAGGAGCTTTATGCAAAACTCAAGAGTGGGGCTTCAGGCTATGATGTGATAATTCCGTCTGATTATATGATTGCCCGTATGATTGAGGAAGATATGCTACTTCCTTTGAACAAGGATAATATTCCAAATCTCAAGTATATCGACAACCAGTTTACGAACCCGGATTACGACCCGGGCGCATTATATTCGGTGCCGTATGCTTGGAACACGGTGGCTTTGATTTACAATACGAAGCTCGTTGACGATGTTGTTGACAGCTGGGATATACTTTGGGATGAGAAGTACAAAGGGCAGATTCTCATGTTCAGCAATTCAAGAGACGCTTTTGGGGTTGCCTGCAAGAAGCTTGGATACTCGCTCAACACAGAAAACGAACAAGAGCTTAGGGAGGCCGCCGATGTTCTCATTCGACAAAAGAGCCTGGTTCAAGCCTATGTAATGGATCAGATATTCGATAAGATGGAAAATAATGAGGCCGCCATAGCCCCTTATTATGCAGGTGATGCTGTATTGATGCTGGAGAACAATCCTGACTTGGCGGTAGCATACCCGAAGGAAGGTACCAACCTATTTGTGGATGCCGTAGCAATACCGAGGGGTGCGGGGAATAAGGAAGCCGGCGAGATGTTTGTAAACTTTCTGAATGAGCCCATAGTGGCCTCGGAGAATATGCAGTACATCGGCTATGCGACTCCAAATTGGGCGGCATATGAATTGTTGCCGGAAGAAATGAAGCAGGATGAAATAACATATCCGCCGCAGCATGTAATAGACACATCAGAGCAATTTATACACCTTTCTCTGGAAACCAATGCTTTGATGGACGGTTTATGGACGAAGATACTAGCCGAAAATAAGTCGTTTTGGGTATGGGGCTTTCCACCACTCTTTGCTCTAGCACTTATAGTCCTTGGAAAGATGATGTACAAGGTAAAAAAGAAGAGAGATTATAAAGAAATGGTTGAAGATTAGAAGAATTATTTTAACATAAGCCCGCTTTGACTTATTTATTGACACTTAAAATAAAATAGATTATGCTGTAATGAACGGTGATGTTGTTTGCCATAAAAGAGTAAATGGTGTGTAGAATTGTAGGTTTGCCGTCGAATTTTTAGTAAAAGAGGGAAAACTAATGTCTGACAAAAAAAGATGGATTTACTTAGCAATAGGCACGTTGCTGCTTGTTTTCTGCGGATTGATTTACGGATGGTCGCTTTTCAAAGCTCCGTTCAGTGCTGTTTATCCGGAGTGGTCGTTGTCACAAATAGCGATGACCTTTACAATTTCTATGACCTTCTTCTGCTTGGGTGCGTTTCTGGCAGGAAAATTATCGGCGTTTTTAAAACCGCGAATTATTATTATGATATCGGCAGTGCTTCTGCTAATTGGGTTTATAGGAGTATCAAAACTTAATCCTTCGAACCCCGATCAATCCTTGAAAATGCTTTATTTCTTTTACGGCGTTTTGGGAGGCAGCGGAGTAGGAATTTGCTATAATAACGTAATAGCAACCTTGAACAAGTGGTTTACGGATAAACCGGGTCTTGCCTCCGGAATAATGATGATGGGCTTCGGAATAGGCGCCCTAGTGCTTGGAAGCGTCGCTACACGCCTAATAGCGATCAAGGGAATTTTTGATGCATTCTTTATTCTTGGAGTGGCGATTTTTATCGTTTTGTTTTTAGGAGCATTGTTCATAAAAACCCCTCCTGAAAATGATGGCGTCGTTAGAAGCTCAGCTTCAAAAGCTTCGGACGGTATGACAACAATGCAGATGCTCAAATCGGGATCGTTCTGGATATTCTTCTGTTGGTGCGTTTTTGTAAACGCTTCTGGGCTCATGATAATCAGTAATGCGGCGCCTATAGCGGTAGCATTCGGAGCAACTGCGATAGTAGGAATGATAGTGTCTGTATTTAACGGTGTGGGCAGAGTTGTAATAGGTGCAATTTTTGATAAAATGGGTAGAAAGAAGACGATGCTCATAAATATCGCTGTTTTATTAACGGCGGGCATACTTTTGCTTTTCGGAGCCAAAACTACTGCGATGGCATTAGTTTTAGTAGGGCTTCTTTGTGCCGGATTTACATACGGCGGAAACCCTACAATCACAGCGTCGTTTATAAACAGTGCTTTTGGTTCTAAATACTTTGCGGTCAATTTCAGCTTAGCTAACTTCTCATTGATTCCGGCCGCAATTGCGGGGCCGCTGATTTCGAGCAAACTGATTGAAAGAAGCAACGGGTCGTATGAAACTACGTTTATAGCTATAATTATAATTGCATTCATAGCTTTCGGTCTGTGGTTGCTATTGAATGCCGGTGCAGCGAGGGCTGAGAAGAAACAACAAGCGAACGGCAGATAATAAAAGAAAAAGACCATAGGCAAAGATTGATATCCCTGCTTACAGTCTTACTCGGACTTGGCCTTAAGTCAAGTCCGTTTCTTTTTGTTGTTTTTCCTTTAGTCGTTCTTGTTTTAGAAGCGCTCTTTCTTCTGCAGCGTCTTCATAATTGCACTTGAGTCCGAAAATCAGGACAAACAATACGCCACCGAAGCCCATGAAAACAGCGCCGAAGGAAGAAAATAATAATATGAAAGCTCCATAGGCAATCATAAGTGCTGCAAATATCCGCAATGCCAGAAGAACATTTTTTTCTCTTTTAGTCATTCGAAATCTCCTCATAATAACATATGTATAGTAGATATAATCGCATATCAACAGAATACTTCAGAGTGAAGAAAAAGTAAAGATTAAATTAAACGTTCAATTCAATGTTGTTATTATTCCACAAGCGATTCTTTCGTCGTTATTTCTTAATTCGGGAGCTTGTAAATAACAATGCATGTCATGTATAACGATAGATCTTCCGATAATGTCGGCAATGCCGATACGGTCGTCGTAAAAAGTCATCCAAGCATATCCGTCGCAACTCATAAGAGGGGGCAAGGCGCCTGCATTATAAGGATGCCTAGAGCCCTCGAGGAAGAGGACGCCTCCTGCATTATTAAAATTTTCTGAGCAATCGCCGTACTCATGGATGTGCATAGAATAGAAACCACAAGTCGCACCATCGCTGTTCGGCAATCCCATCACTTCAATTGAAATTATTATCCCCTCTCCAAAGGTACTATAAAATTTCGCAAGCCCGCGAAGCAAAGGGTATTCTTTACTCCCGTATATTTGAGCGATAGCTTGGGGAGACTTGAGATATAAGAGTTCAAAAAATATCTTCGCGTTTTCCATAAAAATCTCCTAATAGTCTTTTTATTAGGATATGCGTGGGATTACTTGTTTGCTCTTACTTTTATTCGTATCGTTCTACCTTGACCTCAACGTTAAAATCCGATTTAATGCCCGGGAGGAGTTTAAAATGAGGTGTTTGAGAGTGAGCATCCAACGCTGAAGCACTTTCCCAATGCTCCACCAAGAGCATCTCAAGGTCTGAGCTTTCTGAGAAATAATAATCATATTTATGATTTCCCACCTCCTGCCTCGAGCCTTGCACGCATCCGTTTTCATACAGTGCTTTTAGATACTTTTCCCGTTCACCCTTTTTATCAAACTTGTAATATACATTAAGTGTTATCATATTTGCTTCTCCAATCGTTCGACTTCTTTAACCCAGATACCTGCATCCGCATCGCTCGGCATTGCAAACGCGCCCCTTGGGGAAAGGCTTATATCTGTAACCTTTGGGCCATCAGGCATACAGCTCCTTTTAAACTGCTGTGAGAAGAAGCGTTTATAAAAAATCTTCAAGCATTTGAATAAAAATTCCTTCGTATAATCTCCTTTGAAGACTTGAGTTGCCATAAAAAACAATTTTGCCGGCGGCATACCGCTGCGCAAAGTATGGTAAAGGAAAAAGTCATGCAGGATGTACGGTCCCACATTATCCTCGGTCTTTTGTATAATATCTCCGGACTCGTCAGGAGGGAGTAGCTCGGGAGATATAGGAGTATCCAGTATGCTATTTAAAATCCTCTTAAGCGACGCATTATCACAGGAAAATACCTTATCCTCATTTACGCCGGATAATTTATTTTCCGAAATCCAGTCGATTATTGACATCAAGAGCGTTTTCGGTATCCCGCAGTTCACTCCATACATGGACATATGATCGCCGTTATATGTGCACCAGCCCAGAGCAATTTCGGACAAATCGCCGGTGCCAACCAAAAGAGCGCCCTCTTTTCCTGCCATATCCATTAGAATTTGTGTACGCTCCCGCGCCTGAGCGTTTTCATATGTCAAATCCTGAAGATTTTCATCATGTCCTATATCGAAGAAGTGCTTTCGCACGGACTCTACGATAGATATTTCACGGAAATCGGTTTTGAGAAGCTTAATCATATCTACGGCATTGTTATATGTCTTACCTGTAGTTCCGAACCCCGGAAGTGTAACCGTTATAATATTGCGGGGTGGTAAACCGAGTAGCTTATGTGCTTCTGAGATCACGAGCAAGGCAAGGGTTGAATCGAGGCCGCCTGAAACGCCGACGATTGTTTTTTTGATTCCTATATGCTCCATGCGCCTTGCCAACGCATTAATTTGTATGCTGAAAATTTCGCGGCACCTTTCGTCCGATATTTTACGGGACTTGGGGATGAAAGGATTTTTTGGATGACTCACTGTAAAACTATCGCTTTCAATATCAAAGACATTAAGAGGTGAAAGCGCGACCTCAAAAATTTCCGGTAATGCGGGATATGAAGAGCAAAATGTAAGGCTGCTGTGTCTTTGCATCCTGCGGAATTTCAGCGCCCCGTAATCTATTTCGGCAATTGTAATATTGCTTCCACGCCCCAGCATATCAGCTTCGGCAAGTATGTTACCTGCTGCTGCTATAATCTGGTGCCCGGAGTAAACGACATCGGTAGTGGATTCGGACACTCCGGCAGAAGTTGAAACATATCCGCACAGTAGTCTTTCGCTTTGCGTGGATATCAAGTCTTTTCTATATGCGGCTTTCCCTGTGGCAGCCATGGAGGCTGTTGGGTTGAAGATGATATGAGCCCCGTGAAGAGCCGGGAAGGACGAAGGGCAGCTCGGTGCCGCTAACGCTTCGCCGACCTCTATCGCAAAAGCCAAGCCGGAAGCATCATCTTTGAAAATAATATTGCCTATTGGGATTTCATCCCCAAAAAGTGAAACGAAAACAGTATCCTGAGACATATCATATCCCGGGGAAAACCATCTCGCATCGTTTGATTCATTGTCATTCGAAACAAACATCTTAGGTACGATTCCCCGTATTTTGCCGGATTGTATAACGGCGCTGCAGCTGTAGAGCTTATTTCCAAGCGCCAAATAAAAGCCTAAAATCACAATAATTTTTAGGTCACGGGTTTGCAATGCAATCCGTCTTAGTGCTTCAAGCTGAGAATCGTAAAGCATCCTTTGCAAAAATAAATCAGAAGCAGTGCATCCTGTGATTGAGAGCTCCGGAAATAAAACGATACCGCAGTTCTTGGATTCGGCTTCGAGAAGCATTTCTTTTATGCGGTCTTCGTTGTATTGTGTATTTGCAACCCGAATATTGGGGGTTGCGGTAGCAATTCTTATAATTTCTGAATTAATCATGTTAATAATTTCTCCTAAAAAGTATATCTTAGTAAAGCAAAATTATCCATTGACAGTTATAAATGGAAAATGTATAATATAAATGGAAAAACTTGGGATATTTTAATAATTTATTATACCATATATTGCAATCATTGACAAGGCGCGCGACGGCATATTTGGCATGATGAACGTCTAATATCATTACTTTACCGCTCCTAAGAATATTGTCAATAAAAATAAGATATGTTAATATAAAGACATAACATTATGAATGGAGAAAATCTTACAGAGATGAAACAAATATTTATAGAAGACTTGAAAAAGGATATGGAATTTACGGACTTTTTTATGATTCGTTCCGTAACAGTTAAAACAGGTAGCAACAATAAGCAATACCTGGATCTTATTTTGTCTGACATGACAGGAGACATGGTCTCCAAAAAATGGGATGTAAGCGATGATGAGCTTAGCTCTCTTAAGAACATGACCGAAGGAAGCATAGTCAAGGTAAAAGGCATTGTTACCGAATGGAACGGAGTCGGACAGCTGCGCATACAACGCATCAGACTCAAGTCCGATGTAGACGAGCTTGACATAAAGGATTTTATAAATGCGGCGCCCGAACCTTCAAAGGATATGTACGAATATATTTTGGCATCGGCAAAAGCTATTCAGGATGAGGACTTAAAGAAGCTTTGCCTATGTTTGCTGGAGAAGAATGAAGAAAAGCTCATGTATTATCCCGCTGCAAGGAAAAATCACCATGCGCAGATGGGTGGGCTACTCTATCACATGAAGCGGATGCTGATGACGGGAGAGCGTGTTTGCGAGGTATATACAAATCTTAACAGAGATCTTGTAATAACCGGGGTAATAATACATGATATTGAAAAGCTCAACGAGATATTGTCCGATGAATACGGAATTTCTCCGGGGTATTCATTTGAAGGAAAGCTGCTCGGGCATATAATTCAGGGAATAAAGGTAATCGATAAAATCACACTCGATATGGGATTCCCTAGAGAAAAAGCTATAATGCTGGAGCATATGATTCTGTCCCATCATTACGAGCCGGAGTTCGGAAGCCCAAAAAAACCGCTATTTCCGGAAGCAGAAATACTTCACTACCTCGATATGATAGATGCAAGAATGTTTGATATGGAGCAGGCACTCAAGAATATTGACCCGGGAAGCTTCAGTGAAAGAGTTTTTACGCTTGATAATAGACAACTCTACAAACCTGAAGACAAATAGGATTTTATAGAATGCATGAAACAAAGGAAGTCGTCATAACTGACATAATATTTCATAATGAATCAAACGGCTACACGATAGCCGTGTGCGAAGGAGAAAATGAGCAATTTACTGCAGTCGGATTTATTGCATCCTATTCAAAGGGTAGGACATATGTGCTTTCCGGGAAATGGGACACACATCCGATCTACGGAGAGCAGTTCTCCTTTTTTTCGTATGAAGAAAAAATGCCACAGACTGACGAAGGCATAGAAAGCTTCCTTGCCTCTGGGATACTTAAAGGCATAGGAAAGAAAACAGCGGCAGCAATTGTGCAAAGGTTTGGAAAGGACACGTTTGACATTATAGAAAAGGAGCCCTATCGTCTCACGGAAATAGGTGGGATAGGAGATATAAAGGCAGAGACGATCAGCATTTCTTTCCAAGCGCACCGAGAGTTAGCCCAAATCATACTTTTTTTCCGCCAATACGATATAAGTCCGGAAAATGTGATTAAGCTGTACAAGCATTACGGCAGCCAAACAAGGGCGCTGGTAGAGGAAAATCCTTATCGCATGGTAAAGGATATTCACAGCATAGGCTTCAAAAAAGCCGACAGTATGGCGATTAAGCTGGGATTCGAAAAAGATGACCCACATAGGATAAAGAGTGCCGTAAGTTTTGTCTTGAATTGGTATGCAAATGAAGGAAACACATATGTGCCCCAAAAGGAGCTGTGCGAAAAGGCAGCAAATTTCCTTGAAATATCATCCGAAAGCGTAGAGGACAGTCTTGTAGAACTGGTTTTTGAGGGCGAAGTTCAAATTCAAAATATCCAAGGTCGCCCTGTTGCATATCTTTCGCATTATTTTTTTGCAGAGCAATACACGGCCTGTAAGCTAAAAGAATTGAATGAGACAAACATTGCGGTAATAAACATAGATATTTCAGCATTGATTTCACAGACAGAGAGCGACAAAGGGATAGAGCTTTCAAGCAACCAAAAGTACGCAATAACGACTACCCTCGAATACGGAGTCTCTGTTATCACAGGTGGTCCGGGAACGGGGAAGACGACGATCATAAATACATTGATAGATATATTCAAGTATGCGGGATTAAAGACGGCAATTGCCGCACCGACAGGTAGGGCAGCGAAGAGAATTACCGAGACCTCTGGATATGCTGCGGTGACGATTCACAGATTGCTTGAATACAGCTATTCGGAATCCGGGGACATGATGGTTTTCGGGAAGACTGAAGAAAATCCGCTTGAGTACGATGCCGTAATTATCGACGAAGCATCTATGGTAGATTTGATACTTATGAAAAGCTTGCTTTCTGCGATAAAGCCCGGGACGAGGCTAATAATTGTTGGCGATTCCGACCAGCTGCCGTCTGTTGGAGCGGGCAATGTCCTTAGAGATATTATAGAAAGTGAATCAATATACTGTGTAAAGCTTACGGAAATTTTCAGACAGGCACAGGAAAGCTTAATAATAGTTAATTCTCATAAAATAAACAAGGGAGAATATCCCGATTACAACGAGAGAGACGGAGATTTTTTCCTTGTAAGAAAGAATGGAGACAAGGAAATCCTCTTAGCAATAAAGGATCTGTATGTTAGAAGATTGCCTGGCTATTATAAGGATTGCAACCCTATCTCGGACATACAGGTGTTGACTCCTGTAAAAAAAGGCATTTTGGGAAGCATAAGCCTCAATCAAGAGCTCCAAAGCCTACTTAACCCGCCGAAGCCAAGCGTGTCCGAGAAGAAATTCGGAGAAAAAATATTTCGCGAAGGGGATAAGGTAATGCAGGTGAGAAACAATTACAATATGGAATGGCAGCGTTCATCCGATTTTACAAAAGGAGAAGGCGTTTTTAACGGTGATATCGGCTTCATACATAAGGTTGACAATGATGCCGGGAAGATTGTAGTAGTGTTTGATGACGACAAGTTTGCAAGCTATGATGCGACGAATTTTGATGAATTAGAGCTTGCTTATGCTATGACTATTCATAAAAGCCAAGGAAGTGAATTCCCAATAATAATCATGCCTTCCTCATGGTTCCCTCCTATGCTTGCTGTTCGAAATCTTTTGTATACGGCGGTAACGAGGGGAAAGAAATCAGTAGTAATTGTCGGCAGTGAGGACCGCTTAAAGGATATGGTTGACAATAACAGCACGAGA
The DNA here is from genome assembly GCA_028704515.1 of Eubacteriales bacterium. Taxonomy (GTDB): domain Bacteria; phylum Bacillota; class Clostridia; order Peptostreptococcales; family Anaerovoracaceae; genus UBA1440. Next base: position 31,481 of record JAQWFH010000006.1, read on the forward strand.
ATGAGATATTCAGGGCTTGCAGAAAAGCTCACGGTACAGATATGATGCTCCGGAGATATAGGTATAGATGAACATATTAACAGAGATAATCGAAGCATTATTCCCTTCAAACATTTATTGTATAGGATGTGGTGCAATCATTGACAGAAGCAGGCCTTATGCGCTTTGCGACATGTGTATTTCCGAATATAGATTTGTACTCGGAAGGACGTGTTCGAAATGCGGCAAGCTCCTTGCAAAAAATAATATCCATGACCTTTGTCACGATTGTTCCGGTAAGCATAGAGCTTTTTATAAAGGATATTGCTGTCTGGTATATGGCAGCAAAGAAAAGGCGCCAATCTTAGCACTCAAATACGGTGATAAGCCTTATATCGGGAAAAAATTGGGGGAACTTCTTTATGACAGGCTCATCCCTGAACAACTTGAAATCGAATGCGTTGTGCCGGTTCCCTTGTCCAGGAAAAGAAAGGCAAAGAGAGGATACAATCAAGCTGAAATAATTGCGAAGGAAGTTGCTCGGAGGATGAAGCTACCCTGTATACAGGCTCTTCGCCGAAATAAGGATACAAAGCCGATGAGCGATTTGACAATATCTGAGCGCGAGGAGAATTTGCAAAATGTCTTTACTATTTCACCGCGATTTAGTAAAATGATTAAAGGTGGCAGCATTCTGTTGATAGATGATATATTTACGACAGGCAGCACGGCAGATGCGTGTGCTTTGACTATGTGCGAAGCGGGCGCTAGGCGAGTTTACTTTGCATCTGTTGCAGCTGGTGCCGATATAACAATTGAAAATTGAGTGTATTCCGGGTTTGTGGTTGAAAGTCCATGTCAGCTGCGGACAAAGGGACCCACGTAAGCTGCCCGCAGGGCGGACAGTGATCATGGCGCAGTTTAGATGTAAGTCCTCCGGAAACCGGAAACAGGCAAGTGTGGGGTCAAAGACCAGGTCAAACGGAATATACTCTTTTTTATTACTTTATACTTTTATAGATACCTTTTTCGTGGTATAATATTATAAATAAATATATTGTACAGAAAAACATCTGTACGAAAAGGAGGTTCGCATTATGAGAGTCAACATTGTTACTAAGAACCTAAATGTCAGCGATAACCTAAAGGCTGTCATTGAGAAGAAGATTGAAAAGTTAGGAAAATACTTTTCTGATGACATTACTGCAAATGTAATGCTGACTCAAGAAGGAGGACTCAAAAAGATCGAGGTCACGATTAATGCTAAGGGTATTATTTTCAGAGCCGAGGAACTTACAAGCGAAGCGTACGAGGGCATAGACAAGGTTGTAGATAAGCTTTCCTCCCAAATGTCGCGTTTTAAGAAAAGACTTGTAAAAAAGCACAAAGGAAACAAAGCATTTAAGTTTGATGCCGTTCCGGATGTAGAAGAAGAAGAACTCAAAATAGTCAAGACAAAGAAATTCGACCTTTCACCAATGACGGTCGACGAAGCGATTATCCAAATGGAACTTCTTCAACATACATTTTTTATATTTATGAATATGGAGACAGACACAGTAAATGTTGTCTATAAGAGGAAAAACAGCAATTACGGACTTCTTGAAACATCGTATTAATTTTGCTTAAACATAGCAAACAGAACGATAGACTAACGCCCCTATCCGTATAGGGGCGTTTTTATTTATGATTTCTTAATATTTCTATTGAATGTTACATATCTTTTTTGGTAAAATGGAGTATAACTGATTTAAGGGGAGTTTTAATGAGAGAGATTATTTCGGATTTCTTTTCCAGCCTTCTTCTGAGCATAGGCTTTACTGATATTATTGATATAATCATCGTTGCCTTTGTTATTTATAAAGTGTTGGAATTTATAAAGGAAACACGAGCGGAGCAGTTGGTTAAAGGACTGTTTGTTTTGGGTTTGATGACTTTTTTGTCGAGCGTACTCAACTTGTATACGCTCAATTGGATATTACTTGGTACGTTGCAGATAGGTGTTATTGCCTTAGTAATCTTATTCCAGCCCGAACTTAGGAGAGCTTTAGAGTATATAGGGCGAAGCAAAATTATGCCGAGCAACTTTATGGATCTCGATAAAGAAAGAGCAAAGCACCTCATCAACGAATTTGCAAGAGCGGTAGAGAATTTCTCCGCAAACAGGATAGGAGCACTTATAATAATAGAAAGAGAGACTGCTCTTAACGATATTATTGAAACCGGAACAACGGTAGACGCTGAGGTCTCATCAGAGCTTCTGGGTAATGTCTTTTATGAGGGGGCCCCACTGCATGACGGTGCGGTTATAGTCCGAGGCGATAGGCTCGTTGCGGCGGGCTGCGTTTTACCGCTTACACAGAACAAGAATATAAACAAGGAACTCGGGACGAGGCACCGTGCAGGAATCGGCATAACGGAAATCTCAGATGCCATTGCAATAGTTGTATCGGAGGAAACAGGTATAATATCTATGGCTATAGATGGTAAGCTATCTCGCTTCTTAGATGTCAAGACGGTAGAAAAAACGTTATTTTCAACGTATTTGGAAAGCGATGTTGACAGAAGATTCTCTAAAATAAAACCGTTATGGGGGAGGAAAAAAGATGCTCCGAAGTAAAAAAAGCATGCTGATAATATCTATAACGGCGTCTATTATACTGTGGGCATTTGTAGTGGTGATAAATAACCCAATCGAATCCACAATGGTAAAAAATGTTCCCATCAAATTATTGAACGTTGACAGCCTTACTAAAAAGAGTCTGATTATGACAAATGAAGACGACTTCCGTATAGATGTCAAGATAGAGGGAAAAAAATCGGAAATAAGCAGAATAAATAAGAACGATATAATTGCAGAGGCTGATTTATACGGTTACGGTGCCGGTGAAAATACGGTTTATGTTAGCATTACTGTTCCTGCCAATATTGAGTATGTCGGAACAGCAAGCCCAAAGATAAGTGTTAATATAGAAGAGCTCGTATCTAAATACCAAGAAATAGAGGTTGAGGTTTTGGGCCAAATCCCCGCAGGTAATGAGGTTGGTGCAATAAAGGTTGAGCCTAATGAGGTTACCGTCAGGGGCGCCAAGAGTATAGTTGATAAGGTCGAACGTGTACTTGTTCAGATACCTGCAGATGAGGTTACGACAAACGAAAGAACTATAACGCTCAAGTCGCTGGCTGTGGATAAAGACGGTAACACTATAGATAATGTAAAGCTTTCGGCAAAATCTATCAAAGTGACGGCTCGTATTTATTCCACAAAGGAGGTACCTTTGGAAGTGCCTGTGACAGGCAACGTCGACAGTTCGTTTGCATTGAGCAAATTGACGGTTCCCGATAAGGTTGTTATAAAAGGTGAAAAATCGAAGATAAACGGAATATCATCTTTGAAGGCTCGAACTGTAGACATTGGCGGCATATCGGTTATGACAAAAATCCCAGTTAATATAGATCTGCCTGAAGGAGTTGAGCTTGCGAAAGCGTCTGAAGATATACACGTTCTTGTCGAAATAAGAGGCAAATTAAGCGGCAGTGTCGCATTGATGGGAAGCGAAGTAAGTATAAGCAATGTTACGCAGGACTATAGCGCTCATGTAAATACATCTGAGGTTACGGTAACCGCGGTCGGGAGGACGTCATTAATTAATGCCCTCACAAAGGATAAATTTAAATTGACTGTCGATGCGCAGAACCTTGAGCCCGGAATACATTTGTTACCTATCAAAATACAATATAGCGAAAATTATGACAGTGTTGAGATAAATCCAAAAGAAATATATATTACTATAAATGAACAAAATTAAGCAGAATTGCAACAGCGCGCGACAGATTTGCGCACGATCACAACAATTTAATATACAGAAGGAGATTAACAATGAGCAGATTGTTCGGTACTGATGGAATAAGAGGCATAGCAAACTCAGAGTTGACGGTAGAACTGGCTTTCAAACTTGGTAAGGCCGGAGCGTATGTCTTGAAAAAAGAAAATGAAAGACCGACTGTTCTTATCGGAAAGGATACAAGAGTATCTGGCGATATGCTTGAAAATGCCTTGGCAGCAGGGGTTCTTTCCATGGGGGGCAATGTTATAAAAATAGGCGTATTGCCGACGCCTGCCGTAGCACACCTTGTAAAGTATTTTAGGGCCGATGCAGGTGTTGTCATATCTGCATCCCACAACCCATTTGAATATAACGGCATAAAATTTTTCAATGGCGAGGGCTTTAAGCTCGATGACAGCATTGAAGATCAGATTGAGGATATCATACGCGATGACATAGATGTGAACAGCCACGTCACGGGCGAGAAATTGGGCAGATGCCTTGAGGGCGAGGAAAACGCGCTGAACCTGTATGTGGACTTTTTAAAGCAAACTACAGATATTCGTTTTGATGGCTTGAAGATTGCACTTGATTGCGCAAACGGAGCAGCATACAAAGCGGCCAAGAAAGTATATCAAGAGCTCGGGGCCGATGTCGTGTCGATATTCGACAATCCCGACGGGCAAAATATAAATGACAAATGCGGCTCTACCCACCCGGAAAAGATTCAAGCGCTTGTCGCGGAAATTGGTGCAGATATAGGATTCGCTTATGACGGGGATGCCGACAGATTGATTTCGATAGATGAAAAGGGCAGAATTATTGACGGCGACAAGACAATTTGCATATGTGCAAACAGGCTCAAGGAAGAAGGCGAACTCACAGGTGGTTGCGTTACAGCTACAGTGATGAGTAATCTGGGACTACATAAATACATGAAAAGCATGGGTATAACTGTTGACGTTACTACTGTTGGGGACAGATATGTATTGGAAAGGATGCTTAATACAGGCTGCGTCATTGGAGGAGAGCAGTCAGGCCACATCATATTTTTAAACAGAACGACTACCGGTGACGGCATACTTTCATCAATACAGCTGTTGAGGGCTATAATTAAATCAGGAAAGAAACCTAGTGAGCTTTCCGATGAAATAGCTATATACCCACAGGTATTAAAGAATGCTTCGATTAAAAATGAAAATAAAAAGAAGTATGCGCAAGACCCCGAAATTGTGTCAGCGATAGCCGAGGTTGAAGAAATAATGGCTGGAGAAGGAAGGGTTTTAATAAGGCCATCGGGGACGGAACCGCTTGTCAGAGTTATGATAGAGGGCCGCGATATTCAAAGGATAGATAATCTGGCGAACAAGCTTGCGGCACTGTTAGAAAAAAAATTCAGTTAAAAGGGAAGAGGGAAGAACATGTGCGGAATAGTAGGTTATGCGGGTCAATCGGGGAATGCCAAAGAAATTATAATTGACGGGCTTAAAAGGCTCGAGTATAGAGGGTACGATTCGTCGGGGATTGCGCTTATATCTAATGGAAAGCTTGAAGTAAGGAAGCGCGCAGGAAGAATTGCAAACCTTGAGGAAATGATAAAGGATGAATCGTTAAATTCAAAGATGGGTATCGGACATACGAGATGGGCTACACATGGCGCACCTTCTGATATAAATTCTCATCCTCATACAAACAAGGATGGCTCTATAGCTGTAGTGCACAACGGTATACTGGAAAACTATGTTGAGCTCAGGCAATGGCTTATTGAAGAGCACGGCATTGAATTCAGATCAGAGGTGGATACGGAGGTAATCGTACACTTAATAAGTATTTATTACGACGGCAACCTGGAGGATGCCGTTTTCAAGGCGTTACAGAGGATGAGAGGGGCTTATGCAATCGCAGCCGTATGCCAAGACGATCCCGAAAAAATAGTGGCATTTAGGCGAAATGCACCGCTTATAGCCGGAATCGGAAGAGGCTGTAATTTTATCGCGTCTGATATTCCCGCCATTCTTAGGTATGTAAAGGAAATATACCTGATAGAAAATAACGAAATGGTCATAGTAACAAAGGATGACATAAAGATATACGACATAGATAGGAACGAGGTACATCGCGACATATTCCATGTGACATGGGATGCGGAGTCGGCTGAAAAGAATGGCTACAAACATTTCATGCTAAAGGAGATTCACGAACAGCCTAAAGGGCTTTACGAAACTCTCCGAAGAAGAATAGATGATAATGGGATGATAAACCTGGACGGAATATGTCTCACGAAAGAGCAACTTGAAAATTTCAACAGAATATACATCGTTGCCTGTGGTACCGCCTATCATGCTGGTTTAGTAGGAAAATTTGCAATTGAAAAAATGGCACAGATTGCAGTAGAAGTAGAGGTGGCATCCGAGTTCAGATACAGGGATCCTTTTGTAGACGATAAAACGTTGTTTATAGCCATATCACAGTCGGGGGAAACCTCTGATACACTTGAAGCTTTGCGCGAAGCCAAAAGGAAGGGCGCAAGGATTATTTCTGTTGTAAATGTAGTTGGAAGTTCTGTAGCCAGAGAGTCGGACGATGTCTTCTACACATGGGCCGGCCCGGAAATTGCGGTGGCATCAACTAAGGCTTACACAACACAACTGATGTCAATGTATATAATAGCTCTTTACATGGGCATAACAAAGGGCACTATTGACAAGGAATATTACGAAAGCTTCATGGAGGATCTCAAGGAAATACCGGACAAGGCGAAAAAAGTGCTTCAGCTCGAGAGTATGCTTGCCTCACTTGCGAGAGATCTCTACAAAAATGAACAGATATTTTTTATTGGCAGGGGTCCTGATGCAGGGGTTTCCTACGAAGGCTCTTTGAAGCTCAAGGAAATATCATATATAAATTCGTTTGCAATTGCTGCAGGGGAGCTTAAACACGGGACAATAGCCTTGATAGAAAAGGACATCGTTGTAATTGCTTTAGCCACTCAGGATAAGCTGTATGAAAAAATGCTTTCAAATATACAGGAGGTTAAGGCTCGCGGTGCTTATGTAATAGGTATGGCAACTGAAAACAACAAGGAAATTGAAATGCAAGCAGATAAGGTCATATACATACCGGAATGCAGAGATGAGTTGACACCTTTGCTTTCGGTTATACCACTCCAGCTTCTCGCTTACTATATAGCAAAGGAGAGAGGCTGCGATATAGATAAGCCAAAAAATTTGGCTAAGAGTGTAACCGTAGAGTAGTTGGGATTTTTAAGGAGGAGACGAATGAAAAGAAAAATACCGGTGTTGATATTATGCCTGATGCTTATATTCTCATTTTCAGCATGCGCAGATGATAATACAGTCGGAGAATGCACAGTTACAAGAGCATTTATCAATCAAGATTATATAGAGACAGGTAACGAGGAAGCGGGAATTGTGGTACTGTTAACTGCGAACGTAGAGCTTGATTGTGCCGAGGAAGATAAGTATGAAGAGGTCATAGAGCTGCTTAGAGAGGAGTACATGCCTGAGAATTTCGGGAATCTAAAGCTAAAAACCACGGTGAGTGAAAATATAAAATTCAATGATATATATCTCGAAGAGTCGACGGTATATGTGGATTTTAAAGGAGAAAATTTGTCGGGAGGTTCTTTGCAGGAAACGCTTGTTATAACTCAGATAGTTGAGACGCTGACCGATAGCTTCAGTGAAGTGAAAAATGTTCGCTTGCTCATCGACGGTAAAGAAGCGGAGACGCTTATGGGACACATAGATATATCTCAACCTTTTGTGGAGGGGATAATCAGCACAGGGGCGTCTGAAAATAAGGAGCCGGCCATATAAGATAAATTGATACAGTATTTAACACGGAGAAAATATAAAATGCAAAAATATGAAGTAAGAGACTTGACATTGGCCGCACAGGGGCAACAAAAGATAGAATGGGTCGAAGCCAATATGCCGCTTTTGTCATCGATAAAAAAAGAATTTGAAAAAACGAAGCCGTTTGCCGGGGTTAAGATTGCTTTGTCCGTCCATCTTGAAGCAAAGACTGCTTATCTCTGCAAGGTATTTTCGGCGGGAGGAGCCGAAATGCATGTCACCGGTAGCAATGTATTATCGACACAGGATGATGTGGCGGCAGCACTCGTGGAATCCGGGTTAAATGTATTTGCATACCATGCGGCGACAGATGAGGAATATGAACGTCATATTGAGATGTCGCTGGCTTGTAAGCCAAATATTATAATAGATGATGGCGGAGACCTTGCAAGCATGCTTCACAGCAAGAGACCGGATCTGGCAGAGGAGATGTGGGGAGGCTGCGAGGAGACAACGACAGGCGTTATTCGTCTAAAAGCGATGGAACGTCAGGGTGTCTTGAAATTCCCGATGGTAGCGGTAAATGATGCGAAGTGCAAGCACCTTTTTGATAACCGTTATGGTACAGGGCAATCGGTATGGACGGCAATAATGTCAAATACCAACTTAATTATAGCCGGAAAAACTGTCGTGGTTGCGGGCTACGGTTGGTGCTCGAGAGGCATAGCCATGAGAGCCGCCGCGCTTGGGGCACAAGTCATAGTGACGGAAATTGATCATGTAAAGGCGATGGAAGCCAAGATGGATGGATTTTCAGTAATGACCATGATGCAGGCCGCACCGCTTGGAGATTTTTTTGTTACAGCAACAGGTTGCATCGACACAATAGATACAGAGCATATAAAGAAAATGAAGGATGGTGCGATACTCAGTAACGCCGGACATTTCAATGTTGAAATCGATATAGCGGGGCTTCAAGATCTTGCTGTCGAAATTAAAGAAAAGAGAAAAAACATCCTGGGGTATAGGCTTTCAAACGGGAAATGGATAAATGTTATAGCACAAGGTAAGCTTGTAAATATTGCGGCAGGTGACGGACATCCGGCAGAGATAATGGACCTAAGCTTTGCTGTGCAGGCGCTGTCGGCCATATATATAAAAGAAAATCGCCAAAAGCTTTCAAATATAGTAATAGATGTGTCCGAAGAAATAGATTCGATTATAGCTAAAAGAAAGCTTGAAGCCTGGAATATCGAGATTGACACGCTTACAAGTGAGCAGGAAAAGTACTTAAACAGCTGGGAAGTATAAGCGCAATGTAGAAAAGAGCGAAGCAATGCGTTAAAAAACACAAATTAGAGCACCAATTTTTGATCTGCTGCATAGGATATATTACAAATTATTAAAAATCTTTTTAAGAAGCAGGTGAAAAATTATGTCAAACGGATGTGGACTTTTTAGCGGTGAAGGTGTTGATACCAGTTTATTATTTTTCTTCTTACTCTTGGTAATCATCTTCTGCAACTGTTACAACTAAAAATAGCAAACATAAGTAAGAAAGAGGCACGGAGCCAAGAGCGGCACCGTGCCTTTTCATTGTTAATGAAAGCTTATATCATAGCTGAAATGCGGGATCTTGTCCTCTGATCGCCGAGAATTTGCTGTATTTCCCATACATCAGGCGATTGAGCCCTTCCCATAAGTGCGATTCTTATGACGGTACTTACGTCGCCGACATGGCCTTTATATAAATCGGGGTTTTTCTTAAAGTCTTTCGGCTTTGCTGCGTAATTGAGCTTCTCTGCAATCGCCCTTATTTTGGAAAACCATGTACTTTGGTCGTCGTTGTGATCGTATGATTCCAAATATGATGATAAAATCGGCTTTATGTCCTCCGCAGGAACGTTTTCCGGGAATTTGTCTTGTACTTCAAAATAATCATCGAAGAAATAGCTTATGAACGAAAATATCTGCTTAGCACAAATCAAATCCTTTCTAGGCTTATCTCCTGTCCTTCCCAGATCGAGAATGCGTTCCCAATACTGCTCATTGCCTTCAAAGAGCGAAAGGCGTTCCGGTGCAAATTCGCGGCACCAATCTATCATGAATTTGCATAGATCTTGTGCAGATATCTTTACAAGGACATCCTTACTTACATCGTTTAATTTATTAAGGTCAAACAGGGCACCTGATGTAGACATCTTTTCTGTTGTGAAACTAAACTCGTCAATATCCGCATCGGGGTTATCAGCGTGCCACTCTTCGAAGTTCGAATTCAAAAGTGTAAGCATATATTCGCGCATAGCTGCGGGATGATAACCTTCGCTCCTGTAATAGTCTAGAGAAAGCTCGGGATCGTGACGCTTAGAAAGCTTTCGTTTCTGGCCTGTCTCCTCATCAATCTTCATGAGCTGCCCTGTATGACAGTATATTGGCATATCGAAGCCCGTTTTTTCAAAAAGCTCTATGTGGATAGGGAGGGAAGGAAGCCATTCCGCGCCCCTTACGACATGAGTCGTTCTCATGAGGTGATCATCGATTACATGTGCAAAATGATATGTTGGAATGCCGTTTGCTTTCAAGATAACTATATCTTGATTGTTTTCAGGCATAGTCAATGTTCCGCGTATAGCGTCGTCAACAGAAACATGGCGCATATCCTGAACGGGGATATCGGTGGAGCCGCTTGATTTCAGCCTTAGTACATAGCTAAGGCCCGCATCGATGTTACGCTTTATTTCCTCAAGGGAGAAATCCCTGCAGAGCGCATATTTTCCATATATGCCCGGGTTTTGCTTGTTTGCCTCCTGCTCAGCTCTAATCTTTTCAATCTCATCGGAAGTCATAAAGCAAGGATAGGCATACCCTTGTTTGACGAGCTCCTTTGCAAAGCATTGATATATTTCGACTCTTTCTGACTGCGAATACGGACCGTAGGCCCCTCTATCTCCGGATTCCGTTACACCCTCATCGAAGTTGATACCAAAAAATGATAGTGAATCAATAATAATTTTAACGGAGCCCTCGACATACCTCTTGTCGTCCGTATCCTCTATTCTAAGATAAAATATACCGTTCGATTGATGTGCGAGCCTTTCGCTTACAAAAGCCCCGTAAAGATTACCGAGGTGTATGAATCCTGTCGGGCTTGGGCCAAGTCTGGTTACTTTAGCGGTCTCCGGAAGCCTTCTTGCAGGGAACTGATTTTCATACCCCGCAGGGTTTTCCTTTATATCAGGAAACAAAAGCTCGGCTAATTTATTATAATCCATCGTATTCCTCCGATTTTACAAAACAAATGTGAATTAACAAAAAAATATATACATATAAAATATAATCATAATTACCCCTATATTGCAAGTAATTTTTGTGGTATAATATGTTCCGCGTAGCGCAAATAAATTCGTGTTATGCATGTAAGGCGGAAATCGTCCGCTCGAACATTCGGTTGTATTTATAACGCTTTTGCTGCTGAGACAGTATTTGTAAAAATTTTTGTTGACATGAAAATGATGCTGTGATATCATAGTAAATTCATAACTTGACATTTAGCACTTCAGTGGGGTATACTGTAAGTATAGGAACCGGAGGTGTATAAAATGTTTTCCATCGGTGATAAAATAGTGTATCCGATGCATGGAGCAGGAATTATAACAGGTATTGAGGAAAAGAAGATACTCGGCGCAACGCATGAGTATTATATTCTGTCGATGCCTTGCGGGGATATGAAAATAATGGTCCCTGTAGGTAATTGCGATGAAGTTGGGATAAGACATATTGGTGGAGCCAGTATTGTTAGTCAGGTGTTGGAAGTCTTGAAAGGACAGACAACTGAGATGCCTTCCAACTGGAATAGGCGATGCCGCGAGAATATGGAGAAGCTCAAGACCGGGGATATCTTCGAAGTTGCCGAGGTTGTAAGAAACCTGATGAGGCAAGACAGACAAAAGAAGCTTTCTACGGGAGAGAAAAAGCTGTTGACAAATGCGAAACAGATTTTAATCAGTGAGATGATACTTGCAAGCGGTGAGGACAAGGAGCAAATGACTGAACTGGTGAACGAGGCGGTTTAATTAAATTCGCCTCGAATTTTTTGTTTAGGCATTTGTATTTTTATTTTTTGGGGAAGGAGGTGAAAACGTGATAAAAAAGCTTTTAAAATGGGCTTTGTTTTTGGCGGGTGCGATTGCCGGGTACGGTTTTTTTAATCTTCTTCAAACCCTAATAGAGATACGCGGGACTGTAGAAATATCAGACCATCTAACAGATATTCAGGTTTCAGTATTAGGATTGATGTTCGCAATTATTTTTGGTATTATTTTTTCTTGGCTCGCACCAACAGTAGGAAAGCAAAGTAAAAAAGCTGCGGCAAATATAGAGTCGGAGCTAAGAGGTGTTTCGACAAACGAGCTGATAACGGGAACGGTGGGCTTGATAAGCGGGCTCATAGTTGCATATCTTTTGACGAATATTTACGAGACCTTTCAAATAACCTGGCTGACAGTATTAATGACGATTATCACATATATTTTTATGGGATATCTCGGCATCGTTGTCGCCACAAGAAAAGGTGCAGAGGTTTTAAATACTTTCCTTGCAAGCAGGAGGGTGCAGTCGTCGGGTGGTAAAAAAGGCAAGCCACATGATGCCGGAGCAAAGATATTCGACACATCCGTTATAATAGACGGAAGGATTTCCGATATAATGAAGACGGGATTTATAGAAGGGAAGATTATTATCCCGGAATTTGTGCTTGTGGAATTAAGACATATAGCAGATTCCTCAGATGCGCTCAAGAGACAACGCGGAAGGCGAGGTCTGGATATATTGAATAAAATTCAAAACGATTACGGCATAGAAATTTACAACACATCGCAGGAAAAATCTCTGGAAGAAATCCCAGAGGTAGATGTAAAGCTGCTTAAGCTTGCGCAAATGCTGAACGCGAAGGTAATAACGAATGACTTCAACCTAAACAAGGTTGCCCAAATAAAGGGCGTTGACGTGCTCAACGTCAATGAACTCGCAAATACTTTGAAGCCGGTGGTTCTTCCGGGGGAAGATATGACGCTGTTCCTTGTAAAAGAGGGGAAGGAATCAAACCAAGCTGTTTCATATCTTGACGACGGAACAATGATTGTCGTAGAAGACGGAAGAAAGAACATAGGGCAGACTGTAGAGGTTATGGTTACGAGTGTGCTTCAGACTTCTGCAGGAAGGATGATTTTCGCAAGGATAAAAAAGTAAACTTTTGCGGAGGAATATATGTATAAAGGCAAACGCATATGCGCCATCGTTACAGCAGGCGGTGCGGGGCAAAGGATGAAAGCCTCAGTCCCAAAGCAATACATGAAAATAAAGGGGACGCCTATTATAAAAAAAGCAGTACTGGCTTTTGAAAATAATGAATGGGTCGATAGTATCCTGATAACGACATCTCCGGAATACGCGGATATGTGTCGAGAAATATTATCGGATATTACGAAGATTACGGCGATAGTTGACGGAGGCAAGGAAAGGCAGGATTCAGTAGCAAACGGGCTGAGAGAGCTTAATCTGAGGGAAGCCTTTGACTACGTTATGATTCACGATGCCGCTCGTCCATATGTTACAGACGAGATTATCTGCGATTCTATAATAAAGGCGGTTGAGACGGGTGCAGCTGTAGCTGCGATACCTGTTAAAGATACAATTCGAAGCGGTGGAATGACACTCGAAAGAGAAAATCTAAATATAATTCAGACGCCCCAGACATTTGAAAAAAACATAATAATGAGGGCGCACGAAAAGGCTGCGGGCGAGAAACATTATGGGAGCGATGACGGGGGTCTCGTTGAAAGACTGGGCTTACCTGTGGCGCTATCAAAGGGTGCTTACGCCAATATAAAAATAACGACACCGGAGGATTGTCCGCCAATGCAAAGGATAGGAAAAGGCTATGACGTACATCGTCTCGTAGCGGGCAGGCCTCTTATTTTAGGGGGCATCAAGATTGCACATCATATGGGTCTTCAAGGGCATTCAGATGCGGATGTCCTGATTCATGCTGTTATGGATTCGTTACTGGGTGCGGCGGCTCTTGGGGATATAGGCAGTCATTTTCCGGATAGCGATCCCCAATACAAAGATATATCGAGCTGTGAGCTACTAAAAAAAACTAGAGAGCTTCTAATGGTCGCAGGATATGCAATAACTAATATAGATTCTACCGTAATTGCACAGGAGCCAAAGCTAGCATCTCACATAGATGCAATGCGTAGCAATCTGTCAGAGATACTTGGAATAGACAAGGACTGTATCAGCATCAAAGCCACGACTACCGAGAAACTGGGCTTTGTCGGACAAGAGGAAGGTATAGCGGCCGAATCCGTTTGCTTGATAACAACAATATATTAAGTTTAAATTATAAAGGAGATATACAAAGATATGAGACTTTCAAACAAATATTTCAAAACGCTTAGGCAAACCCCTGCCGAAGCTGAAATCTCAAGCCATATTTTACTTGTGCGCGCCGGTATGATACGCAAGCTTGCATCCGGTATTTATGGATTTATGCCTTTTGGGCAAAGAAGCCTGAGAAAAATAGAGGAAATAATCAGAGAAGAAATAGACGCAAAGGGTGGCCAAGAAATTCACATGTCTGCCGTTCAGCCGGCAGAGCTTTGGCAGGAATCAGGACGCTGGTACGGATACGGGCCGGAACTGTGGAGACTTAAAGACAGGCACGGCAGAGAATTTTGCCTGGGACCCACGCACGAAGAGATATTTACGGATATTGTAAGGAATGATATAAATTCATACAGACAACTACCGATAAACTTATATCAGATACAGACAAAATATAGGGATGAGGCGCGCCCTCGCTTCGGCCTTCTCAGAACAAGAGAGTTCATCATGAAGGATGCATATTCGTTTGATAAGAATGATGAGGGCCTGGAAAAGAGCTATATGGAGATGTATGATGCATATGGGAAGATATTCACGCGCTGTGGCCTTGAGTTCCGTCCGGTAGAAGCGGATAACGGAGCAATCGGCGGAAGCAAATCGCATGAGTTTACGGCACTTTCGACGGTTGGGGAATCCGAAATCGCATACTGTGATAATTGTGATATGGCCGCTACGACCGAGCGTGCGGAATGCGTGGATGCCGCAGCTTCGGACGCTCAAATGCTAGAGCCGGAGAAGGTATATACGCCGGGAACAAAGACAATCGAAGATGTTGCGAAATACCTTGGCTTGGATACAATGCAAACGATGAAAGCTCTTCTCTTCGTTACACATATGCAAGATGGCAAGGATGAATATGTAGCTGCGTTCGTAAGAGGCGATAGAGAGCTTAACATGACAAAGCTTATCAATGCGCTGGGAGTACCGGAGCATGCGATAGAGTTTGCGGATGAAGGGCGCATGCAGGCCGTAACGGGTTGCGTGGGAGGATTTACAGGACCTATTGGACTTCATGACTGCAAAATTGTTGTCGACAGCGAGCTTGTAGGTATAAGAAATCTTTGCGCCGGTGCGTGCGAGGAAAACTATCATATCAAAAATGTAAATTACGACAGAGATTACAAAGGTGATATCGTCTGCGATATTAAGCTTATAAAGGAAGGCGATCCATGCCCGGATTGCGGAGCTCCTGTTAAGTTTACAAGAGGTATAGAAGTTGGTCAGGTATTTATGCTTGGAACTAAATATTCCGAATCTATGGGAGCATACTATAAAGATGAGAACATGAAGGATTGCCCTATAGTAATGGGCTGTTACGGTATAGGAGTCACGAGAACCCTTGCGGCAATAGTTGAACAATACCACGACGATAAAGGCATTATATGGCCGATGTCCGTTGCACCTTACCATGTTATCATAACTCTGGTAAATCCAGATGACGAAGTACAGGCGAGAGTTGCGGACGAGCTGTATGCAGGTCTTACGGATGAGGGAGTTGAGGCTATTCTAGACGATAGAAAAGAACGCCCCGGGGTAAAGTTTAAAGATGCCGATCTTTTGGGTATACCTGTAAGGATTACAGTTGGAAGAGGAGCGACTGACGGAATCGTAGAGTACAAGCTCAGGCGCGATGCGGATAAGGTTGAAATGGAAGTTAAGGATGCATTAATAGAGGCAATTGCAATTGTAAATGCGGAAAAAAGAGGACAATGAAACAGCTTATTCATTTATTTACCATTTTCTTCAAGATAGGATTGTTTACAATCGGAGGCGGGCTAGCTATGATACCCCTTATAAAAAGGGCTGTTGTAGACGATAATAAATGGCTCACCGAAGACGAAATGACAGATTGTATAGCTTTGGCTCAATCCATGCCCGGAGTAATAGCGGTAAATACAGCCACGTATATAGGGAATAAGAAAAGAGGTGTTTGGGGTGCATTCTTTGCAACCTTGGGCGTCGTGTTGCCTTCGTTTATAATCATTATACTTGTCGTATTATTTTTGGACACAATAGGAGAAAACAGATATATAGATGGTGCTCTTACCGGAGTAAAGGCGGCTTCGTGTGCACTTATAGTTGTGGCGTCATATTCACTCGGCAAGCAAATTTTAAAGGGTGTCTTTCCTTGGGTACTTGCAGTCGCAAGCTTTGTCGCGATAGCAATATTCGACATAACGGCTGTATGGGCTATAATAGCGGGCGCTGTCTTGGGTTGCATTTATCAAGCCGTAAAGGGAAGAGGTGAAACGCAATGATTTTGTATGTATCTCTTTTCTTGATGTTTTTCCAAATAGGTTTGTTTGGGTTTGGAGGAGGCTATGCAATGCTCCCTCTTATTTTCCAAAACATTCAGCAGTTTGGATATATGGGAGCTCAGGAATTTGCGGATTTAGTTGCAATTTCACAAGTAACGCCTGGCCCAATTGCTGTGAATGCAGCCACATATGTAGGGTTTAAAACGGCAGGATACTTAGGGGCCTTTTCGGCGACATTCGGGGTTGTGCTTCCAGCCTTCACATTAATGATTATAGTTTCGCGATTTATAGAGCATTTTAAAGAAAGCGCTATAATAAAAGGAATATTCATTGGAGTACGACCTGTGACAGTCGGTCTTATAGCCTCCGCAGCTGTATTTTTGGGGCAAGCTGCCCTTATGGTGCCTGGGGCTGGCATAAATATTATAGCCGCAGGAATATTTGGGCTTACGATTCTGTTTGCGGGGAAATTCAAGATGAGTCCAATAACAATAACGATTATAATGGGAGCGGCGGGCGCTATCCTCTGCTCTTGAATAAAATAAAGAAAGGATGCAGACAATATGAATATAATTAAGATAGAAATGGAAAACGGAGATGTGATGAAAGGCGAACTTTATGAGGATAAAGCTCCCGAAACAGTTAAGAATTTCATCTCTTTAGCAGAGGAAGGCTTTTATGACGGCCTAATCTTTCACAGAGTAATTCCGGGATTTATGATACAGGGCGGCTGCCCTCAGGGAGTAGGAACCGGAGGACCCGGGTACAGCATCAAGGGCGAGTTTGCGGCAAACGGCTTTGAGAATGATTTGGCGCATACGAGAGGAGTACTATCGATGGCTCGTGCAATGGATCCAAATTCTGCAGGCTCACAATTTTTTATAATGGTGGCTGACGCGCCACACCTTGACGGACAGTATGCAGCATTTGGAAGAATTATTGAAGGTATGGATGCTGCTGACAGTATCGTCGGTGTTGCTTGCGGCTATAACGATAAGCCAAAAGACGATCAAAGAATAAAAAAAATCACGATAGAGAGCAAATAGATACCAAATAGACACCAATGTTAGATAATGTTGAAATTTCAACGCTCAAACCGAATTCTTATGTGAAAGTTATGTGAAAAATATCCCCTTTGCTTGACAATCCTGTAATATTCCTGTAACATAAGCTTGTGAATTTGTTTGGCAAATATAACCGCCTAAAGGCAGTTGGGAAATATGTCAAACATCAACTGAGAAGAGAGAGGTTGAGTATGAATGAAAAAATAGCGCTGCTTTTAAACGACGCTATGAGCAGATTGAGGGCTCTTTCAAAAAAGCAGTTAATTATTGCGGGCTCCGGTGTGGCGGCCGCGGCAATTATTATCGCCGCAACGGTACTTGTATCGGGATCGGGTAGCGATATCAAAACTGACAGGAACAAGGCCATTGCTCAAGAAAAGGCATATGCAATAGCAATAAACGGTGAAGAAATCCTATATGTACCAACTGAGGATGATGCTAAGGCTGTAATAGGTGGAATTGCAAAGGCATATGTTTCAGAGAATGCCTCGATTGAGGAGTATGGATTTGAAGAAGAGATAACTTATACTTCTAAGCAAATAGTAACAGCTGCTGCGGCAGCCAAAAGTAAGGCTAAAGCACAAACGTATATCTGTGATGTAGATGAAGCCGTGAAATACATTTTAAACGGAACATCAACGCCGCTAACATACACGGTTCAGGGCGGAGATACATTATGGGATATAGCTGTTAAGAATAATGTATCCGTTTATGAGCTTGAACAGATGAATCCGGGTAAATTTGAGAAATTATCTATAGGTGAAACCCTGAATCTGTACCAGAAGACACCGCTTGTAAATGTTGTGACTACAGAGGTCGTAACAACTGCAGAGGTTATACCTTACAGCACGAATTACACCAATTCAGATACACTGTATAAGGGGCAAACCAAGGTTCAAAATGCAGGAGTAAATGGTAGCAAGGAAGCGGTTGCAAAAATATCAAAGAGAAACGGGATTGAAACCAGCAGGGTTCTTGTTTCCGAGAAGGTAATAGCCGAACCGGTAATGCAGACGGCTCTTAAGGGCACGAAGGCGATTCCTGTTACGGTAGGCTCCGGAGCTCTTCAAAATCCGGTCGCTCACATGGAAATCTCATCCGCATATGGAGCAAGCAGGGGCGGAGGACGTTCTCATAAGGGAATAGACCTCAGAGCGTCTAAAGGGACAGCTTTCGTTGCATCGGATGCAGGGACGGTTACCTTCGCCGGATGGAAAGGTAGCTACGGGAATCTGATTATTGTAAACCACGGCAACGGTATACAGACTAAATACGCACACTGCAACTCAATAAGTGTATCGTCGGGAACCTCAGTTGCAAAGGGTCAAGTTCTCGGTACTGTCGGGAGCACAGGCAATGCAACGGGTAATGTACTTCATTATGAGGTTTTAGTAAATGGCGTTCAGAAAAATCCTGTGAACTATTTATAAAATATTATTGAAATAAATCAAAACGGTAAAATCGCTACGATTATACCGTTTTATTTGTTTTTGTACTGTTAAGACGAGTGAAAACAGTGTATAATATTTAAAGATAAGCATATATGTCTGTGGCGCATCTTAATAATAAGAGAAGGTGAGAGAAATGAAGATTTATAACACATTAACAAGAAATAAGGAAGAATTTATACCTATAGACCCAGAGCAGATTAAGATTTATGTTTGCGGGCCAACAGTATACAATTATTTTCATATAGGAAACGCAAGGCCATTTGTCGTATTTGACACACTAAGAAGATACCTTGAATACAAAGGGCAAAACGTAAAGTTTATACAAAACTTTACCGATGTGGACGATAAGATTATCAACAGAGCAAAGGTTGAGGGCATTACCCCGAAGGAGGTTGCCGACAAGTATATAGAAGAATACTTTAAGGATGCAGGTGCTTTAAATGTAAAGAAGGCAGATGTGCACCCAAGAGTATCAGAGCACATGGATGAAATTATAGATTTTGTAAAAACGCTCACAGACAAGGGCTTTGCCTATGAGGCTAACGGAGATGTATATTTTTCCGCCAGAAAATTTAAGGGCTATGGTAAGCTTTCAAGACAAAACATAGATGACCTCGACTCCGGATCGAGGATTGAAGTTGACGACATAAAGAGAGATCCTTTGGATTTTGCGCTTTGGAAGGCCAGAAAAAGCGAAGACGAAATAGCTTGGAAATCTCCTTGGGGCATGGGAAGACCGGGGTGGCATATTGAATGCTCCGCGATGGCAAAGAAGCACCTTGGGGAGACTATTGACCTTCACGCCGGAGGCCAAGATTTGCAATTCCCTCATCATGAAAATGAAATTGCACAGTCGGAATGCTGCAATGGAGTTCAGTTTGCAAAATATTGGATGCACAACGGATATATAACTATAGATGACGAGAAGATGAGCAAATCTAAGGGCAACTTCTTTACCGTCAGAGATATATTAAAGGATTACGACGGAGAAGTAATGCGTTTCTTCCTGCTTGCGGGGCACTACAGAAACCCTATTAACTTTGCAGATTCGCTTATGGAGCAAGCAAAGAATAGCTTGGGGAGATTGAGAAATGCAAAATCAGGATTGGAGCATCTGATTGCAAACGGTACAGATGAACCGATGGATGATGAGGAAAAGGCCGCAATTGCGGAGCTTGAACAGTACAAAGCAGAGTTTGATGCGAAGATGGAAGACGACCTGAATACTGCAGACGCTATCACAGCTCTTTTTGGAATGGTAACCGCCATAAACAACAAGATAAAGAACGGCGCGACTAAGGAATTTGCGGAGACGGCACTCGCAAAATTCGTCATGCTTGCAAATGTTCTGGGATTGCTGTTTGAAAGTGAAGATGTTATAAGCGACGAAATAAAAGCACTTGCGGAAGAAAGACAGCAAGCGCGAAAGGATAAGAACTTTGCAAGGGCCGATGAAATAAGGGATATTCTCAAGGAGAGAGGCTACTCGCTCAAGGATACTCAGATGGGAGTACAGATTATAAAAGACTAATTATGGATGTAAAGCAAATCAACACCACCGCGCTCGCCTATATAGGCGACGCGGTTTATGAAATTTATGCAAGAATGCACGTTTTATCCGATTGTCCGAATAATGTGGATGCTCTCCACAGAAAAGCGGTGGGGTTTGTGTGTGCTGAAGCACAAGCAAAAGCAATAAAAGCATTGATGAAGAGCTCTGAAAATTCCACGTTTTTTGTGCTAACCGAGGAGGAAAGAGACCTTGTGAAGAGGGCGAGGAATAGAAAGATTGCGACTAAAGCAAAGAATGCCGATCCCGTTACATACAAATGGGCCACGGCATTTGAGGCGTTGGTCGGATATCTGTATTTGGACAGCCAAAAGGAGCGTCTTGATTTGTTGGCAGAGGCTTCTTTAAAAATCATATCGAAAGAAAAGGGTGAATGCAATGAGTAAGGCGGATCAAATATTCGTAGAAATGTGCGAGGATATTATCGAGAACGGTTTTTCCTCAGAAGGGCAAAATGTGAGACCCAAATGGCCGGACGGAACTCCCGCTCATACATTGAAGCGCTTTGCAGTGGTTAACAGATACAACCTCCAAGAGGAATTTCCGGCACTTACCCTACGGCCTACAGCGATAAAATCGGCAGTTGACGAGCTTCTGTGGATATGGCAGAAAAAATCAAACAATGTGAATGAACTCAACAGCAAAATATGGGATGAGTGGGCAGATGAAAGCGGTTCAATAGGCAAAGCTTACGGATATCAACTCGGGCAAGAATACAAATTTGCACAGGGCACAATGGACCAAGTAGATAACGTTATTTGGCAACTAAAGAATACACCATATTCACGCAGAATAATGACTAATTTATATAACTTTTCCGATTTGTCAGAAATGGGACTTGAGCCATGTGCTTATAGCATGACGTTCAATGTGACCGACAATAAGCTCAATGCAATACTTAACCAACGTTCCCAGGATATACTTGCAGCAAACAACTGGAATGTTGTACAATATTCTATTCTCGTACATATGCTTGCGCAGGTAAGCGGATTTGAGCCCGGAGAATTTGTTCATGTCATAGCAGATGCTCATATATACGACAGGCATGTGGAAATCATTCGCGAATTAATAAAGAGACCTCAGCATCCGGCACCGAAGTTCAAGCTGAATCCTGAAATAAAAAACTTCTATGATTTTACAGTTGCCGATATCGAGATAACCGACTACCAAAAGAATGAACAGATAAAAAACATTCCTATTGCAGTCTGAGAGGGAGATAAGGGCCAATGAAGAGTATAGTCGCAGCAGATGAAAACTGGGGAATAGGCAAAGACAACGAGCTACTTGCACATATCCCGGGGGATTTGAAATACTTCAAGGAGAACACACTGGGAAAAGTATTGATAATGGGAAGAAAGACTGTGGAATCACTACCTGGAGGAAGGCCTCTGCCGGGAAGAACTACGATAATACTTACAAAAAATGATAATTATTCACCTGCCGAAGCAAAAGACGGATCTAGGGTCATAATATGTAATTCGCAGGATGAGATTGAAGCCCTTTTACTCAAGCTGAAGGAAGACGAAGGACTTGATCTTGAAAGAGATGTCATTGTTGCCGGTGGTGAAACCATATACAATATGTTTTTACCAAAATGTAAAGAGTTTCTTGTGACGAAGATTTGTCATGTGCTACCGGCTGATAAGCATTTTCCAAATCTTGATAAACTTGCGGAAGGCGGGGAGCTCAAATTGATATGGGAAAGTGAGCCTGTAAGTGAAAATGGGCTTACATATAAATTTACAAGATATAAGAGATGAGTGAGGAGCACTATATGACAGGAAAAAGAGACAAGGATATTCGAAACAACTCGGCCACCAGTCCGGATAAAAGCATAATAATAGGGAGAAATCCCGTATTGGAGGCATTGGCCTCGGGAAGATTGATAGAAAAGTTGCTGATAGGAAAAGGGGCGGAAGGCTCTGCAAAGAAGATTATAGGTATTGCAAAGGACAGAAAGCTTCCTATTACCTTTGCGGATAAAATTATACTTGACAGAGCTGCAGGCGTAGGAACGCATCAAGGAGTTGTAGCATATGTCTCGGCATATGAATACGGCGAAATGGAAGACTTGTTTGAATCGGCTAAGAGTCGCGGTGAAGATCCTTTTTTCGTAATCCTTGATGGGTTAGAAGACCCTCATAACCTGGGAGCAGTGCTGAGGACGGCTGATGCGGCAGGTGCACACGGAGTAATAATCCCCAAAAGACGCGCTGTTGGGCTTACCGAAACGGTAGCAAAAGCATCGGCTGGCGCAATTGAATATGTTCCCGTAGTAAAGGTAACAAATATAGCGCAGACCATAGATGAGCTAAAAGAGAGAGGCGTATGGATTGCGGCATGCGACATGGGAGATAATATACACTACAATGCTGATTTGAAGGGACCAATAGCAATCGTTATAGGCTCTGAAGGCTTTGGAATAGGAAAGCTGATTGGAGAAAAATGTGACTTCACAGTATCAATACCGATGAAAGGAAAAATAAACTCACTCAACGCTTCCAATGCGGCTGCTGTTATGCTTTATGAAGTAAGAAGACAGAGAGACACAGGATGAACGAATACGAAACAATGCCGGATGAAGAGCTGGTAGAAAAAGCGCAAGGCGGAGATATTAACGCACAAGAAGCAATAATATCAAGATATAGACATATGGTCAAAAGTAAGGCCAGAATGTTCTTTATTGTGGGGGCGGATAGCGAAGACGTTGTGCAGGAGGGGATGATAGGTATATTTAAGGCTGTAAGGGATTACAGGCCTGACAAAAATGCGTCCTTTAAAACTTTTGCCGAACTATGCATTAGCAGACAGATTATAACAGCGGTTCAAGGTGCAACTAGGAAAAAGCACTCACCGCTCAATCAATCGGTGTCCTTGAGTTCGCCGACACACGAAAGAAACAATAAAGAAACATTGGAAATGACAGTAACAGCACCTCAAGCTGAAAATCCCGAAGAAGTTACGATAATGCGGGAAAGCATAGGCAATATATTCATAAACGCCTCTACTATATTCAGCGAATTTGAGAAAGAGGTTTGGCGCATGCACTTGCAAGGTAAAAATTATCTCAAAATTGCAAAGGAAATGGGGAAATCATCCAAATCCATAGATAATGCTTTGCAACGCATAAGCAAAAAAATAACATCATTTTTAGATTTATAGCCGGAAAATAGATGCTCGGCAAGCAATAACGTAAGGCTGCTACTCGCTTTTGGCCAAGAGCATGCACTTTTCTCTTTGAAAAACCGTAAGTGCAGGTGAACTTCTTTGTAAATGTAAAATTTGCTCAGGACATATGCGTTATAAATAAGATTAATTTTGTTGACACGGTTAATTAAATATAGTAGTATTAATGCGAATAATTGAAAATATTTTCAATGGGCTGATGTAGCTCAGCAGGTAGAGCACTTCCTTGGTAAGGAAGAGGTTCGGCAGTTCGAGTCTGCTCATCAGCTCCAATTTTTTTTAATTTCAGGCGTGGCCTGATATGAAACAAATAAGATGCTATGGAGGGAAAGAAAAATGGCAAAACAAAAATTTGAAAGAAATAAACCGCATCTCAATATCGGTACAATTGGCCACGTAGACCACGGCAAGACAACATTGACTGCAGCGATTACAAAGACATTATTCCA
>JAQWFH010000007.1 GCA_028704515.1 Eubacteriales bacterium
TTGTTTGAAAAAACGAGAATGCACTCACTTCAAATTCAAGACCCATTATTTTTTCCATATAATAATCTCTGCCGTATAAAACGCGCAGCTCGTCGCAATTTACAGCATCCGCTATATTTTCATTTATTGTTTGGAGAACTCCCACTATTGAATTGTCAAGAGGCAGGGCTTTTAACGTCTCACAGTAGCCTTGCGCATCAAACTCACCTTGTGAAGATGTAACTATATTTATCAAAAGCTCCTTTGTACGCTCCCCTTTCCTTACAATAAGGTTGCGCAGGAGACCATTGTGTGATTTTTTATTATAAAAGGCGTAGCCTCTTTTCTTGCAAAATTGCAACGTTTCTCTTAAAACGATGTTGAAATCCTCATCGACAAGCTGACATTCATCAACAGTGACAATAGACATAAATCGGCCCTTTTGGTGCATACCTAGAGTCATTTCGCCATCCTTAACAAAGTCTCCAAACGTATACTCCATTTTATTTCTATACCTGTAAACATCCAGGGCCGGAGTAATAATATTATATGGTTGCATCGTAATGCTTTCAAGATTCTTTATTCCAGAAAGATCGACACCCTTTTCCTGCATTTGTTTCAGTACTTCAATGCCCTTCAATGTAACCTGTTCTTCATACTCTATACCTTGATAAATACATCCCCCGCAGTTTTCCTTATGCTTGCAAATTTCCATTTTCCCTCCGATTGCTTTGCTTTTACTTGATCGAAATGCCTATTTCCCGAGACCTCGTCCCAGATTGATACACTAAAACTTACCGTACATATCGTAAAATTTCTTTTTGTATTCGGGGAATCTGTCTTCTTCAATAGATTTTCTTATATTTCCCATTATATTTATCAGGAAATGAAGATTGTGATGAGACATAAGCGTTGCCGATAACATTTCTCCGGCCTTAAAGAGATGGCGAAGATATGCCTTTGAATAGTTACTGCATGTATAGCAATCGCACTCGTCGTCTAGCGGTCCCCAATCTCTTTCGTATTTTTGATTCTTTATATTTACTCTGCCCTTTGAAGTCATAGCCAGACCATGCCTGCCAATTCTTGTTGGAAGCACACAATCGAACATATCTACGCCTCTTTCTACTCCTTCAAATATATAGTCGGGGGAACCTACTCCCATTAAATATCTTGCCTTGTCGGCTGGGAGATAGTCAACGCAATCATCTAGTACATCTATCATGATTTCTTTCGGTTCACCTACAGACAGTCCTCCGATGGCGTACCCCGGTAAATCAAGCTCTACTATTTGCTCTGCACTCTGCTTCCTGAGGTCTTTATACATGCCCCCCTGCATTATGCCGAAAAGCGACTGATTTTCTACGTTTTTATGGTACTCTTTGCATCTTTTCAGCCATCTTGTCGTTCTCTCAAGAGACTTTCTGGCATATTCCTTATCTGCAGGATAAGGTGTGCATTCGTCGAAAGCCATCATTATATCAGACCCCAAAGCATTCTGAATTTCCATTGATTTTTCCGGTGTAATCATATGTGCAGATCCGTCTATATGAGATTGGAACCTCACTCCTTCTTCTGTGATCTTGCGCATAGCGCCAAGAGAAAAAACTTGAAAGCCACCACTGTCTGTAAGGATAGCCCCGTTCCAATTCATAAATTTGTGAAGCCCTCCGGCTTCTCTTACAATTTCATGTCCCGGCCTCAAATACAGATGGTATGTGTTCCCTAATATGATTCCTGCTCCCATGCCTGCCACATCCTCGGGCTTCATCGCTTTAACCGTACCTTGAGTTCCTACAGGCATAAATACCGGAGTTTCTATCGTTCCGTGCGGAGTGTGTATTCTGCCCCTCCTTGCGCTTGTTCTATCGTCCTTTTTTACCAATTCATATGTTACAGCATTTTTAATCGCCATTATATCATCTCTTTTGTACAATCAATTTACATTTTTTAGAGTAATCAATCATACATTTCCTTTCTTATTTCTTCTATATTATTAACATTGCATCCCCATAGCTAAAAAAACGATATTTTTCATCGATTGCGATGCTGTACGCCTTCAATATATCTTCCTTGTTATATAATGCGGAAATAAGCATCAAAAGCGTTGATTTCGGCAAATGGAAGTTTGTAATGAGGCTATCCAATATTTTAAATTCATATCCTGGATATATGAAAATGCCGGTGCTTCCAAAGCCCGGTTTTACTCGAAAATCGTCTTCATACGGTTCTGCTGCAGATTCTATGGTCCTACAAGATGTTGTTCCCACACATATTATTCTACCGCCTGTACTCTTTGTTTCATTTATAATTTGAGCTGACTCGCTGGTTATTTCATATTCCTCGAAGTGCATTGTATGTTCTTCGATAATGTCGCACTTTACAGGTCTGAACGTTCCTATTCCTACATGAAGAGTGACTTCGGCAATTTTCACGCCTTTTTTCTTTGCTTTTTCTAAAAGCTCTTCGGTAAAATGTAGTCCGGCCGTAGGTGCTGCGACGGAACCGTCAATTAGAGAATATACAGTCTGATATCTATCTTTGTCTTTTTGTGTGCTTTCGCGCTTAATATATGGCGGTAAAGGCATCTTCCCTATTTCTTCAAGGCGTTCAAAAAATATACCCTCGTATTCAAAACGTACGATTCTCGTGCCTTCGTCTCCATACCCTTCGACTACGGCTTGAAAAAGCTTGTCCTCCGAAAATGAAATTACATCGCCTTCTTTTACTCGCTTTCCAGGACGCACCATAGTTTCCCAGCGTCCGTCGGGAAGCGTTTTTATCAGAAGGAATTCGACTTTGGCGCCGGTTTCCTTTTTCATACCAAAAAGCCTTGCCGGGATAACCTTTGAATTATTCAGAACAAGGCAATCACCTTCCTGCAGATACTCTATAATATCGTAAAAATGTTTATGTTCAATGAGCCCC
Source organism: Eubacteriales bacterium (assembly GCA_028704515.1). GTDB lineage: Bacteria > Bacillota > Clostridia > Peptostreptococcales > Anaerovoracaceae > UBA1440. The sequence continues at coordinate 2,908 of JAQWFH010000007.1, forward strand.
GATGCGCGGTGCAACACCATAAGTCTCGATAAATCGCGTTTGCCAGCCGGCTCTTGTGCAATCAATGCCTCGGGCAAATTATAGTCGAACTCGGTTATATGCATATTTTTAAAACTCCTATCTGATTTCTATACCCGTATAATAATACTTCAGGATATCATCAAATGTAAAGCCCTGTTTTGCCATTTCTATAGCGCTGTCCTGAGGCATTCCCACACCATGTCCAAATCCCAGGCCGTTTATAACAAGCGATCCTCCTGTTACAACTTCTGAATTACCTGGGTTTGTTGGCTCGGGTAATTGCTGTGCTTCGCCTTCTGATATTTTTACTTTTAACGTTCCATTGCTTGCGTAAGCACTGGTACTTTTTAATTGAACCGAATTATTATTGCTACCGACTACGTAAATATTTTTGGAAATTTGTTGATTATTATTCCCGTTATATACAAAAGTACCGTCCAATGCGTTATCGTTCCCTCCATTTGTTCGTGTCTCGGCGTTTTCGATTTCAGCGCCGCCAAATGTAAACATCGTGGATTTTACAAGTCCGCCTCCAAAGAATGTACGAACGCTTTCCTTCACAAGTGTAGCCGTCCCCTCAGTCCCTTCGAATTTAACTTCAGAGACAGCTCCGGCCGAGTTTCTTGCCTTTATCATTACTTGCTTCAATTCGCCGACAGGCTTTCGTGCGTTATCGAGCATATTCTCAAGCTCGACAAATGAAAAAGAAGTCGTCCATGGATATTTTGGAGAATACTTATCGGGCACTCCCTTGAGATACGGAACATTTCCGCCCCATACGTCACTGCTGCTTTGAGTGTGTCCGCCGCTATTTTTAGAATAATATCCGCATACGACTTTGCCCTCAGAATACATCAGAAGCCCAGCCGTCTCGTCAATAGCTTCGGTCGTCTCTTTGTATTCATCACTGTAGCCTTTGTAAACTTGGCAGTGCGTTCCCACACATACATCAAATCCATTGCTTGAATGTCTTCCAGCGTTTGTGAGAGCGAAGCTTCTTGCCGTTACCGCCTGAGCCTTAAGTGCCTCTTTTGGATGCGCGTGATTCATCTCACCGTTAAGCACGCCATATACATATTGCTCGACGTCTAAGATATTTATTGCGTTTATCGTATTATCTCCGTTTTGGGTAAAACAGAGACCGCCTCTGTATACGCTACCGTCTATATTTATAACACCATCGTCCTCATACCTTGCGGGTAATAAAACGTACCCGTCTAAATCCGCAAAAATATCAGCACCATCCGGCGTTTGCAATTTTATTTCTGTATCAGAGTAATTTACGACTGCCTTATCATAGTCGAATATTTGCTCAATCTCTTCAAACTCCGTTCCGTTTGATTTTGCTACATAAAATCCGCCATCTGCCATGACTGTATATGAGAGCTTTGCTGCGTTTGCATATTTTAGCCCGACCTTTATATGTGTAGCTTCGCTGGCAAACGCTACTGGCGCTGCAAATATGAATAAAATCATTATTAGAACGGTTGTCATTATCGTTTTCTTCATTGTACTTCCTCTCTCAATCCTCAATCGTAATCTGCTTATCTTCCATTAAGTTGATGAGTCCCAGATGCTTATAGGCCATCTCTGAGACCATTCTGCCCTTTTGCGTCCTGTGAAGTAGGCCGGCTTGTATGAGATAAGGCTCATAAGCATCCTCAATTGTAATCCGCTCTTCGCCTATAGCCGCTGCAATTGTATCAATTCCAACAGGCCCCCCATTAAATCGTTCTATTATTACGCGAAGTATGTCTCTATCAAGGCTTTCAAGTCCCAAGTCATCCACGCCCATAGCATCGAATGCCATCTGTGCCAACTCCGGAGTTATCGTCCCGTCACCCTTTATCTGGCTGAAATCCCTTACTCTTTTTAAGATTCTGTTTGCCACTCGAGGTGTTCCTCTCGATCTCATGGCCATATTTCTGAGTGAATCCTCATCGGCACTTACATTTAATATGCTTGCGGAACGCTTTATTATTTTAATTAATTCATCAGTATTGTAAAGTTCAAACTTGCTTATCACGCCAAAGCGATCCCTGAGCGGAGCGGAAAGGCTTCCCGCTCTAGTCGTGGCTCCTATCAACGTAAATTTTGCTAAATCAAGCCTTATAGACCTTGCTGAAGGGCCTTTCCCGATAATTATATCCAAGGCGTAATCTTCCATTGCGGAGTAGAGAACTTCTTCTACCGAACGATTCAGTCTGTGTATTTCATCTATAAAAAGTACATCGTTTTCGTTGAGATTTGTGAGAATCGCCGCCAAATCTCCGGTTCTTCCTATTGCAGGTCCTGAGGTGATCCTGATATCAACGCCCAGCTCACTTGCGATGATTCCTGCAAGTGTTGTTTTGCCGAGCCCCGGAGGCCCATAAAACAGGACATGGTCCAAGGGTTCTCCTCTTAATTTTGCTGCCTCTATAAATATTTTTAGATTATCCGTGATCATTTTTTGCCCAATATAATTTGAAAGGGCATGAGGTCTCAAGGATGTTTCTGCTGTTTCTTCACCGGCTCCGACCTCAGGTGCGGTAATCTTTTCCTTGTAATTCATTTATCTTCCTCTTATATGAGCTTATATTAAAATAATTTCTTTAGTGCCGCCTTTATATATTGCTCCGCAGTTAAATCACCGTCGGATACGAATGAAAGTGCTTCGACAGCCTCCAGCCTGCTGTAGCCAAGGGATAAAAGTGCGTTCAATGCGTCATTTCGTGCATCTTGTGCAATATTATCAAAAGCTGATGAAGCGTTTATAGTCTCCGCAGTTATCTGATCTGCAACGGCGCCCATCTTATCCTTCAGCTCAAGCACTATTCGCTGAGCCGTCTTTTTGCCTATGCCGTTTGCCTTAGTAAGTAAGGCTGTGTCTTCAAACGCAATAGCCTTTCTTAATTCTGCCGGAGGCATTGCCGAAAGGAGCGCCATCCCGGCCTTTGCACCCACGCCGCTTACCGTTATCAGAAGGCGAAAAAGCTTAAGACCCTCTTTGTCTGAAAAACCGTACAAGCTCATGTCGTCCTCACGCACAGCCATATAGGTATATAATTTAACGCTTTCTTTTTCATTTATTAAGTATACATTTGAATTGTCCGGCACAAATATTTCGTATCCTATACCGCCGTTATCCACTATTACACTGTTTTCCAATTTCTCAGATAATGTTCCTTTGATAAAATGAATCATATTTCCCCTCAAATTTTTCTTTTATTTGATATTGAGCAGCCGATTTCTACTGCCTGCCGAGTGCCCATGGCATATTGCCGCAGCAAGTGCATCCGCCGTATCATCCGGCTTTGGAATTGCGGATAGCCCAAGGATTGTCTTTACCATTACCTGCACCTGTCTTTTCTCTGCTCTGCCGTACCCCACAAGTGCCTGTTTAATCTGAAGCGGAGTGTATTCGTATATGGGGATTCCTGCATTTACACACGCCAAAATTGCCACCCCTCTAGCCTGACTCACCAAAATGGCCGTTTTGGAGTTCGTATTGAAGAAAAGCTCTTCAATCGATGCGGCTTCGGGTGCGCATTCGTTTATTATCTTAACAAGCGTATTGTATATTATCTTAAGCCTTTCGGGCATATCCATATTTGGGTATGTAATAATAGAGTCGTACGCAACAGGCGAAAATGAATTCCCCCTTAAATCTACTACGCCCCATCCCATGCACGCATATCCCGGATCTATACCTATAATTTTCATTAAAACCACCTTGACGATTAATCATGTATATATTAAAATTATTGTAACACATGAACATATGTTTGTCTATATGAAATTGCCGCCTCGCAGTGCCAAAACGCTTTACTAATTGAATATTTATGTTATAATTGTGGAATAAATATTAGAATAATTCTTCTTTAAAGGAGGCTTCAAATGAGATATTCAAGGCAAAATACTATACTTGATCTTATAAAAGAAAACGAGATTGAAACTCAAGAAAAGCTTGCAACAGCACTTAAGCAACGCGGTTTTGATGTAACGCAGGCCACTGTCTCAAGAGATATTAAAGAGCTACAGCTTATAAAAATTCTTTCTTCCACTGGAAAGTATAAATATGCAACAGGTCTTTCAAATGAAAATCCAATATCCGATAGGTTTACTAAGATTTTCAAAGACACCGTAAAATCTGTTGCCTTTGCGGGTAATATTGTCATAGTAAAAACGCTGTCGGGATGTGCGGCGGCCGCGGCGGAAGCGGTTGATACAACTACATTTCCTCATATCGTTGGTTCTATTGCGGGCGACAACACAGTTTTCATTGTAGTGGATGAATTTGAAAACTCACCTAAGCTCGTTGAGTTATTTAACGAAATGCTTGGAAAAAGATAAATAAACACTTATCATAGCATTTAAGGAGGTTATAAATGATCTCTCATATACTTATAAAAAACTTTGCAATCATTGAAAATGCCGAGTTTTCGCTGTATCCCGGTTTTAATGTGCTTACTGGTGAAACAGGCTCTGGTAAATCTATAGTTATTGAAGCAATCAGCCTCGCCCTTGGATCCAGAGCAGATTCTTCTATGGTTCGCACGGGACAAGACAAAGCAATTATCCAAATCGTGGGACATATTGATCAAGAAGAAATGATCATCAAGAGAGAAATCTCGGCTTCCGGGAAAAGCTTATGCAAGCTTAACGGCGAAATTGTTACTCTTGGCGAGCTTTCTTTGCGATGTAAACAACTCGCTGACATACACGGTCAATACGACCATCAATCACTTATAAATAACGACTACCACCTTTCACTTATTGATTCATATAATTACAGAAAGCTCGACCCTCTCAAAGAAAAGGTGGCTTCCTTACATAGGAAATATTTATCATTGAAAAAGGAACTTTCCGCTATTCGTTTAGCTGATGCTGAGAGAATTAGAAAGCGAGATTTCTTAAAATTCGAATGTGACGAGATACTTAATGCTGATCCTATTAACGGCGAAGATGAACAGCTAAGCGAGCAGATTTCAATCATGCAAAACAGCGAAAAGATTTATAATTCCCTATCAGAATTATACGAAACTTCTTCAGAAAGTGATTCATCCGTAATGGACGCTCTTGGCTATTTGATGCGAAAATCCGAAACAATATCAGATATGGGATCGAAATTCAAAGCTCTGAGCGATGAATTCTCCGACATATATTACCGATTTGAGGATTTATGCCATGATATGCGGGAAATGAAAGATAACTCGATATTCTCACCAAATGAGCTTGATGAAGCCCTCTCGCGCATGGATTTACTTTCAACGTTAAAACGCAAATACGGCGGCTCTATCACTGACATCCTTCAATATAAAGAAAATGCACTGCAAGAGCTGTCTGATATAGAAAATATAGATGTACATACGGCAGACCTTGAAAAAGATCTCAATATGGTAACAACAGAGCTTAGCCTGCTTTCAGAACAATTGAGCGCGCTGCGTAAAAATGCCGCAATCGAATTATGCTCAAAAATAGAAAATGAGCTAAAGGAGCTAAGCTTCAACAATGCGGAGCTCGGTGTTGAATTTGGACGCATAAGTGAAGAGTTTTCTGAAAAAGGAATAGATACGGCCTGTTTCATTATCAGTACTAATATTGGAGAGCCCAAAAAACACCTGTCAAAAATAGCTTCCGGCGGAGAAATGTCCAGAATAATGCTGGCATTCAAAAAAATCACTGCCGATTACGACAACATCTCTACTCTAATATTCGATGAAATCGATGCGGGGATATCGGGAATTGCCGCCAGCATCGTAGGCAGAAAGCTTAAGGAAATATCAAAAAACCATCAAATAATTTGCATTACTCACCTGCCTCAAATAGCGGCATATGGAGATAAAAATTATAAAATACTTAAAGAAGCCCACGCAGGATCAACCCGTACATATATCGCTCCTTTGGATGAGCAAGAAAAGATAAATGAAATCGCAAGATTGCTAGGCGGTGCTTCAGTAACGGAAACAATTTTAAAAAGCGCTTCAGAGCTGGTTTTAACTTCGGTATAATATAGCACTATACCAAAAAATACAATATACGGGCACATGATTTTGCATGTACTCCGTATATTTTTTTATCTCAAATCTCCCGGAAGATCTAAGTTATATATCTATTGTGCCCTTATATCCTTTCTTGATGCATAATATCTTTTAACCACAGCATATATCGGCAGCCCCAGAAGCGTGACAACAATACTTCCTAAAGACAGCATTCTCGCCGAAAATCCTGCCATAAATAATTGGCTTATAATAACGTATACACCGCTTATGATTGCTAAAAGCGGAATGAACGGATAAAGAGGCACCTTGTATTTACGTTCCAGTTCAGGATGCGTTTTCCGCAGCTTCATAACACATAGGAATGTAAGTGTGTAAAAAATCCAAGATGAGAATACCGCTAAATCTGTCAGCATATTAAACTGACCGCTTATAGAATATATGCATGCAATGAATCCAATCAGGATAATGGCATTACTTGGCACCTGATTTCTATTGAGTTTTTTCAAGGAATTACTCCCCGGCAATGTGTTTTGCACTCCCAGCAAATATGCTACTCGAGAACCTGACATCAAAAATCCGTTGGCTGCACCGAATACAGAAATAATAATACCTATTGTAATCAAAAGACCGCCTACAGATCCGAATATTTCCATAGCAACCGCGGATGCCGGCGCAACCATATCCTTCATCTCATCCGCCGGAAGTACCCAAAGATATGCTATATTAATTACAAAATAAACGGCCATAATGATAGATACACCCCCTACAATTGCAAGCGGAAGGTCTTTAGCCGGATTCTTCATTTCTCCGGCAATTGTACCTACGTTTGTCCAACCTTCGAAAGCAAACAATACTGCTAAAAGTGCGGATCCCAAAACAGCGCCTCCATTAAGGCCTTCTGCTACCATAGGGGTAAATATAGGATTATCCCCACTTCCCAAAACAAATCCGAAGATCATTAAAAGGAATAAAGGTATTAGCTTACAAATTGTGAATATAATCTGAATGCTACCACCAACATTGGATCCTAGGGTGTTCATTATTACCAGTAAGATGATTACACTCATTGCAATCGGTAATTGATATCTGTCACCTATAAATAACGCTAATTGTTGACCCACAACAACACCGTAGCCTGCCATGAATGCCGGGTAGAATATTACTGTTTGCATCCAACCTGCTAAAAATCCGACTTTTTCATTGTAGACTTCTCCCAGATACGCTACCATGCCCCCTGTTTTGGGAATCAGAATAGCTACCTCCGCAAAAGTAAGTGCGGCGGCGACACTTACAATACCGCCGATGACCCATGCCAACATTCCCATGCCCGGCGCACCGCCGGTCAACGTATATATAGCCTGCGGCTTAAAAAAAACCCCAGCACCTATAACACAACCTACAACCATAGCGGTCGCTGTTGCGGCACCGAGATTTCTTTTCAACCCTTTCTCGTTTTCCATTTTAAACTCCTCCGTTTATATATTTGATACATATGAATCCCTTAATTATTGATTTTATATATTCTTTACATATACATTTGTAATTATTTATAAAATTTTCTTATGTAATGAAATAAAACGGTTATGTAGGACAAAAAATAGGCAGCACGTAGTGCGCCTTTTGCTCACTCCGTGCTGCTTTAATTAAAGAAGTGTATTAAACACTTTTTTGATTATTATTTTTAGTTTTCTTCACTTTCATCGAATTCTTCTTCGAAATCTTCATCTTCAATCTCAACAGCTTCTTCAAACTCTACGGGTTTTTCGATACAAGCCTTCAGACTTAAACTGATTCTCTTTCTTTCTGTATCGATTTCCAAAATCATAGCGTTTACTTCCTGGTTCAATGAAATCTCATCGGCAATATTCGCAACTCTCTTGTGGTCAACTTCTGATATATGTACCAGCCCATCAAGACCTGGTTCAATTTCAACGAACGCACCGTATTCTTTAATTTGAACAACCTTGCCGCTTACAACTTGTCCAACTTCATATTTTTCGTTGATAACAGACCATGGCTCAGGTATTGTCTGCTTAAGTCCAAGGGAAATCTTGCCCTTTTCTTCATTCATCTGCAGTATTTTAACATGAACCTTGTCTCCGATAGCAAGTACTTCCTGAGGATGCTTAAGCTTTCCCCAAGATATTTCCGATATATGAAGAAGCCCGTCAATACCACCGATATCAACAAATGCACCGTAGTCTGTAAAGCGCATTACAGTACCTTCAACTATATCTCCTACAGAAATCTTATCCCAAATCTCGGCAATCTTCTTTGCTTTTTCTTCTGCGAGGATTACCTTATGTGAAAATACAGCTTTTCCTCTTGTCTTATCTACGCGACTTACCTGAACATCAAGTGTTTTTCCTATAAATTCATCTGCATTTTCAACATATCTGTCGGAAAGCTGTGACATAGGTATGAAGCCTGAAACTTCTTTGAATACCGCAATAACTCCGCCGTTTACCTGCTTCACAACCTTAACGTTCAATACTGATTTATTTTCAAGAGCATCTGCAACTTCGTTCCAGTGTTCATTAACTTCAAGTCTCTTCTTGGAAAGCAGTATTTCGCCGTCCTCAGTTCTGACTACCTTAGCCTGAATTTTGTCTCCTTCTTTAAATAAATCTGTCAGTTTCTGACCCTCTTCCAAAGAAACTTCATCCTTGGGAATAATGCCGTCTTTCTTACAGCCAAGATTAACTATTACTTCTTTCTCAGTCGCCTGAAGAACCTTACCGGTAACAATTTCTCCGCTGCGTGGTAGTCTTAAAGACTTCTCGATTTCATCCATCAAGTCATGCATTAAATTCTTTTCGTTGTTCTCAGTGATATTTTCACTCATATTGGCAATAACCTCCTCAATTACAGTTTCGGGTGTCGAAGCACCTGCTGCAACACCTATTTTATTACATTTTTCAACTTCTTTCAATGGCAAATCTGTTAAATTTTCAATAAAAAATGCTTTTGCACAGTTTTTGTATGCAATTTCATATAATTTTTTGGAGTTTGAACTTTTTTTGCCTCCTATCACGATCATCATATCAACTTTTTTTGCTGTTTCTTTGCAACTATCTTGTCTTTTCTGTGTTGCGGAACAAATTGTATTGTGAACGCTAAAATTTTTACCCTGCTTATTTATATGAAAAATAACTTCATCCAGCAATTCTTTCCTTATAGTTGTTTGCGCAACTATGTAAAGATTATCCTCTTTTATATTATTCGCTTCTTCTCCTGTGGCAACTACAATTGCCTTGCCACCACACCAGCCGTTTATGCCTAGAACCTCAGGGTGATCGGCACTTCCGACAATTACTATATTTCCCCCGGCTTCGTATGCCTCTTTAACTTTGTTCTGTATTTTTTTTACATAAGGGCATGTGGCATCTACTATCTTAATTTCTTTTTCTTCAGCCTCGCTGTAAAAGGCTTGTCCTACGCCATGAGAACGTATCAGCACAGTGTCCCCGCGTGAGGCTTCACTCAGGGACGATATAATATCCAGTCCCCTATTCTTTAGATCCTCTGTAACAATATCGTTGTGAATCAAAGGCCCGCAACAATATATGCTCCCTTCGGATGGAGGTTGCTGTATAAGCTTATTTGCCATGTCTATGGCGCTCTTTACTCCGAAGCAGAACCCGGAATTTTCAGCCCTTATTATTTCTTTCATCTATTTTTTTCAATCCTTCTAAAAATTTTTTAAATGCCGCTTCACTTCCGTTTTCTGTAGGTATGTAATAACGAACATTTTCCTTATATAAATTATCCGGCAGATATTGCTGAGTTACATATCCCCCAAATTCATGAGGATACTTATAATTAATGCCGATTCCCCTCTTCTCCGCCCCGCTGTAATGTGAACATTTTAAATGAAGGGGAACATCCCCGGTTTCTTTTCGTCTTAAATCGCTTAGGGCACTTTCTAATGCGTTAATGCACGAGTTTGACTTAGGACATGACGCCATCAGTATTACGGCCTGTGCAAGATTAATCCTGGCCTCAGGAAAGCCTATCATTGTAGCGGCTTGTACACATGCGGTTACGATGGAAATCGCACTCGGATATGCCATACCGATATCCTCAGAAGCTATAACCATGAGCCGCCTGCCTATCATCTGTATGTCTGCGCCCCCTTCTATAAGTCGCGCCAAATAATGAACAGCAGCATCAGGATCCGATCCTCTGATAGACTTTTGCAAGGCCGAAAGCAGATTGTACTTGTCCTCACTTTTGTCATAAAAAAATGTCTTCCTCTGCATCGCCTCTTTCACTATTTTCAGGCTAATTTCCTGTCCCTCAGAAAGATTTTTCCCGATAAAGGAAAGTGTGTCAAGCGCCACTCTTGCATCTCCGCCTGACATCTCTGCCATAGCTATAAGCGCATTGTCATCGTACCTTAGTTTTAGATTCCCAAGGCCTTTTTCGCAATCCGACAGCGCATTCTTCAGTATTGTCTTTATTTCATCCGCCGAAAGCCTGAAAAATTCATATATATGACCCACTCTGCTAAGTATTGCATTGTTAATGGCAAAATACGGATTTTCTGTCGTGCTTCCTATAAATTTCACACTGCCGTCTTCAAGAGCCTTTAGTAGCGAATCCTGCTGCAATTTGTTCCAGCGATGGAATTCATCTACATACAAATAAGTATGTTCCTTTTGAAGACCGAAAAACTTCAGCTTTGCTTTATCCAGTATTTCTTTTAATTCTTTTATTCCCGATGTGGACGCGTTCAATTCATAGAAATCCGAATCCATTTCATTCGCTATTATCCTTGCAAGCGTCGTCTTGCCCGTTCCTGATGGACCGAAAAAAATAGCGGACCCGAAGGTTTTATTCTTTATTGAATTATAAAACAAGGAGCCTTCATACATGAAGTGTGATTGCCCTTTAAAATCATCAAGCTTGTCCGGTCGCATCATTGTCGATAAAGGTATCATTATCGGTCCTTTCTATATGTCTGTAATGAATATATCAGTATATATTGTTTTGTCTATCGATGCTGCCGCAGTCCTTGCCTCTTCTTTATTGCCGAATATTTCTCCTATTACCTTGAAGCTGCCGTCCTTTTCGACGGCGGAAGCCTTTATACCGCTCGCCGATAATTCAGAAATCAGCTCATCTGCCGCTGTCTTTGTCGCAAAGCTTCCGAACTGAATGCAATATCCGCTTTTCACAGTTTCGGCTGCAGTATCTTTCCCCGCGTCCGGCGTGCTTTTTTTAGCCGACTGCTCGTCTGCTTGCTTATTCGCATCCGTAACATCCTTTTTTTCCTGACTTTTGGCAGTATCGCCCACATCCTCTTTTATTTGCGGATTGCTTTGCTCCGCATTCGATGTGAACGTTCCTAGGATGACAGGGTAAACGATAAATTTGGTCAGCAAAAAACCCGCCAGTGCCGCTGCTAATATTATAGCAAGAATTCCAAGCAAATTCACCCCTGTATTTTTACCTGGTCTCGGTCTCCGAAACGTCCTTCTCTTCATATGTTTTCTCCCATTTATTTTATATTATCGTTATATAGTATTATAAGAGGAGAAACTTTATTACAAAAAAGCAGCCGACACGCTTAAGTGCGAGACGACCGCTCACTGATTTTGATTACCTGCCTTATCTACTTGCTACGCGTTTATCCTTTGTGCTCTTATTCAGAATCTTCTTTGCAACAACATATCCCAGCGTCATATCCAAGAAATATAATATTGCATAAATAGTCGTTACGGTAGTCGCATGTTTCTTGAAATCCCAATTCTTGAAATAATCTCTCATAACCATATACCTCCTATAATTTTATTATTTTATTATTTCTACTATATATATTTTTGCATAAAATGTCAAATTATCATTAGGTATTTGGTTAAAGTGGAACATTATTTTATATGTGAAAAAATCGCATCCTTGGCATTTGGGAAGAACGAATCCTCGCCTATTATATCGGTGACTCCCGCCCTATCCAGCATTTTTCTGACTGGAGGCTGGGTACTTGAGAATTGCACTGTAACCCCTTCCTTGTGCCGTGCTTCACAATATTCCACGAAGAAGGCAACAGCGGAAGTATCCGTAAATGGAACTCCCCTCATTGATAAAATCAAAACATCTCCGGTTGCCTTGGAAAGCCCTAATTCAAGTTGATCCAGAGAGGCGAAGAATAATGAACCTGTAATATATATTACCTGGACATGGCAAGTTGTCTTGCACGGAAGTCCCATTTTCTTTGAATCCAGCTCGCTGATTGTAACTTTGAGTTGTGATATATACACAAGAAACATTGCAATTGAAAATAATACTCCCACAACGATAGCCACCGTTAGATCGAAAACAACCGTAGTCATCATGGTTATTAGATACTTTGCAATTCCGCCCTTGAGCTTATGAGAAAATAAATGACGAATGCTTTGCCATTCATTCATGCGCCAGGCGGTAACCATCAGAACCCCCGCAAGCGCCGTCATTGGAATTTGAGACATTAAAGGCCCTAGCAGGAACATTGAAAGCAACAATATAACGCCGTGTAAAATTCCTGTCAATCTCGTGTGGGAGCCCGATTTGATAGCTACGCTTGTCCTTGCTATAGCAGCTGTTGCAGGTACTCCCCCGAAGAAAGGCAATATAATATTACCCACACCCTGAGCTAGTAATTCTCTGTCTGCATTCATTCGTTCGCCCTTCATGCGCCCGGCCGCGGCACCGCACAAAAGACTTTCTATCATACAAAGCATAGCAATACTGATTGCAGGCAATAAAATTATATCCATATTAATATTTGTAACCATATCGAATGTTATGCGGTTATTATGTATCAAAGTTTTAGGGATTACGCCGACAATTTCAACCGGGATTTTGAAAAGTACTACAAGAATAGTGGCTATGGTAACGCCGGCTAAAGAGCCTGGTATTCTTGCACCCCATTTCTTTGGCCAAAAGGCCATTAACGCAATTACAAAGATCCCTAATGCCACGGAACACCAATTCGGTGAAATTCCTCCTTTGAATATTCCTACGATCTGTTGCAAGGCGCTTCCCCCGGCCATCTCAACTCCTAACAAGTTGCCTATTTGCCCAAGCGCTATAATCACGGCAATTCCCGATGTAAACCCCCAAACAACCGGAGACGGGAGAAAGTAAACAAGATTCCCCAAACGCAAAATTCCAGCCGCAACAAGAAAAATACCTGCAAGCAATGATGCAGCAAACAGGGTTTCAAGTCCATATCGGGAAACAAGTGGAATCAGAATAGCTGTCATAGCGCCGGTTGGCCCCGAAATCTGAAACGAGGCACCCGAAAATGCCGAAATTACAAAAGCGGCAATGATTGCCGTAATAAGACCCGCAGCGGCATCGGCCCCGCTTCCCACTCCGAAAGCCAGAGCCAGGGGCAGTGCCACTGCCGCCACAGTCAAACCTGAAAAAATATCTTTACGGAGATTTTTCGCATTATAGCCGTGGAATTCTTTCCTCAAATCTGCCACATAATCTGTTATCAAATGAAACAATTTCTTCCTCCTTTATTAAGAACATACCCACCGATGATAACAAAATATCCGACTTATGTCAAATTGCTTACGTTTTTAAATCACTTCATTGAATACCGCAGATAAAAGCCTCCCTTCTCATGGCGGCAATTTTATTTGCAAGCCCAAGAAGAGAAGTGTTATTTGCCGTATAGCTCTCCACAGCTGATAAATATTCGGCTGCAATCCCCGACACATACTTGCCAGAAAGCTCTTTTGCAAAGGCAGATATGTTTTCACATATATTGCTGTTATCACCCTTTGACGGAAAGTACATAAGTCTGACATTTCTCGTGCGACTATCTGTATATACCGTGCTGCATGATAATGCAACCTTTCCTGCATCTAAAAGGTAATCCTCTGCAGCAATTAGGCTTATGATTGTTTTCTCTAAAATATCCAGTACACTCTTTACTCCAAGGGGACCATTCATTTTATATATCGGTTCAAAATTTGTATAATCATAAATGATTCTATCAGTTCCATCTTTTTCAACAATTCCCATAGGAAGTAAAAAATTCATTTGATTCGATAACAATATTTCTTTTTCGTATTCCTTTAAGATACCTTTTTTTAACTCAATTGCAAACGTATTACTCATCAATGCCCTCCTCCGCATTTCATACATGGCGTATAGCCTCTACTTTGTGCATCTTCCCTTTCCATCTTTATTACATATTTATCCACGGTCGAACATTTACCGCTGTGGTAAGAGCCTCCCACACTGAAACAATAAACAGCACTTCCGTCGGCTATATTTTTCGATTTACACATTCTGCAGGCATCATAGCTTTTTCTTACCTTTGAACTTAATATTTTCTTTACCGGATATACTTTTATCGAACTGCAATCCTCGGAATGATATCGCTCACCATATCTTGGGAAAACCCAAACCTCTATACTTTCCTCTTCCTTTTCTAACTCCTCATATGAGGCCGCTCCCGAGCTGTCAAGCCCCCGAAAAGCGCGTAAGGTGAAATTCATTTTTGGAGATACTGCCGCTGTATAAAAAGGCAGCTTTGCGTCTGCTTCATATTTCACCGTAAAATGAATGAGATTGTCTATCCCATGTGATGTGTAGAGATATCTATAGTTTTTTACGGCGATACTTTCCGTACCCTTTGAATTTTGCTTTATGTTATATATTAAGGTAACAGGAAACAGAGGATTGAACTCTGTATTATATGCCGTCATAGCAACGCGACGGCCTTCATTCATTGCTATAAATCCAACGCTTTCTTCATGTGTGGCGGCCTTCATGAGCCATCCTATTGCTATGATGGCGACAAGAAAGAGAGGAAGCAGTATGGAAGCCTCAACAGCAATATAACCTTTTTTAGTATTCTTGCTCATAACTATAGCTCTTCCCTCTGTAGCGCGCTGACACATCAAAACCGAAATAATGCTCTGAAATCAAGAAGCCTTCATAATAGCTCGCTTTTAGATTTATTTGAATGAGATCCATTATCCTGGTAAGCTTAGTTTTCCTGTCTAAAATAGACAAGAATATCATCAAATAATTTCCGTAATCAAGACCGTCTACCTCCTCACCTGCTACAAGCGTATTTGCATCTCTCTGCGAATCGGAAATTGCCCATCCCAGAACCACAACAAATATAGCCGCTGCTGTTGCTGTTCCTCCGGTTGCTGCCGCCGCAATAGCCGTAGCCTTTGCCATGCGTTCGGGGTCGGCATATATCTTTGCTATGTTTATAGGCGTTCTTATCTCGACGATATATTGCTTTACTTTTTCGCCATTTGCTTTGTCCGAGACTTGCCCGCTTATTATGTACTCCACTTCATTGTTGAAAAAGCCCTCCCTTAGCCCAGGTACTTCCAGGCGGTTTCCGAAGGTTGACATTATGTAGTTTGATGTGAGTAATATATTTCCTGTACTAGGAATCAAAGATTTTAAATCTATATCTCCCTTAATTGCCGAAAGGTTCAAATTGAAGCCGCTTCCTACAAGTCCCTCTGACGGCAGTGAGCTTATAATGCTTTCATTCTTGATAGCTCTACCCTCCTCCAAAAGAGGTGCTGCGCCCCTTTTGCTTATAATGCTTTCTATAAATCCATACTTTGCCGCCGCAATTATCTCGTCCTCGAATAAATCTATATTCAGCATGCTGTGCTCATCGAGATCGATTCCTAGGTTGATATTTGCAGCATCATATGACACAAGCCCTTCTCCCTCATTTTCTTTAAGATAGAACTTTAATTTATCTTCAACACTTTCCTCGGTGGCTCTAAATGCGAATATACCATAATCATCCTTTAGCATTATGTCGAATTCCGAAAGTACACTTCTCCCAGAAAGGTTCAGGATGCCATCAAGGTAGCTTTCGCTGCATCGACGATCGGCTATTTGTACGATTAAAACCACAGATGACATCATTGCAACAATAATCATGCAAAAAAATACCGCTATACTTCCTTTTTTATTATTCCCGACGCCGCATCCGACCATCTTATGTATTTCTCCTCATCTATAATTGTAATTTCGTCGCAGTAATCTTTTTTGAGGATAACTTTTATAAGCCCTCCTGCCTTGACCTCTTCTTTTATACTCCCCTGTATAGAATCATAAAATATACCCATTTTGTTATTCAATTCAACTCCGCCTTCTTTAAAATTTTCAGCCTTCACAGTTTCGCTTTCGTTTCCCGAACTTTGCCTGAGTACAGTATGAAGCTCAGAGACCGATGCTGCTTCGTTATACAAGCCTATCAAAATATATAATGCCGTTATAATCGAAAGAATTATGAGTGGATAAATGATAGCGCCTTCTACGATTGCTGCACCCTTCTTGTTCAACGCAGCCCAAAATCCTCGTCATGCAAAGCTGAGAATGTGTTTTCTACAAAGCTCACAAGCTGCTCCTTGAAGAGTAAGCCGAGCACTATAGCGATTGTAATTAAAATTCCAACCTGCACCATCTCCATCCCACTCTTGCTGTTTTTTATCATTTTCATTTTCTTCTTTTTTCTCATAAGTTCTTTACCTCCTATTCTTCATCTATTACATTTATGTCGATTCAAAGTGACATGAAAGCCGGCGCTGTTGTAACCGTAATGAGGACTCCCATCATTATTCCCATTGGGAGCGCAAGCTTGCTTTCAGCGATCCTTCCCTTTTCTTCTGTATTTTTTTTCATCGTATGCCACATGAAATCCGCTTCCTTCTCAAGCTTATAGCTTAGCTCACTACCTTTATCTATACTGTCGTTTATTACATTTGATAATCTGAGCATTTCTCTTTCTCCTGCTTCGATTGCGTACTTCCTGAATTCTATTGAAAACGATGAATTTGTCGATTTTAAATTGTTGTTTATTTCATTGAGCCTTTTGTAAAAACCTCTTTCATCCGAATTTCTTTCCTTTACTATCACATCAAACGCTGCTGTAAGAACCATCCCCGCATTCATTAGCAGTACTGTTTTATTTATAAAATCGGGAAGCTCGTCCTTGATGCTACCTGAATTCATAGGTATTTGCATTATTTTCTCCGTTATTCGAAACGATAGGAACATGGCAAGCAAGCATGCCGTCATAGTTATCCTCCCCGCACTAGATTCATACATCGGTGCAAGGTATCCAGGAGATATGATATTGAGAAAAAATATTATTACTATAGGCATCATCATTATGAGCCGGCCTTCAAAGCGTTTCTGTGCTGTATATGTTTCGATATCCTTTTCTATAATCATTTTGTCAAGTAAAATATCGCCTGCTTTTCTTATTACTGCCGTAAGATTTCCGCCCGTACTCAGCGCTATGTAATAAACTCTAAAAAAAGATTTTATTTCGTCGATTGCGCTACGTTCCGCAAAATCCGTCAGTAACTCTTTTTCTGATTGATTAGAGCTCTCTATCTTTGCGATTATCTCAGATATTTCCTGCCCTAAAATATTATTCTTGGGATATAGGATACTTAAGTTGGTAACGCCTTCTTCTAATGCCGCTTTCATGTGTCTTCCCGAGCCTATTGAGGCCGAAAGAGAATAAAGCAGATCTCTGAACTGCAGCTTTAAAAAATTACGGCGTTTCTTTCCAAGGTAATTAGCATAAGGGATCTGTGCCAAAAGCCCTATGGCAATGGCAAAGAAACAAAATGGCGTCTTGCCGTAGAATAATATCATTAGAACTGCGCCCGCTGTGATAGCAACTAATATGCATTTTATCCTCTCATATTTATTAAGATCATATTTACTGTAATCCACTGTCTGTATCAATCCCTCTCAATATAAGCTTTTGTACATTGCTGAGCTTATTTCCTGTAGCGCGGAGGCCTTTATTAATTTCATATTTAAATAAACTATTAATTATAAATTTACCTTCTGCATATCCAATTATTTCAGCAATTTCAAGGACTACTCTACCTTTATCGGGGATTCGCCCCAGGTGTATTACTATATCTATCCCTTCTGCAATCTGTGAGCATATGGCATCCTGTGGGAATTCTACAGCTTGTAAAAACATAGATTCAAGCCTTTTGAGCATGCCTTCGATAGAATTTGCGTGACCCGTTGACATACTACCGTCATGCCCTGTGTTCAATGCCTGCAGCATAGCAAAGCATTCCTTTCCTCTTACTTCCCCTACAATTATTCTGTCAGGCCTCATCCTTAAGCTCGTTTTTATCAATGTTTCCATGGCAATCTCTCCCTTGCCTTCTGCATTTGCATTTCTGCATTCCAATCTAACGCAATTGCAAAGACGCGATACTTGAAGCTCTGCCGAATCCTCTATTACCACAACCCTTTCACTTCCCGGTATATACTCGGAAAGGGCATTGAGAAATGTTGTCTTGCCCGATGATGTTCCTCCGCTTACAAATATGTTGTAGGCCGCCTTTGTAATTTTCTTTAAAAATTCTGCGGCCTCTTTTGTTATACTCCCCCTTTCCAATAGATTGTCCATAGACATAGATATTTGTGGGAACTTTCTTATATTTAATGACGGTCCTCCTAGCGCAATGTTTTTGTATATCGCGTTCACTCGAGAGCCATCTGCTAATCTAGCGTCGAGTATAGGGCTTTTCTCATTTATCTCTCTCCTGACTCCCGCTGCGATGCGTCTTATCACCTCCTCCAATTCTTCATTATTTTCAAAACGGCACGGAGCCTTAATAATATTACCCTCCTTTTCAATAAAAACATTCTCCGGGCCATTAACCATTATTTCCTGTATGTCTTCATCCTTAATAAAAGGCGTCAATATCCCAAGCTCACAACGCAAAGAATAAAATGCTTCGTTTACAAGCCTAAATTTTTCTTCTCCTGTGAAAGCTGATGATTCCTTCATTGAAAACAAGGTCTCCTCAATAATTTCTATCGCCTTCTCATCGGATATGTTACCTCCCATTTTATTTATATTGTTCCTTGTCGACATTATCAGTTTTGCTTTTGCTTCCTTGAATTTAATGTAATTCATTATCATTTTTACCTTTATTTTCCATTTAATAATATAATAAAACAGTTGCCGGCGGAATGCAACTGTTTTTTGTAAATAAATGTAAATTTTTATTTTTTCATAAGCTTATCCTGAATTAGATTATCTACCATTATTTCGTTACCTAATACCCACAGTATATCACCCTCTTGTATTATAAAATCTTTAAGTGGGCTTACAATTGGTAGAAGGTTCCTTTCAATTCCAACGATTACCCCCTTATATTTGCTTATAAAATCACAATTTGATATGGCTTGCTTTGCAAATTTACTCTTTTTATTAATAGGAAGTGCCACGCCGTATATGCGTTCCTCCGGCCCGGCCTTATCAAACATCTGGTGATATAGAAATTCCTTAAGCGTAATTATAGGTTTATCAACGATTTCTAGATAATCCTGCTTTTCACAGAATAATGCATATGCCTCCAGATGCTGCTTTGAGCCTACTACTGTAATTATGTCGTTTTCTTTAACACGACTGTCTGCCATTGGAAGATTGATACATTTTCCGTTCTCACTTTCGATTTTTATGAACATAACATGAAATACACGGCTAGCTATGAAATCTTTTACAGCTTTACGCTTGTATATTTTTACCAATTTAAACTGCATGAGATAAACTTCATCTTCAACCCAAACGGAATTTCTTTCACCTCTTTCTGCCTCGGCCTTTCTTAATATATTCTGATTGAAATTCGAAACAAATCTAGTCTCAAATCCTGCTACTCTTCCCTTAACAAAACCCGATTTTGCAGAAATAGTTATCACTCCTATCATCACCACAGCATCAAGCAAAAGGGGAAGTTTTGTAAATATACTCTGCAGCGTCAGAAGCACGAATATAGCCGATGTAGTTATCGCTATCGATCTAAGTGCTATTAAAGGCAGCCTATTCGTAACATTCATCATCCAAAGCTTGCTATACAATATATTCTTCCTTGTCGAAATCATGTTTATAATAGGGACCATCGCAAATATAATAATCACTACTGCTATGGTTGCTGATGAATATTTATTTTGTATATGTGCATTCAAAAATGGAACTAGATATTCCTTCCCGGCCATAGTGATTACAAACAAAATCGAGATGCCTACAAGAAGCTTCGTAAAGTATATGGATAGATATTTACTCCAATCAGCATCCCTGTCGTTTTCAATCTGTTTGTCGGAAGTATAGGATTTAAGGAATTGCTCTACCTTTTTGGGCATAACACTAGAAATCTTTATATATGCTTTGCCTCCATTTTTTATGAATATAGGTGTCGCAAATGTTGTTATTACCGATACGCACACTATGATAGGATATAGGAAGTCGCTTGTGACTCCAAGTGACATTCCAAGAGATGCTATTATAAATGAAAATTCCCCAACCTGTACCATTGAAAATCCTACCCTTGCAGCAAGATTAAGCGGCTGACCTGAAATTAGAGCGCCCATCATTGAAAATGTCATCTGCCCCAAGATTGTAACAACGGTCAATATTAAAATAGGAATTATGTACTCTATTAAAGTTGCAGGAACTATCATCATCCCGACTGATATGAAAAATATAGCCCCAAACATATTTTTTATAGGAGCTACTAATTCTTCGATTCTATGCCCGCTTTTCGTGCCCGCAAGGATTGATCCCGCCAAAAAGGCTCCAAGCGCCTCTGAAAATCCCACTGACACAGATATTACAACCATAAGAAAACAAAACCCAAGTGAAAATATAAGTAAAGTTTCATCGTTCATTTGCTTGTCTACTCTATTAAGAAACGAAGGGACAACGTAAATGCCGACACTAAGTATAACTACGAGAATAAGAATAAGAATTGATAGATTTTGAATTAGTTCAAGTCCCGAAACCTCTTTACCAACTGAAATCGTAGTAAGTATTATCATCATAAATATTCCTGCAATATCCTCTATCACGAGAGTACCCAGTACAATTGAGGCAAACTTTTCTTTTTTTAGTCCTAACTCTTCAAAAGCTTTGAGAATTATCATTGTGGATGACATGGATATTATACCGCCAAGAAAGATACTGTCCATTACAGACCATCCCATAGCCTGTCCTACTCCATATCCTATGAGAGTCATAGCTGTCATAACTACCAGGGCTGTCACTATCGCCGTCTTCCCAACACTCGCTATCTTGTGAAAGCTAAATTCAAGTCCCAGCGCAAACATCAGAAAAATTATTCCGATTCCTCCCCAGATTTCTATGCTTTCCTCATCCAATACTGAAGGCCAAAAGTCAAAAAACGGAGTCATTAAAAATCCAGCAACAATATACCCCAGAACCACGGGCTGATTGATTTTTTTAAATACAATAGTTACTATTGCCGCCGCTGTTAAAATAAGTGCTAAATCTATTATAATTCCATGCAATCCTGCCATTTAATACCTCCATATAACTATTTTAACATATCGAAGTATTAATTAACAAGAATATTATGTATAGATAACAGGCTTGCGATTTCTTTGATGCCCAGCCCAAAAGCACCATCAATATACACATCTTCGGATTGAAGTGTCCGATCGTATTCCAAGAGGAGATCTTCGCTAGATTTTTCTATGTTATCATCCTGCTCTGTCCAGTTGGGGGACACGAAATTTTTTATCCTTATAATTTTCCCATTTATATCCTTAAGATTATCTTCAAAATAAGCCAGCATTTTCTTTCCTCTTATCGCCGGCTCTTCTTTGTAAAAAAAGCATATATGATCAGCAAAATTTACAAGGCTTAATATATTTTCATTTATCCCGCTACCTGTATCAACTATTATATAATCAAATCCACTTTCACATATCAAATTGATGGTCCTTAAAAAATTGTCATTGCTTTTGAAAAGAAGCTCGTTACATCTCCCTCCCGTCGGTACGGCTCGAGCTCCGTAAATATCCGAAAGAAAAAACTCGTCGGGAACGGGCTTCATATATTTCGTTTTTTCTATGAAATATGAAAACCTTTCATCCTCACCGGCAAAATATTTTCTTTCACTGCCGAAGGGCTCAAGATTGACGTAACATACATTATGCCCTCTATATCTGCGCAGCTCCCTGCAAAGTCCGACAGCTGCTGTAGTGCATCCTACTCCTCCCTCCGCAGAGCAAAACAAAACTATGTTGCTTTTACCTTTTCGTCTGTTAGCGATTATATTAACTTTGCCGCATTGCCTCATGCTTGTTTCAAAGATTTCCGATACTAGCTCCGTAACAGATAGAGGTATGTTGAGCAGTATAGAGCGGGGTGCATATTTTGATGCGACTTCTTCACTATCCGAGACAATAATGTCAAAGGGTTCCTCGCGGGATATAATTGGAAGGATCCCCGAATGCGAAGAAGCCAGCGCTTCGGAAATCCTTCTTTCAAATTCTTTATCCTTAAAATGTATCGCAGTTTTAATCATAATATTCCTTTTTTACCTTTTTATTACAATTTTAACTGCACTATATTTAATTGTCAAGTTTTACTGGAGTATTTTTATTCATCGTCAAGCTCTTATCAGCGCCTGCGTTCTCTTTTCTTAAGTCCTCATAAGAATACTTCTTACCATTTACCATCGCTTTATCGGAGCCGGCGTTCTTATCACTATTTTTTTTAATAAGCTCTCTGAGCTTTGTAAGCGCCTGTGTCAAGCCCCCGACCTCATCTATCAAACCTATTTTTACAGCCTCCTGACCTGCCAGAAGTGTTCCCACATCATTCGCCATATTTCCCGTTGAATTCATCAATTCCAATATCTTATTTTCATCTGCTTTTGAATGTGCTACGATAAATTCCACTATTCTTTCCTGGGTTTTTAAAAGCTGCTCAAATGTCGATTCTGCCGTTATTACAAGGCCGCTTGTCCGAACAGGATGAAGCGTCATTGTCGCTGTTGCGCATATAAAGGAATAATCGGATGAAACCGCAAGAGGTATCCCTATACTGTGTCCGCCTCCGAGCACAAGAGAAACCGTAGGCTTTGATATAGATGAGATCAGTTCCGCAAGTGCAAGCCCTGCCTCTACATCACCTCCAACGGTATTTAAAACGACAAGAAGGCCTTTTATTTCAGGATTTTCCTCAACCGCAATTATTTGCGGTATCAGATGCTCATATTTTGTGGTTTTGTTGTCCGGTGGCAACACCATATGCCCTTCAACGTTGCCTATTATACTTATATAGTGCACCTCACTCTTAAAATTTGTTCCTGTTGAAATAATGCCCAGCTCTCTTATAATATTTTGCGTTGCTTCCTTTTCTTCGTTGCTTTTATCCTCGCCCGAATTCTCATTATACAAGTTATTTATCATAATCGCTCCCCTTCTAAATATTATTTAGTAAACACATATATATTATTGTTCATTTGGAGGTTAGTTATGCGGTTAAGTGAAATCGGCGATAAAGAAATAATAGATTTGAAAGATGGAAGAAAGCATGGCAAACTGTGGGATGCCGAAATTTTGTTTGATGAGAAGACTGGTTGCATATCGGCACTAATCGTTCCTCATCCTGATTACAGTTCTTTTTTTCGCAGTAATAAAGAAATGATACAGCTCCCTTGGAGCTGCATCATCAAAATAGGCGAAGATATAATAATCCTTCAGTCTCCTATGTGATTATTCGGGAAAAAGTTCTTTCCTTATAGATTTTATGCACAACTTCCCGTTTGTCATAAATCCTTTTTTAACTGTTCCTTTGTGAAGAGGCCAAAAGAAAGCTTCATACACTTCATATATCTCTTCGTCCGTCCTTCCTTCTTGGATAAGCCTGCAAACTATTTCCTTCGTCTTATCAACGTACATCTCTGCTATATCAAAGAATGAACAAACTTGATTTTCCGGGACCAAGCCATAATGCGGTGAAATAATTGATTTAGGGGCAGCCTCTTTGCATTTTTTTAAAGATTCCTTCACTTGGAGGTATGATTTTAATATTGCCGGATTAATATTTCCCATACTTACATATACTCCCGTGCTTTCCGAGGCAAACATTATGTTGTAAGGTTCCAGTATGTACGTAAGACTACAATCAGTATGCCCTTTTGTCTCGAGCACTTTTAAGTGTCTGCCACCGAGCCCTATTATTTCACCGTCTCCGACTGTAACATCTACGCGCATCCCATCCATATACAGCTGTTCGTTAGGATCACCGTGAATATTTCTCGCATTTTCGGCCATCACCATCATGAAATCGCGTGCGTTTTTACTTTCAAATACCGCCTTTGTTTTTGCGGTGCCATAAACCAACGCGCCGGGCCAACGCCTCAATATATAACCGAGTGCCCCTACATGATCGTAATGTGAATGCGATATTAAAACCGAATCGAGTTTGTCTCTTCCAAGCTTTTCAAGCTCCTGCTCTATTTTAAATACAAGCTTTTTTCCGGAATGTGCCATCCCGACATCGTAAAGTGCAACCTTTTCGTTGCCACAGATGAGGTATTCCCCTCCACCTTCTCCCATCGAAACATTGATAATACCTTCCGGAAAGTCGTATCTTTCATGCATATTTTTTCTCCTTTGTACCTTTTATGCTTACGCAATTTTTATTTCATCTTAAGTTATATAAATTGTTTAGAACAAGCCCCCAAAAAGGCCACCTTTTTCGTTCCCATTGCAAAGGAACAGGATAAGTAAGATAACCAGTATCCATATGAATATATTGTTGTTATTATCTTCCTCACAATAGCAATCTTTGTAACAGCGGTCTTTGCATTCCTTCATACATTCTTTTTCCCCGCAATCAAATCTGTCGTCTCCCATAATGAATTACCTCCCATAATATATTTACATATATACTATGCGGAGGCAAAGTGTTTTGCTATTCAATGTCATCATCGTACAGAGGATCATCTATATGCATGAAATCATCGCTATCATATTCATCATCGTCAAATATTTCCGTAAAGCTCATTACGTATTCGTCTATCTCGTATTCCAGAATATCGCCGAAATCGTAGGTGAATTCTTCCTCTCCCATCTTTTCGAGCCTAGCCATTGCGACTGCTTCCGCCACGGTAACAACGTTTGACTGCGCTTTATTATCTTTCGCAAAGCAAGGTACACCCTTTTCTTGAGAATACCAATGTCTAAATCGCAAAAGCTCATCCACTAAAATCACAGTAATGCTATCTTCTTTATTGCTTTGTTTGCTCAATCCGGATAAGCTCAATTTGAGGTTGGAGAAAAGCAAAAACAAATCTACTTCACCTTCCGGGATATTTTCGCACACGTCATCAATATACCCGATTAGGATGTCCGAAAGAACATTTTTATCCACCCTGTCAATTAACCTATATAGGGCATCTCTCTCAATCT
Source organism: Eubacteriales bacterium (assembly GCA_028704515.1). Classification (GTDB taxonomy): domain Bacteria; phylum Bacillota; class Clostridia; order Peptostreptococcales; family Anaerovoracaceae; genus UBA1440. Next base: position 28,167 of record JAQWFH010000007.1, read on the forward strand.
CCCCTTCGCTCTCGAGGAAATCCGCCATATTTTCAAAGTAGGAAAACTCTTCGGGTTCTTCAATATCAAGTATTGTCATAAGTTCATCATAATTCAAATTCATCCACCTACCGTTTCAATATCAAGATTCTTAAATTTAATATTAACATCGGTTGCATTAAATATCCGTTCTATCATATTTACAAAATTCTCCGAAAGGTCACTAGCATAAAATACGTTTTCATAATCTGAACCCTTTGCAAACATATCTTTCTCTTCAAGGCATTTTTTTATTCTGTGAACAATTTCCTCTGAAGGATTGATAATTTTTAAATCCTTGTATATTCTTTCTATATTACTCCGTATCAAAGGATAGTGTGTGCATCCCAGCACCAGGGTATCTATTCTGTTTTCAAGAATAAAATCATCCAAATAATACTTTATCGTCATATCCATTATATCATTCTTGATGATTCCTTCCTCAATTAAGGGGACGAATGCCGGACATGGTGTTGAGAAAACATTTAAATTAGCATTTAATTTTTTAATTGACTTCTCATAAGCTTTTGATTCTATGGTTACCTTTGTTCCTATAATGCCGATTTTATTGTCAGGACAGCTTCGGCTTGAGATCTTCTCTGCAGCCGGACTGATTATGCCTATAACCGGAATCTTTGGATACTTAAATTGAATATCCTCAAGGCAAGTCGCACTCACCGTATTGCAGGCAATAACGATCATCTTAACATTGTTTTGAACCAAAAAATCAGCTATCTGCATAGAGAAATTTCTAATGGTAGTGGTAGCCTTAGAGCCATAAGGAGTTCTGGCGGTATCACCAAAATAAACGATTTTTTCACATGGCATATCCTTCATAAGACTTGGTATACATGTCAGCCCGCCGAGACCGCTATCAAAAAAACCGATAGGTCTGTTATCCATATCCGCTCCTTTTCTATTATAATATTTTTTTAGTGTAGTAATATTGTCTTTAATAATATGGTATAATATGCCCACAAGCCATTCTAGGCAAAGCCCGCAATGGCTCCCCTGCGAAGAGGTGGTATAATAAATGAGCTACATTAATGCAACAAAATCAAATAGATTTTGTCCCGGATACATTTACTGCGTCCAATATTGTTCAACATTATATATTATATAGATTCATACGTAAATAATCAACAAATATAATCTTTATATCTACCGCTTCATACGTTTATTCTCTCCGTTACAAAGTCCAAAAGGTTAAAACCCTTAAAATATTAAAGAATTGATTATATGAGGAGGCAAAAATGTGTCAAGAAAATAATAATAAAAAATTAAAAAAACGCAATGAAATCCCCAATGAATATAAGTGGGATATAGACAAAATGTTCGCTTCAAAAGATGATTGGGAAGACGATTTTAAAGCGGTTACAAAAGCCGCACAAGAATATGCAACCTTTGAAGGTCGTCTCGGAGAGAGCTCAGATACGCTTCTTAATGCTCTCAAACAACGCGATAATATATGGCAGAAGCTCGAAAAGGTCTATGTTTATTCTCGCATGAAAAAGGATGAAGACAATAGAATTTCCGAATATCAGGCTATGAATGACCGGTGCAACGGACTTATCGCAAAGACAGCTGCAAGCATGAGCTTTTTTGCCCCTGAGCTGCTTCAAATTCCGGAGGACACTCTCATGAGCCTCATCGATGGAAACGAAGGCCTTGAGGTTTATCGCTTTGCACTTCTTGATTCTCTTCGCCAAAAAGAACACGTTCTTACACAGCCAGAGGAAAATATACTTGCCGTGATGAGCGAGGTCACATCATCAACAAACGACATATTCTCAATGCTCAACAATGCGGATATGAAATTCGGTGAAATAATTGATGAAGACGGAGACAAGGTAGAGCTTACACAAGGTAATTATATTACATTCATGGAAAGCCACGACCGAAATGTGAGAAAACAAGCATTTGAACATAAATACAAAGCATATATAGATCTCATTAACACGATAGCCACCAATTACAATTATAATACTAAAACAGATGTCGTAAATTCAAGGATAAGAAAATATCCTTCAGCCCTTGAGGCTGCGCTTTTCGGCGACAATATTGAAAAGAAAGTATATACAAATCTCATAGATACTGTAAGAGATGCCCTTCCTTCGCTCCACAAATATATGTCACTCAGAAAGAAGATACTTGGTTTGAATGAGCTCCATATGTATGATGTTTATGTTCCCCTTGTGGAATTGGAAAATAATCATATAGATTATGCCCAAGCTATCGAAATGATCAAGGAAGGATTAAATCCTTTGGGCAATGAATATATCACTAGGATGACTGAAGGCTTTGCACAAGGCTGGGTAGATGTTTACGAAAATGAAGGCAAAACTAGCGGTGCGTACAGCTTTGGAAGCTATGACAGCTATCCCTATATCTTGATGAACTACAATAACAGGCTCAAGGATGCCTTTACGCTCGCACACGAGCTCGGTCACTCAATGCACTCAAGTTATACTCGAGAATCACAGCCCTTTGCATACGGAGATCACTCAATCTTTACAGCTGAAGTTGCCTCAACAGTGAACGAATCGTTGCTCATGAAGCACCTGATTAAAAATGCTAAGGATAAAAATACGAAAAAATACCTTATTAACCTTCATCTTGAGGCATTTAGGACTACCCTTTTTCGACAAACGATGTTTGCTGAATTTGAATTGATGACACATGAAGCCGCCGAAACCGGAGAAGTTCTTACCGCGGAATGGCTCTGTGAAAAATACGGAGAACTTAACTCCCGATATTTCGGGCCGGATGTTATTAACGATGAGGAGATTAAATATGAGTGGGCAAGAATTCCTCATTTTTATCGCGCATTTTATGTATACAAATATGCTACAGGCTACTCGGCAGCCGAAGCAATTTCAGATTTAATAATAAACGGAGAAAATGAAGGCGGACAAAACAATGCCCGTGACTTATATAAGAAATTCCTCGCCTCGGGTTCTTCTGATTACCCTATAAATCTCCTAAAGCTTGCAGGTGTAGATATGGCTTCAAAGGAGCCTATAGCCCAAGCAATGAAATCATTTTCAAATCTCGTTGACGAGCTTGAAAAACTGATATAAATAACATTTGAGAAAGGTAACTTTTTATGGAAAAAAACCAAATCAAATATATTCCTTCATATAACGGTCAGCTTCGTTCAAACCGAATAGAAATGCCGCCGAGTATATATGAATGTACCGGAATAAGAATATTCGGCCGCACCATCAAAGCTATAGCATTTACAACAGATGTTGCTGTTATCAGAAATATAAACGCAGATGCCATAATGGCTGTATATCCGTTTACACCTCAACCCGCAATAACAGAAGCAATAATGCAAGCCTGCGATATGCCTGTTTTGGTAGGAGTCGGAGGCGGAATGACAAAGGGTGCCAGAGTCGTAAATATGGCAAACGATGCGGAACTTAGAGGAGCTTTCGGGGTGATTGTAAATGCTCCGACAGACAACAGTATAGTTAAAATTTTGAAGCGATACCTTGAGCTCCCTGTTATCGTTACTATTGCTTCCGAAAAAAATGATGTACAAGGAAGAATACAATCCGGAACCGATATACTTAATGTAGCCGCAGGCTCTCACACGGCATCACTTGTTGCTGATATACGAAAAAAATTCCCCACCGTCGCAATAATTGCAACCGGGGGAAACGATGAAGAAAGTATTAAGAGGACAATAGATGCGGGTGCAAATGCAATATCATGGACGCCACCGTCGTGCGCGGAGCTTCTTAATAAGATGATGACAAAATATCGCAGCGATTAATCCTTTATTCTCGGCAAAGCTTTTCTATATCTTTCGGGACGGGAGCAATAACTTCCGTATACTGGCCCGTTATAGGATGCATAAAACATAAAAAATGAGAATGAAGAAGTTGTCTTGCCGCTATCGGCTCGTACATACCCTTTTTACCTATTTCGCACAAAACGCCCCCATAAAGGGTGTCGCCAACAACATAATGACCCACTGAACCCATATGCACTCTGATCTGATGGGTTCTGCCGGTTTCAAGTATAAGCTCGCAAAGAGTATACCCGTCGCATTTATATGCCACCCCTTCTCTTTCGAGCTTTTTTGATGTTTCGATGTCAAACGCCTGTGGCATCCCTTCCGAAAATCCGCTTTCTACAGTAATACTGCTATCAAGGCGTATAAGGCTCCCCGGAAACCTTTTTATAACATTATAATGAGTTACGGAATCATATCCCCCGCTTTCAACCGGAAGTATTCCCCTTTCAATCCTATCCGGATCAGGTCTGCCGGTCGGTTTATTTATTGTCCCCGAATCACTTTGCAATAGCCCGCATAGAAGCGCTGTGTATTTCTTTTTTATCGTGTTGATTTTCATTTGCTTTGTCAATTCTTCCTGACAATACGAGTTTTTTGCAACAATTAAAAGACCAGATGTATCTCTATCCAGTCTGTTTACAAATCGTATTTTGAAGCTTTGCCCGGTGTCCCTCATATACTGCATCAATCCGTTCGCTACAGTCCCGTTGGGCTGACCCTTTGTGGGGTGAACAACATATCCCGGTTGCTTGTTTATTATCAGAAGATCGTTATCTTCATATGCGGGTAATATAGGAATATCTTGCGGCTCAAAATCAGAAGTCTCATCCGGCAGCCTCACGCTTATAATATCGCCTTCCTTCGGCTTTATCCATCCAGCTGTAGGCTCTCCATTCAAATATATAGCATTGTTTTTTTTAAGCTTTGTCCTCAATCTTGATGAAAAGGTAAAGTTATGGCGCAATATATCCTTAATCTTATACTCGCAATCCTCTTTTTTTACTTCATATGTGAATTTATCCATTTTAAAATACTGATCCTATCTACTATACAAAAATTCTTCAGTGAAATCTACATCCGACGGAGTCTCGATATATTCTTTGCCTCGCTTTTGGCGCGTTTCTCTACCCTTGCCCGTTATCAGAATTATCCCATTATCGGGAGCGTTTTGTACAGCCGCCTTTATTGCCTCTCTTCTGTCTTCTATAATCTCATACTTGCCACCTTGCTCTCTTATATGTGAAGCAATTTCTTCTGATATCTGCATCACAGGCTCGGCCCCTGCATCCTCTTCTGTTATATACGACATCTCAGCATATTTGCCTGCTATTTCGCCAAGCTCTCTCCTCCTGCCAAGCGCTTTATATCCCGGGCATCCGAAAACTATCGAGATCGGTCTCCCCGGATATTGCTTTCTCGTAGATTCAAACAACGCCTCAAAGCTCATCTTATTGTGTGCATAGTCGACTATTGCAAATAGTTCACAGTTTTTGGCTCTGAATATCTCCATTCTTCCGCTAACTCTTGCTTTTTTTAATCCTGATTTTATAAATTCAACCGGAATATTTAAGGCATGGGATATGCTTATAGCCGTCAATGCGTTTTGAACGTTAAAAAGTCCGTGCAGGCCTATGCTGAATTCTTCGTCAAAATCTTCACAACAAGCCCTAAAAATCAATTGATCTTCTGTAATTCTGACATCATAGCCTCGTACATCCGCGTTCTTGCTTGTACCAAAGGTTATGACGTTCTTTGCATTTTTGCGCGCAACGTTAAGCACCCTTTGCGCATATTCACAATCTACATTTACGACAGCAGTATTGCATTGCTCCAGCAGCTTTAATTTAGCCGAAAAGTAGTCTTCAAAGTCGCTATGCTCTATATCGCTTATATGGTCAATACCTATGTTCAAATAACAGCCTACATCAAATGTAATGCCAAGTGTCCTGTCGTATTTCAGCGCCTGACTCGACACTTCCATGGTCAAATAATTAATATTACTCGAAACAGCATTATCAAAGTGCTTGTAAAGATCAAATGTCTCCGGTGTTGTTATATGAGACTCAAATTCAACGACTCCATCGTAGGTATCTATGCTCGATATAACAGCGCTTTTCGGGCGATTGCCAGCATTGAGGAAGTCATCGAAAATATATTTCTGGAAATATGTCGTAGTGGATTTACCTTTGGTTCCCGTAATGCCTACAAGGTTTATATTTTTCCAAACGTCATTATAATATAAGGATGCAATATATGTCATCGCATTCCTTACATCCCTTACGATTATATACGGTACATCGTATTCTTCATACTTTTGCTCGGAAATATAGCAGCACGCCCCGGCTTCTAAAGATGTCCTGAGAAATTCCTCCTTAAACCCAACGCCTTTACATACGAAAAGTGTCCCGTCTGTAACATCTCGAGAATCGCAGGATATACTTTTGACAGTTATGGGAAGCATACCGGCACTCAGATTATCGTCCGTTAAAAGGTTCATTTCCGCAAGTATATCTCTATATTTTTTAAGTGCATGAAACTTATCTGTCATTTTTTAATCCCTTTCCGCATAGTATTATTGATTTTTCTGCAAGAACCTCCATAGCGTCTATATAAAAGTCCGTAAGCTTCGCCATTTCCTTAAAACAGGATAACTCGGTGCATGCCAATACAGCACAATCTGCACCTTGCCTGAGAAGCTCATCCTCCACTCTTTTGAATCCCTCAAAGTCAATCTCTTGACCAGCTTTTATGCCATCATATATCAAAGACATTATTATGCGTTGACCTTCTTGTGAGAGAGTAATAGGAGTAAGCCCCTTTTCTGTCATGGCTTTTGTATAAAGTCCTGTGCTATTTGTACCGTCGGTGGCAAGTATTCCCACGCGCCCGCCGGGATTAAGTTCATGTATTCTATCTGCCGTAATCTCTAGCATATCTATATATGGCAATGCGAGCTTTTCCTTTATCATTCGAAGCATGTAATGGCTCGTATTACAAGGTACCGCCATATAATCGGCCCCCGCTCGTGCCAAAAGTTCTGCATCCTTTATGAAATTATCGCATATCCTTTCAAAATTTGCGGGATCCTTTGATAGGATTGCCACGGTCCTGTCCGGCATTGAAGCGTGATTCAGGATAATCATATCCAGATGCTCCGTGTCGGAATGAGCGTCCGTCTTATCTATAATCATTCGATAAAACAGCTGCGTTGCCAACGGTCCCATACCTCCGATGACGCCGAGAACCTTACTGTTTTTTTCACTCATAATTACTTCCCTAAATATTTTTTAAACTTTATATGATGTCCCATAAGAGATTTAAACAATCTTATCCTTCTTTTAAGAGCCTTATCTTCGCTATAAAGTAACGGGTTTGCAGCTTTACCCTCCGACATGAGCTTTCTCATTCTGTCCTTGTACTTTTGCGGCTTGATATACCTAAACGCTACGCTATTTGGGACTACCGTCCACAGGGATTCAGCCCTTATGATATTCAGTTCCAAATCTTTTTCTTCTATATATTCGTCTACGAGAAGCTTTGCGGTATTTGCACCTGCATGTGTAACATAATAGTTTGAACGTCCTTGCCTTGTATTTATCTCAAAAACCTTGTATTTTCCGTCTCTTTCGTCATATTTGAGGTCAAAATTAGAAAATCCTACATATTTCATCTCCTCAAGGAACTTTTTAAACTGTGTTTCGACCGTTTGATTTTCTTCGGTTATTATTACGGCGTGATTTCCTATTCCGTGCGGCGTATGCTCCTCAAGCAAAACATGTCCGAAGCACATCATCTTTACATTGCCGTGCTTGTCCGAATAGTTTGTGAGTACAGCCATATACGTATCATCACCGGGAATGAAATTTTGTATTATAATAGAATCGTTGTATCCGGACGCATAAATGTCTAAAAGTACGGAATTAACCGCGCTTAAAGTGCCGGCCTTATAAACCTTTTTCTGTGTATCAAAAGGATTTCTCCAATACTCTATCCCATTTGAAGGCTTTATTATATATGGCCCCTCAAACGGCAAATCAAAATCCTTGCCCATTTCTTTTTTGTGAACAAATGTATCAGGGTAATCTACACCTACCTTCTCACACATATCATAAAATTTTTCCTTATGAATTAAGTCGTTCATGACGCTTGCGGGAATATATGGAGCGATTACATTGCCCGGATACCTGTCCATATTTTCGGATATCAATTGAACATAGCTATCGCCGCATCCGATTAGAATCACCTTTTCATTTTTATGGTTTTGCGCAAAATCGAGAACAAGCTGCAAGAACACCTCCTGCACATCTGCTCTCGGATTTGCGTTATAATTTATTATTTTACTGTTTGCACAAGGCATCGTCATGTATTTGCCGTATACGTGGCTCTTGATTCCATATTGCTCATGGAATGCTCTTGCCATACTGTAAACGTTAATATCTCCCGCAAACAGCAAAGGCACAAATTTCTGTTCCATATTTTTCTCCTTTGTATACCGTATTGTACTTTTTCAACTGCTGTTATATATTATAAACCCTGCTCACGTATTTTACCAATAATTTCATTTCTCAAAATGTCTATTTTTTTAAAGTCCATATTTGGTATGTAGTAGCTCTCAAGTAAATCGTGCTCCTTCTTCGCTTTTCTTATGCACTTTATCGCACTTGAAAGCAGATTTTCAAACTCCGCCAGACTTTTTTCTATGAATGTAGCCTGAAGTTCTATTTCACTTTCGTCGCTCATCTCATTCATATCTATTAAAATTATTTCCGGATAGTCTCCATTATCAGATGCACTCTCAGCAATTTCCCACGCCTCGACATCGTGATATGCATTAGCTGAAAGCAAGGCTACCGAAAGTTCCGGTATGAGCAAATGCTCGGGCTCCCCTGCAGGTCTAATCGGACAATAATAGGCTTCAGTAAAAAATCCTCTGTAAGCGGCACTTTCCATCACGGTAGATAAAATTTTCCCGCTCGAAAATCCCACAGGCCCTGATATTAAATATATCCTTTTATATCCTTTTACAAGTGAATGTATTTGATTTACGATTCCTTCGGGAGTCACAGCGCTTGCAAATGCTTTTTTTATCCCTCCTGTCGACAGGGATATCTCATAGCTACCCAATTCTTTGTTCACAATCCTGGCCGCCATCTTATATATTTCGGCTTTCTCCGCAGCTTCCTCATATATATTGGCTATATTCTCGTATATATTCCCCGCCGCTGCCAGGTAATTATAGCCTTGAGCAAAATACTTATGTATTCTGCGGCCGGTTGCCATTACCGCATTCTTGTTTTGTCTTATACCCTCTTCATTCCAGTATTCGCCTAAATGAATTATCGTATCCACGGCCCCTGGATTTATCGGATCTACCGTGTGAGGACTTGTAGCATCAATGAGCGCTATACTCCTTTCCTTTAAGATTATCCCATCAAGAGAATCCGGATCGGAGGAGCACATCAGAAAATCGATATTTTCTCCCTGTGACGCAAATTCTTCTGCAATTTTTCTCATAAACGTCGATTTGCCTGTCCCAGGACCGCCTTTTATACAATATATCTTCCCGGCCGATTCCTGAGAAAGTATGTAATCGTAGTAAGAGTAAAACCCTAAAGGCGTGTTGTTGCCCGGGTAAATATGTCTAAATAATGTCAAAACCTTTCCCCTCCAATTTAAAAATACTCCTTTTTATCATATGCAGAGAAAAGTTCAATAGTTCTTTAAATAAATGCTTTTTATTCCGAATAAAACGGAAGAATCACATACTGCTAACAGAAAAAACGCATCCCGGTTATTTTCATCAAAAGTGCACATATGTGCGTAAAAAAGCCGGTGCGATATTTTCACACCGGCTTTACACAGGCCTTAGTCTCTTATATTTATTACGGTATCTTTGTTTTCCTTTTGCTCCTGTGCGCCTTCCGTGTCTTTATGTAATTTTTCCTGCTCTTCAAAATCTCTTTTCATCTCTGTTTGTTGATTTTCTTGCTCTTCCTCGAGCATATCGTAATACTCGGCGGACCCCACCGGAACTGCATCGAAGTATTCATCCGTCCTATATAATTCGCCACTCTTACCGTCGACAACTCCAGTATCCCCGACAACAAATCTAGGTCTCAGGTTTCCATTCATAAGATCATAAAGGACAGCGTTCGTGGATGACATATATGGTGTCAGTGCAAAGTATCCAGCATATCCAAGGAATGCAATCAGGCAATAAATTATCGCCTCTCCCCCAAAGGAAGGCACATTATTAATTGCTGCAAATCCCGCTCCCACAAAGTCGGCATCATATTGAGGCAGGAACATTCTTGTAAGTAATGATACCAGCATTCCTCCGAAAACGGATGCTATTAAAACCCAACCGAGAAAAGAAAGCTGCAGGAAGAAATATTTTGCATAATTACCCTTCATCAATCGGGCACTTTCTTTCATTATTTGCATAATGGACCAGTCTGTGTGATCCGCAAATATATAATATACCTGACTATATCTGATGGATAAAATTATCCCTGGTATGAGAAGAATTATAAATCCTACTGAAATTACTATAGTAAGGATTATAAAAAGGGCTATGGATTTGATGGTTCTTTCCCATCCGTAGAAAATCCATGCCGGCGATACATTTTCAACTCCTCTGAAAATACCCAGTACAACAATCATGTACCCCAGTGTGAACGGTCCTGTCATCAGTAATGTATAGAACAATGCTTCCTTTGAGTTCCCATCCTCTGGTGATAATGTTCCGAGTAAAAGAACGGGAAGAACAATAACCAGGAGGTAAAGTACACATCCTGCAATTGCTGTTTTCCATTGCCCTTTCAAGCCTTCCCTTCCAAGATGTCTCAATCCGGAGCTTGGCATGGTTACTATAATATTGTTGTGCATTAATTAATTCCCCTCTCTCACAATACTAAAATATATTATCGGTATTATACATTAGTATCCGTATAATTGCAAAGAAATAATAATAATAACGGTTAAACTTACCGTTAATTTGTGGTAATATATTAATATAAATTTTATTATTACCGAGAGCAAATTATGAAAAACGGAGAACAAATTATGAAAAAATGTGCGATTATAACATCTTATATAGAGGGGAATTTAAAAGAGCTCCTTCCGGAACATGAGAACTGTTTTATTATAGCTGCCGATGGTGGCGTGAAGCACGCAGCCGATTACGATATTCCGCTCGATCTTATAATAGGAGACTTCGATTCATATAAAGGGGAGCTTCCGACAGGCGTTCCCGTTATAAAAGTACCGACAGAGAAGGATGACACAGACAGCGGCATTTCGGTTTCGTATGCAATTGATAATGGATTTAATGATATAATAATAATAGGAGGAATCGGAGGTCGACTGGATCATACGATAGCTAATCTACAAATCATGGGAGGCGCCTCTCTCAAGGGCGTTAATATAGAAATGAGATCCAAGGGTAATTTTGTCAGAGCATTAAACAATGGCACAATAACATTGGAAAGTTGTTCAAATTGCTCATTTTCAATCTTTTCACTCACGGATTGCTGTGAGGGTGTGAATATTAAGAACTCAAGATACGATTTGAAAAATCATACCCTGACAGCCTCTTTCCCTTTGGGCTGCAGCAACGAATTTGCAGCGGAATCTGTTGAGATATCCGTGGAAAAAGGTATTCTTTTAATAATTGTTTCATCAAAATAATAAGGCGCATTTTTATCGCCTTATATCTCTGCTATAAAAAATTCAAGGGCCGTTCGCTTATCGAGCAAGCCGCTCTTGATTTTTATATCGGTTTCATATGCATTTATCAATATTTTCTTTAAACGCATTACCGTATATCGCTCTGAAAATGCGAGCGCTTTTTTTACTCTGTATTCGTGCACCCCTAAGATCTCGGGCATATCCCTTGAAATAACATTGCGCTCTTTTAATTCCTTTACCCAAAGAATTATTTCAAATTGCGATACAAAAATAGCAAGCAGCTTATATACGCTTTCTTCGGTGTCGAGAATGTTGAAAAGCATCTCAAATGCCTCATCCTTTCTTCCCCTACTTACAGCATCAACCATTGCAAATACATTAGTCTCCAAATTGCCCGATATAGCCGCAAGCATATCAGAGGCCACTATTTCATCTCCCGTGCTGTGGGCTATCATCTTCTTCAAATCGTTCTCAAGGTTGTACAAGCTGTACTGTGTTTCTTTGTGATAATATCCTGAAAGCTCTATAATTTCTTTTAATATATAAGCCTTACACACCTTGCCCGACATTTTGAATTTCTTGATTATGAAGTTTTTTAAGTCATCTTCACTCAATCCTTCAAATTCATATACCTCACCCTTTTTCTTGATTTCCTTATATATTTTCTTCCTCTTATCAAGCTTTTGCGATGAAAATATCAATATTGTTCCTTCGGGAATGTTTTGTAGGTAATTTATAAGAGCGTTTTCGTCTGCCTCCGATATATTTTTAACCTTTTCACTTCCCAGATAGGAAAAATCCGTGACGGCGACAACCCTTGATTTGGAGAACATGCTCAAGGTCTCACAGGCTTCAATCATGGCATCTACGCTAAAATTTTCTTGCTGCATTCTAACGAAATCAAAGCTTCTGGCCGCTTCGTTTATATATTTATCTGCGATAAGATTAATAGCCCAATCTATTAGATACTGCTCTTTTCCGTGCAGCAGTATGATGTTTGCTATTTTCTCCGCTTTTACATCTCTGTTTATTCTCTTGAAATCATGTTCTTTAACTTTAGATTTACTAAAAGCCATGGTTTTCCTTTCATAAGACGGTTACGACATTGCCTCGTCCTTTTTTTATATTCTTTATTCCGATTGCACCGTCCTTATCATTCCTATAAACCATTATACCTTTTTTAAGACATTTTTCAATTAGCGTTTTGTCAGGATGGCCGTAATTATTCTTACCGACTTGTATTACGAGCATCTGTGGGTTGACAGCCTCTATGAATTCATCTGAGTTGCTGTAACGACTGCCATGGTGTGCGGATTTCAGTATAGTTGCATTTATTTTATTCCGCGGTGACTCTATTAAGTTCTGTTCCCCTTTTGAATCTATGTCTCCTGTCATAAGAACCCCTAACCCGTTCTTTGTCACCCTCATAACAAGCGAGAATTCGTTTTCATCTTCGGATGCAAGTATATTCTCATACGCCTCTCTATTTGCTTTAGGTGGCCAAATAGCTTCTATTTTAGTATCATTCCCTATCTGGATTTTCATCCCCTCACTCATATACTCAATGTCTTTCTTTTCAAGACCTGTTTCGTATAGAGTTTTTGCCTCATTTAATTTATTTGCTTCACTTAAAAATAGCTTTTTTATCATCCCATTTTTTGCGAGAGAGCATATCCCTGCATAATGGTCCGTATGCAGATGAGTAACAAAGGCGTAATCTATACTTTTCACACCGTTCTTTAAAAGATAAGGCATCAGAACCTTCTCGCCCACATCATAATTTACACTGCCGCCACCATCGATCAAGATGTTTTTTCCATTATCACTCTTTATATGAAGGCAATCACCCTGGCCAATGTCCACAAATATCAGCTCCGCTTTTTCGAAGCCGCTGGCCGATGCACAGTGAATAAAGCCCGCACTTATAATAACAGCTACTGTCACAAGCGCAATTTTTTTAACCTGTCTTCGCTTGTATGCAATGATAGCACTTTCACTCAATCCCAGAAATACGACGGCGAAATAAATAATCAATATAAATATTGGCGGGCTCACATTGCTCAGAGCATACATACCTTCATTATAAAAAATATCATTTGAAAGAATCATTGCATCATTCATCAGCTTGATCAGAACTGCAAATATACCAAAAAGCTGATCTGCACCGCAAGCAAACAGTATCATCTGCATCAATCCTGCAGGGATTATGAAGCCGGATATAAATATAACGGGGAGGTTGGCTAATATTGAGACGAGTGAAAAATAATTAAAAAGATATGCTGTGGCTGGTAACATTCCTACTTGGATAGCAATACCCGAGAGAAATATCCCTTTGTAATGCTTTTTCATAGCTTTCATTATCACAGCCAACGAAAATATAGCCAAATAAGAAAGCTGGAAACCCGCATTAAACAATATATAAGGCTGATACACCATTGCGGCGACCGCAGTAGCGGCAGCGGCGCACATCACATCATATGAAAGATGGAGGCGCGTTGCGAATATATGCATTCCTATCATTGCAACCGCTCTCACAACTGATGGACTGAAAAGAGATGCTGCCGCGTATATGAACAAAAGAATCAATGTTAATGCACTTGTAATAGCACTTTTCCTGCCTCTTGTAGCCTTTTGGAAGCATACATAGACAAGGGCCACATGAAGCCCACTTACAGACAGTATATGAGATGTTCCGTTTTTTCTAAAAGCTTCTTCTATATCTTCGTCAATATTCTCAGTTTCCCCGAAAAGCATACCCATTGTCAGATATGCCGTATCTTTTCCGACAATCTCGGCAAGAGCATTTGAAAAATCCGCTTTAAATACTGAAAGTGTATTCAAGATTTTCATAGTCATCCCCTGGCATTCGGATTCGACCTTTTCGATTTGAATTGATGAGATGCTGATAATAGTATCTATGCCTTTTGTTTTAAGATATAGTCGATAGTCAAATGTTTTCGGATTTCTCCGTTCCTGCGGCAATTCAGGCACCCCCGACACCTTTATCCTTTTCCCTGCCAAGTCTTCCACACATTTTAATTCTTTTTTAAGGTTATCGTTAAGTTCACCGTAAACATTTATAAGGATTTTTTCACCGCCGTCCATCTTTGCAATTAATGCGATCCTCTTCTTCGCCTCGGAATAATAGGCGTTTTGAACAACTACAGAGACCTCGATATACTCACCCACAGAAGCTATAATTTCGCTTGTATCGGTTCTTTCAAATGTAAATGCAATGCCTCCCACCGTCGTTACAAAGCAAAAAAGACCGGCAAAAAATAAAATTTTTGCCCGATCTCCTGATATTTTTTTAAAACTATAAACTAGGCCTGTCAAAAGTACAAATACAACCGCAGCCACAATCCATACAGACAAGCTTATTATTTCATATGTATGCGCTAACCAAATACCAAGTGAAAAGGCTCCGGCTACCGGCACAATAGGTCTTCTCATGGTTTACCTCCGGTATTACCATGACAGACCGAAATCCCCTCTTACTTTATTATTCTCCCACTACGCGATGTCCAAGACCAATTGCAACTTCGTTAAGGTACATCATTCCTATGCTCATAAAGATACTGACGCAAACGTTTTGATCCGAACGACAAACAGCGATCTTGCCTCCTCCGTTCAAGCCAATCGCTCTTTTGACTATTTGAGATTGCGCTTCTCGAGCAGCTCCTGCAATAACGCCGTCGCTAATAGAATCTTCTTTAATCATTTTACTTTTTCTTGCTGCAATTACGGCTCTTTCGATGACAATATGGGTCTTTGATATTATGTCTCCTCCTATGTCGACGGCCGCTGCTATAATTCCCTGTTCACTGAGCTTTTTGATAAGCTCCTCCTCCTCGGCTCTCGTGGCTGTTATTGATAAGCTTACGGCAGCTCTGGCTACATCTACACTGTCTAACATTAATATTACCTCCACATTCGGCTTTCCTATATGTTTTTTATGCCTTGTCTCATTATAGATTAATATCGGCGTTATTTCAATAATTTCCTTTGATTTTATAGCGTATTTCTTATGCGTATGTTATAATAAATGCGGCATCGTTGTGAAATAATGCGCATTAGTTGCTTGTTTCTATACGCGCCAATTAGACATAAATAAATTTTCTCTATGAAGGCAGGTGAAGAGGCTTGAGCGATGATTTTAAAAAAAATGATACAAGCGATACAGATAGTATAGATGATTTTTTCGCCGAATTCGATAAAATAAGCAACGAATTTACGCGAAGTACCGCAGACGAAACTAAAGAAGCATCAGCAACAGACTCCCTTAACGATAATCAAAAGTATGAACCCGACTCATCTTCAGAGTTACCTCCCACCCCGAGGAAAATGCGAAGTGATAGGCATGCGGAGGATAAAAGAAATAAGAATGCAACAGGCTTCGGCGGCACAATAACAAAAATTTCAGAGAAAATTGGCAACGCCGTAAATCTGTTTGTAGATATGATAAAAAAACAATTTTTTACAGAAGAAAACGTATCTTCGGATGTAAATTCAGAAAAAGGTATTCATATGAAAACTTCTACAAAGCGAAGCAAGAAGAAATACACTCTAAATAAAAAGCAATTTGTAAAATTCATAATTTCTATAGGATTGGCATTATGCCTTCTTCTCGGTTCCTATACTGTATTCGTAATAGTTACGGCTCCGGAAATAAATCCTGACACAATATATTCTCTTCTCTCTGAGAGCTCACTTATTTACGATGACCAAGAGAATATGGTGGATACCGTAGGAAGCAGTGAAACCCGAACAAACATTGAATACGAGGACTTACCTCAAGATATGATAGACTCTATTATATCCATCGAAGATAAGACCTTCGAAACGCACAATGGCTTTAATGTGATACGAATATTCGGTGCTATAAAGGATTCTATCGTGACAAGGTCTCAGATAGGAGGCACAAGCACAGTAACACAGCAGTTGGCTAGAAATGTTTATCTGAAAGAAGACGCAACAAAGCGTTCTCTCAAAAGAAAAATTGCAGAGGCTTACTACACAGTACTCATAGAAAAGGCACTGACCAAGGAACAGATTATGGAAGCGTACTTGAACACCATCTATTTGGGCTTCAATTCATACGGCGTTCAGATGGCTTCACAAGCCTACTTCTCCAAAGATGTTGATGAGCTGGATCTCATCGAATGTGCAGCTATCGCATCTCTGCCGAAAGCACCACACTCTTACGCTCTTGTCAAGACTCTTGCCCCGGCAGATGTGGACCCTGACAACGATGTAATCCTTTTCACAGGCAATGATTACACATATGTGTATAATGGCGAAAAATCCGAGGCAAGGCGTACACGTACTTTGGAAAACATGTACGAATACGGATTAATAACAGAGCAAGAAAAAAATGATGCCCTCGAAGAAGATTTATTCGAGCATATGAATATTAACACCAATAATTTAGCTCAAGCATCCTCTTACTTTAGCGATTACAC
This sequence comes from Eubacteriales bacterium, assembly GCA_028704515.1. GTDB lineage: Bacteria > Bacillota > Clostridia > Peptostreptococcales > Anaerovoracaceae > UBA1440. Next base: position 45,141 of record JAQWFH010000007.1, read on the forward strand.
AATATCAAGTGTTTTGCAGGATTTAGTAGATTACAATAATATGGACGAGCAGGAAGCAAAGGATTTAGTCTACGGCGGAGGCCTTAAAATCTATACAACTATGGATTCCAAGGCACAAAAAATTGTAGAAACTGAATTCGCAAAGAATTCCAACTTCCCTACCGTCGCTCACATTTCGAAGGATTCAAGCGGGAATGTCCTGGGCAAGAATGGCAAAGTGTTGCTTTACTCTTATAATAATTATTTTGATGAACAAGGCAACTTTATTTTTAATGACAGCGAATATAAATGGATGCCTAACGGAGATTTAAAGCTGTATTCCGGAAAACGACTTAACTTCTATAATGTACAAGGCTCAAGCGGCAAGACAACAACTCAGTTGAACTTTAAAAACATGTACATTATAGAAAACAATGTATTTTACAGCATTGAAGGTGGAGCTGTCCTGCTGCCAGAAGGATATACATCCAAAGACAAGGACGGTAACGCTATTGTCGATTCCGATTTCTTTGATAAAGATGAATTTGAAACCGGACCTCAGCAATTCTTTAAAAAGGGCGACAGCGGCAACATATATGTAGATAACTCTCATTACTCATTGGAGCAGAAGGTCGTTCAGCCTCAAGGCGCGATGGTCATAACAGACTACAAGAATGGTCATATAAAGGCTATGGCCGGAGGAAGAAACACTATTGGAGAAAAGCTTTTCAATAGGGCAAATTCCACAAGACAGCCCGGTTCAGCGATAAAACCGATTACTGTTTACGGTGCAGCTCTCCAGCAAAGTGCTGAATTATTAGAGGGAGGCAGCAGCCCGAAATTCTCAACCTCAGGAAATATGTACGGGGATTTCTTCACAGCCGCTTCCATCATAGAGGATGCCCCTCTCGTAATAAACGGCAAGGTATGGCCAAAGAATTGGTACAGTGGTTACAGAGGCCTTCAAACACTCAGAACTTCGGTCGAGCAATCAATAAACGTAAATGCCGTGAAAGTATTGATGGAGGTAGGCCCTTCATACGCATCAAAATATGCGGAAAAGCTAGGAATCTCAACTATAGTAAAAAGCGGTTCTTCAAATGATATGAACGCTGCAGCACTTGCCCTGGGAGGTATGACTGAAGGAATATCACCTCTGGAACTTACCAGCGCATACGGAACTTATCCAAACGGCGGAACGTATATAGAGCCGATTATTTATACGAAGGTCACAAACCAAAGAGGCGATATCCTTCTTGAAAAGACAGCAGTCTCATATGATGCCGTAGACCCCGGAGTTGCCTTCATTATGACAGATATATTAAGAACAACCGTAACAAACGGTATAGCGGGAAAAGCTGCAATAGGATCTCAACCTGTGGGCGGTAAAACAGGTACTACAACAGATAACTATGACGCTTGGTTCGCCGGGTTTACCCCTCAATATTCTGCGGCGCTTTGGATTGGAAATGATGTCAATATTGAACTCTCAACCGGTTCCTCCGCAGCCGCCGGTCTCTGGAGCAAAATCATGAGACAAGTATCCGCAGGTAAATCAGGCTCCTTCCCTTCTTCTCCGAGCAATGTAATCTCCGTAACGGTAGATACAAAAACTGGGAAATTACCGGGAGCGTCTACTGTTGAGGGTGCTTCAACAAGATCCGAATATTTCATATCAGGTACTCAACCTAAAACTGTAGGAAGCCTTAGATACGCACTTTTGTGTAAGGAGTCGGGAGCCCTTGCAACACCGTCCTGCCCTTCATCTACAACTAAATATTTGACTGGTGGCAATGACGATAGTTCTGAGGGAGATACTCTCCCCGCCTATTACTGCCCTCTTCACAATCCTGACGTTGCTCTATATCCTACGGGCCCTACAAATCCCGATGATGACGAAGACGAAAACGGAAATGGGAATGGGAATGGGAACGGCAATGGCAATGGTGGTACGAAGCCGCCTGTTGTTGATAACGGTGGCAATGACGAAGGCACTAAACCCGATTGGCTGTAAATAACACAAGAATATTGAATTGAAATTAAAATGACCCCAATAGGTTAGACTTTTGTCTTACTTATTGGGGTCAACTAATTAAGCACTATTCTTTTATGCCTATTCTCAGGCGGTAAATCCTTCATGCCCTGGCTTTAAGCCCTATCTCATAAGGTATACTAAATTATTATCATTGGAAAGCGTCTGTATATTGTATAAAAACAGCATATCGGTAATTTCATATTGCTCTATAAGCTTGTCGGGCGAGTTTCTGTAATATCTCATGTCTATAACTACAATCTCATCAAAATGTGATGTGAGGAACGGCGCAAAGCAATTACCGTAAGAATCCTTTATAAACATTAATCTCCTGCCTGTATTTGCCTCACTTGTTATGATCGTAACAGGATTGTTCCCAGATAAGAAATATGAGTATTTATCCTTTATGTTAAGTTGCTTTTCATCGTATAAAGATGTTAGGGATGATTTTTCGTTCAGCTTTGCATCTAAAACAGTCATGGAAGCATTTTGCAAAGCGGGATTGTCAAAGCGATACATGCTGTCGGGCTTTATAAATGGCAACGGTGCTTTTGAATAAGATGTACCGAAAAAGTCATCGGAAACATTCACTTCATTAAAATCATCTCTTTCATATTCATTCATCCCGATATTTTCTATCCACCCCGCATAAGCGTAATACGCGCCGAGGGTTGTCCAGTGGTGATCCGTTCTGTAATATATATACTCGTCAACATGCTTTGAAAGGGCGTGAGTTGCGTCACAAAGCGAGATTTCGGATTCTTGACGTAATGTATCCATCGCCGCTTTTTCGTCCGGTAAAACCTTTACTACATTATTTTTCAGGTGCTTCTGCATTATACTTGCGGATGTAGGCGCTACAAGAAGTGAAATCTCCAAAGCCCCGTCGTCATACTTTTCGGAATATGTATTAATATATTCTATGTTTTTTTTAAGCTGCCTTTTATTTATCTCGTCCTTTTGAAAAAGCCAACCGTTTCTACCAAAATATACATTTCCGTTATCGTATCTACCAAGGAGCTTATCTACTCCGGTCTTTGCCCTCATCCATGAATCCCTGCTGGGAAACTGATCCTGCGCATATGTCTCAAAGCTTTTTCCAAAACCACCGTCTATAATACTTTCGGGCGTTGCTTTCGGTATTGCCTGTAAATCTCTGTTTTCAACCTCGGAAAACGCCTTATCAGGCATTAAAAATGAAGCTGCAAATATGCCCCCTATTATTGCGCAGAATATTGCCGTAAATATTAAATTATGGGTTTTATTACTTATTTTCATAAATCAATCCTCTAAAATCTGAAATATAAAAACGGATTGTATGTTGACGACATTATGAAGCATATGCTCAGTATCAAGAGCAATGTTAACGCAATAATGCCGTTCGGCCTTATGTTCTCGGATTTTTCGCTTGAAAATATAAAGGCCGCTAAAATAAAGATGAAATTACTTCCGAGAAGATATAGGCTGTCCGCCCCTAAAATACCGCCGCCGCCCAATCCGAACATAGCGCCTAGGTATCCAAAAATCCCCGACACGCTGTCAATACAAAAGATTACCCAGCTTATAATCACTAGCAGCATCGTGTATATATGTCTGACCGCATTACTTTGCCTTTCGATCCATTTTAACAAGAACATCTTCTCTGCAATTAAAATTATTGCGAAATAAAAGCCCCAAAATACAAAATTCCAGCTTGCACCGTGCCACAGCCCTGTTAGAATCCAGACAACAAGAATATTTCTTATTTGTATAGCAAGGCCTTTGCGATTGCCACCAAGGGGAATGTAAACATAATCTCTGAACCATGAACTGAGCGACATGTGCCAACGCCTCCAAAACTCGGTTATGGATTTTGAAGAATACGGGAAACGAAAATTTTCATTGTATTTGAAACCGAATATTCGTCCCAGCCCTATCGCCATATCGGAATATCCCGAAAAGTCAAAGTAGATTTGGAATGTAAATGCCACTATGCCTATCCACGCCGAAGCCATGGAAAGCGAGCCTGGCTCCGTTGCTATGACTTGATTCCAAATGAGTCCCATATTGTTAGCTATAAGAACCTTTTTCGCAAGCCCTATTATAAATCTCTTTGAGCCGGCCACAAAGTCATCAAGGGTATGCTCTCTGTAAATAAAGCTTCTTTCTACAGTTTGCAATCTTACGATAGGGCCTGCAACCAATTGAGGGAAAAGTGCAATATATGCTGCGAAATTTATAAAGTTTCTTTGCGGTGAGACTTCATCTTTATAAAGATCTATAAGATAGGACATCGCCTGAAATGTATAAAACGAAATCCCTATCGGGAGAGGTAATTCCATTATATTTATCGATGTGCCCAAAATAGAATTTACGGTGTTTATCGCAAAGTCAGCATATTTAAAGAATCCGAGAATTGCTAAATTTACCACAATCGCAAGAGCAAGCACTTTCTTTTTACCGTCCACTCTACACAGTAATTCACCCATCGCATAGTTTGCAATTATTGAGAAAATCATCAGAAATATGTATACCGGCTCTCCCCACGCATAGAAAAAAAGGCTCGAAATCAGGAGAATTATATTTTTCATCCTAAAAGGAGCCAAATAATATAGCGCAATTGTTATAGGTAAAAAGTAAAATAAAAACGTTATACTACTGAATACCATCTATGTACTCTCCTTGTTACTGCCTATTTTTTATTCTGCTATTCCTTAGATACATAATCTTCAAGCACACTTTCAGCCTGAGCTTTATCATCACAAACTACGAATACAATACAATTCCCGACCTGCCTTACAAGCGGGTCCTGCAGCTTTGTAAGCTCTCCTGGGACATAGTTCGTAAATCCATCTCGCTGATTTTCTGTTCTGTCGTTTATTCCTTCCGCTATCTTGTCAAACTGCTCGTCGGTCACTGCAGAAAACACCGCGATTTCCTCGGCCGTTGCACCTGTACTTGCATAAACCTCAACCGTTTCAAAGCTTTCAGAGTCTAAATTGTAAAGCTCCGCTGCAAGGAGATCGTCAATCTTATCCATCGTATCTTTAAAGGTTATATTTTGCGCAAGATGCATTGCAAGCTCTTCACTATCAAATATCTGTCCATTTTGAATGGTTTTTTCGCCCGAATCCGTACATGCAGGCATTGTAGCCATAATAATAATCGCAATAATGTATAAAAATAATTTCTTTCTCATTATTTCCCCTCCCAATTAATATCGTTATGAAATTTCTGCAAGATATTTTGCCCATATCTTACAATACTTACTGTTTAGATGTATTCCGTCTGTTGTAGAATCGGGTTTGAGTGCCCCGCTCTCATCAACAAGAGGCTCAGAAGCGTTTACATATACAACGTCCTTTGATTGCGCGAGCTTTACGAGATTTGTATTGTACCAATATATCTGTTCATTGTTATTGGTTCTGTCCCTTGATGATCTTTCTTTCGTAACCGGTAGTAATGCCTGAATATAAATTTGAGCATCAGGCTGAGATGTCTTTACTGCATCTATAAGAGCTCCGTATTCTGAAATAAAATTTTCAATATGTACCCATCCAAGCTCGTTAAGTCCAAATCCTATGTATACCTTTTCAAAGCTGTTGCCATCCAAAACCTCATAAATGGACTGCTCTGCTCCTTGCGCCTTTATCTTTTCCCCGGATACAATTTTATCGACGGTCATTGATTTTGCGCAGAAAAATATCGCATTGTTGACACCCGAATACAGTTTAAACCCTTCTGTCCTCGAGTCTCCTATAAATAGGCTGTTTTTAAACACGGCATATTCTTCATCCGTATCCAAGGGCACCGGAAGATCAGGTTGCGCGAGCGGCTTTGCTTCGTTGTTTGTCTGCACATCTTGCTCCGGAATATTTGAAACAGGCTTATCCTCTGTTTTGAAGTCATAAACAACGAATATGGCAATGACCGCAATAAAAAATATTGCGGTCATTGCCATTATAAGTGATTTTTTTTTCTTGTTCATCATCTCAGCAAGCCTTTATCCTATATGATTCTTTAGTATTTCTTTGGTACTCGTGCCAACAAAAATGCCCCAACCCCTGCAATTAGACCAATGATTGCAAGCTTGCCAGCCTTTTTTCCGGTCATGTGCTTTGGAGCTGGTGTCAGATCGTCGGAAAATTTCTTCTTCTTTTTCGGTACTGACGCATAAAAGTGTTCTTTTTTCATTGTTTTCCCTTTCTTTGTAATTTACACCCGGTTAGAGTGATAAATTTAGTTGTTGCAAAAATAAGGTACCTTGTCCGATTTCCGTATGCGTGCCCATGCAAATACCCTTTTGCAATTCTTCAAAGGTTTCTACATATATCTCCAATATCAGTCCTGTTTTCTTCCATTAATTATACTATTTTATTGCGGTTTTTCCAACAGGGTTTTTATGGAACCGTATATTTATTTTATTTAGGTCGGCAATGCAATACGAGTGCTAATTAAATTTACCATAAAAACAGACACAGTGCAACAAATACACTGCGTATGAGTTTAATTATTTTGACTTCTACCTTAATGATTTTGGATTGAATAAAACAGCAACCAAATATCCAAATACTATTGCTGCAGTTATACCTGCCGCTGTAGACGTGAGCGCACCCGTTATTGCTCCTAAAATCCCGTTGGATGCTCCTTCAATTGCACCCTTTGCTAAAGAATATCCAAATCCCGGAAGTGGTACAGTTGCGCCGCTACCGGCAAAATCCACAAGTGGCTGGTACAAGTTAAATGCCTGTAAGATTACCCCGGATACCACAAATATAACAAGTACTCTGGGGCCAGTAAGCTTCGTTGCATCTAGTAACACCTGTCCTATCGCACAGACGATACCTCCTATAAGAAATGCGTAAACATAATCCATTGCATATACTTCCTCCTTTACGATGTTTCTATTGCAATCGCATGAGCTATTCCCGGTATACTTTCTCCTTGAAACGGGCTTATTGTCGATAGCATTGCTCCCGTAGATACGATGAGGGCTCTGTTGAAAATTCCTGCTCTCATTTTTTTGAAAAGATATCCGGTAAATACGCTTGCTGAGCAGCCGCAGCCCGACCCACCTCCGTGCACATCCTCACTCTCTCTATAATAGAGCATTGTGCCACAATCATCGTAGCACAAATGCATCTTCTTCATGTTCAGCCCGGCATCGGCAAATAAATCTAAAGCTATTTCTTTTCCGATATATCCCAAGTCACCTGTGAGGATTATATCGTAATCATCCGGAGTCCTGCCTGTATCCTCAAAATGATTGAGTATTGTATCAACTGCAGCCGGTACCATAGCCGCTCCCATTTGGTTAGAATCTTTCATCCCCGTGTCTATAATCTTTCCAACCGTCCCGTGTGTTATAAATATTTCTTTCGGTATAGGTATAAGTGTTTCGTTTGATTTACAAGGATTTTTTGAAATAACTGCCGCTCCCGAGGCCGTAGCCGTCCATTGCGCCGAAGGAGGCTTTTGATTTCCATGTTCAAGTGGCATCCTGAACTGTCTTTCCGCTGTACAATAATGGCTAGAAGCCGCACAAACGACATTCTCTGCAAATTCACCGTCAACAATTATTGAGCTCATAAGCATGCTTAGTGTCATAGTCGAACAAGCGCCGTAGAGACCTATAAAAGGAACACCGATATCCCTGGCACTGAAAGAGCTGGACATAAGCTGATTTAAAAGATCACCCGTCAACATTACCTCTATGTTCTTTTTTTCAAGACCGGCCTTACGAATTGCCGTCATAATGGAATTTTCCATCATTCTGCTTTCCGCTTTTTCCCAAGTATTTTCACCATAAGTGTCATCTTCTAGAATTGTATCAAAATACTCCTTTAATGGACCTTGCCCCTCCTTTGTTCCAACAACCGCACATTCTCCGGTAATGACAGGTTTATTGCGGAACACAAATGTCTGCTTACCTATCTTGTTTTTCAACGCATACCTCCCATAAACCAATATATTATTCCCACTAAAGCGGCGGATGATATTCCGCACACCAATACAGGTCCTGCAAGGCTGAAGAGCTTGCCTCCCACTCCGAGGACAATTCCCTCTTTTTTATATTCAATTGCAGGTGCAACCATTGAATTTGCAAACCCGGTAATCGGAACTATTACTCCGGCCCCTACAACCTTTGCTATGGTATCAAACCATCCAAGCCCTGTAAGAAGCTGTGCTGAGCATATCAATATTATCGTAAGCAGTGCTGCGGCATCCTTTTCTTCCCATCCCGATGCCATAATCCTATTTTGTATAAGCATTGCTATAACGCACAAAAGCCCTCCGGCAATAAATGCTTTGACGCAATTGTAAAAATATCTGGGTTTTGGTGTAAAAGTCATAGCGTATTTTTCATATGCCTTTGCCACTTCTTTTCCCGGTGTTCCTTTTGACTTGCTCATAATTATTACCTCCGCGGAAATTGTTATGTTCTCTATTTTTGCACAATTAGACTTTAAAAATTCATAAATGTGTGTAATAATAATATGGAAAGAAAAAAATTAGACTGGAAAATACTTTGTGAATTTAATGTTGAATAAAAAATTTAATACTGTCATTCTCGCATCGGCATCGCCTCGAAGATTGGATATACTACAAAGTGCATCTATAAATCCTACGATTATCATTCCCAAATGCACCGAAATCCTTCCGGAAAATATTGAAATGCAAGACGCAGTAATGTTTCTTGCATTAAAAAAAGCCCTTTGGGCTGAAGAATATATAAAAGAAAAAGAGCTTGAGTATAAGAAATCACTGATTATTGCAGCCGACACTGTGGTTTACTATAATAAGATTATTGGAAAGCCAAAAGATAAATCGGATGCCTTTGATATTCTTAACACGCTACGCTCAAATGTTCATTATGTTGCGACAGGCGTTGCTCTCATAAATACTCTCTCCTATGAAAAACGGGGCTTTTGCGATGTTACAAAGGTGTTTTTCAAGGACTATTCCGATGAAGAGCTCAAAGCTTATCTCGAGACTGATGAGCCCTACGACAAAGCTGGTGCGTATGCCATTCAAGGCACATTTTCAAAATATATAGATCATATTGAGGGAGATCTGAACAATGTAATCGGACTACCCCTTTATAAAACACTAGAAGAAATTAACAAGCTTTGAAAGGAATCCGACATGGAATATTGGGATGTATACGACAGAAACGGTGTATTTACGGGAAGAAAGCTTCTCAAAGGAAGCGTGTTCGGTAAAAATGAATATCATTTTGCAGTAGAAGCGTGGCTAATCAATGACAACAATGAGCTTCTAATACAGCAGAGAAGCTACGAATGCGAGCTTCTGCCAGGCCATTGGGCCCTCACTACCGGTCGTATCACATCAGGAGAGGACACCGTAAACGGCTGCATAAGAGAAGTAAAGGAAGAACTCGGCATCGACATAACCTCAAACGACATGCGTCATCTTGCCAGATTTGTAAGGGACGAAAATCATATAATATGGGATATCTTTCTTATCAAAAGCAATACTCCCATACACGAAATGTCCTTACAGAAGAGCGAAGTTATTGGCGCTAAATGGGTTTCTATAACAGAATTTAAATCTTTGATTAACCAAAATAATGTCTTTGTTTATTCTGAAATTGAAGACATTGTGGTAAAAATAGAAAACCTTATTGCAGTCGAGTAATTGCTCGGCTGTTTTATTTTTTTATGGAGGGTGTGAAACTATCTCTGTAAATTAGCTTTCTATGATAATATTTAAGATTGAGAAGGAGCCAAAAGTGCTGCTTCTCTTTTTTACAATATATTCAATTAAGGCAAGCATGTCAATAACACCTTT
>JAQWFH010000046.1 GCA_028704515.1 Eubacteriales bacterium
ATTATGAAAGAGGGCATCAAAGCTACGATTACAAAACACCAGCAGAAATCTACTTTAGCTTTGTTGCTTGTGCAGCTTAAATTCAAGAAAGGAGTCATAACTAAAAATTTCTAAATTTGTGTCTTGATAAGCGTGCACATTATATTACAATACGAATATAAAAAAGTATGAATAATGTTTTTGTTGATAAGACTCAATATTAATATTATACTGAAATCATATATTATCTTTAAATTAAAAGACATTTAATTTATATTATTGATTAAAAATTCCAAGAAAAGGAGGGTTATTCTAATGAAAGAAATTAAAATTTTATCGAATATCACGGCAAAATATCTCTCCGATATTACGTTGCCTAATAATTTTAATGATGTGGCAAAATTTCATCTATCCATGCCTTCATATCAACCAACACAACTAATGCGTTTGAAGTCTTTGGCAGATGAACTTAATATCAAGGAGATTTATGTTAAGGACGAATCGAGCCGCTTCGGTCTCAATGCGTTTAAAGGCTTGGGAGCAAGCTACGCAGTGCACAGAATTATTGAGAAAGATCCTAGAGAGTCATATACCTTTGTATCATGTACCGACGGTAATCATGGGAAAGCATTGGCATGGATGGCACATGAGCTGGGCTTTAAAGCGATAATATTTATGCCGGCCGGAAGTGAAACTCGAAGGGTTAAGGCAATAGAAGCTTTTAATGCTCAGGTTATCGTAACAGATATGAACTATGATGACACTGTCAGATACGCATCGGAATATGCAAAGAAGCATGATGCATACCTTGTTCAAGATACTACCCTTCCCGGGTATACAGAAATTCCGAACGATATAATGCTCGGTTATTCTACAATGGTGAAAGAAGCATTGGAACAAATGAACGAAAAGCCGACGCATGTATTTATTCAAGCAGGCGTTGGTTGTCTTGCCGGCGGTGTCGTATGGTATTTGTTCAATAAATATAAGGATGAGCTGCCGTACATCGGGATTATTGAGCCGGAAACGGTAGCTTGCATCTATGAATCGGTTGAAAAAAACAAACTCATAGGTATCGGCGGTAATCCATACACTGCTATGGCAGGGCTGAACTGCGGTGAGCCAAATCCCGCAACATTCCCCCTCCTGAAAGCTAAATCGAGCTTTTTTATTAAATGCAGCGATGAAATCACCTTTAAAGGAATGAATCGTGCCAAGAACCCTATCCGTAACGATTCCCCCTTTAGCGCCGGAGAATCAGGAGCAGTTGGTCTTGGATTTATTGAAGAAATAGTATTAAACCCTGATTATAAAGAGCAAAGAGATTTGTTGAAATTGACTACGGATTCAGTTGTATTGTTGTTCAGTACTGAAGGAGAACTTGCCGAGGTCTAATGAGTGATTAGATTCGTCGTCTTTAATAAAAAACCGAGGCCAGGTTATTTGTCCTGCCTCGGTTTTTTAAATAATCATTTATTATATCTGTTCCTTAAGACGTTTTATTTCTTTTACGCAAATATCTATGTCTTCATAAGTTGTTTTATATGAGCAAACGCTTACCCGCATAACCGCATTCCCCTGCCATGATGAAGGTCCGAGCCATAATACTCCTGACTTTTGTATAGCATCAATTAGCTTTTTGGTCTTTTCGTCATCCTCATATCTTACAATTACCTGATTAAAAACGACATCGTTCAAAACTGAAAGCCCTATACTTTTGAGTTCGTCAGCAAAATATACAGCCTTTGTGTGAAGCTCTTTGACAAGCTCCGACAAGCCTCTTTTGCCCAGACCCATAAGAGTAGCCCAAATATCAAGTGCTCTGGCGCGCCTTGACATTTCCATCGTATACATCATACTATCCCTATTTCCTTCGGTGATTTGTATATATCCACCAGTCATATGCATTGCATTTACAAGTGAATCCCGATGCTTACATAAAACGACGCCGTTATCGTACGGTGCGTTTAATGTTTTATGTGCATCCATAGACCAAGAATCCGCGTATTCCATACCTTCCGTCAGATGTGCAAATTCTTCACTTGCTGCCGCCCAAAGACCAAATGCACCGTCAACATGAACCCATGCTCCGGCTTCATTCGCTTTTTTGCAGATAGATTTAAAGTCATCAAACCCACCGCTGTTTACATTGCCGGCTTGCAAAAGAAGCAATGTACTTTTGTCGAGCTCCGGTATTTTATCGGCACATATGCACCCTTGCTCATCCATTGGTACTTTAATTAAATTTTCCTGTCCCAAACCTATAATGGAAAGGGCTTTAAATACGGTAGAGTGTGCACCTTCACTTAAAACCACCTTAATCTTAGGAGCATCATTCAATCCCGCAGCACTCACGTTATATCCCAAATTTTTCAATATATGATTGCGTCCTGCGAGCAATGCACAATTTATAGCAGTAGAGCTTCCGCTTACAAAGCCTGCAGCTGTCCCCTTTGGCAGATTTAAAAGTTCAACAAGCCATTTCTCACATATCTCCTCTATTTTGCCTGCAATCGGCGACATGACAAACATTGCTGGATTTTGATCCCATGCATCCATCAGCCATTTTGCCGAAAGTGATGAGGGAAGTATGCCTCCGCACACAAACCCAAAATATCTGGGACCCGTCTGCGCGACTGTAGCCTTCGAGCCATAGTTATGCAGTTTATCCAAAATTTCAGCGTTTGGTGTAGGTTCATCGCCCAAAGGAATATCAAAAACCGAAAGTGCCGCAATATCTTCATCCGAAGGATAGACCCGCATGGAATTTACAGAATTTATGTAATCCAAAGCGTATTTGCCGGCGAGTTCCATATCTCCGTTAAAATTATAATTGCGTATATTCTCTAAGATCGGACTTACGTACTTGTTTTTCATAATTTGCTCACCCTTTCACTGCTTAAAAAAGATTGCTTACAATGTATAATTATTATAATATAGATAGTTTTTTATATCAATGAAAACATTGAATTTCTTGGTTTTAACGCAAAAGTACGCATAGATGCCGTCGTATGCAAATGCAATTTTTATATTATTTAATGGTAGTTGGAATATGAACCTCACCCACCATATTCCTTGAAAAGTATTTGCGGACTTCATCTGCATCACCCGTTTGACCCAATGTCCACATCAGCTTTGTAATTGCAGCCTCCGAAGTCATATCATATGCCTCCAGCGCGCCGCTTTCAACGGCAAGTCGCCCTGTTTCATAAACGGACAAATTGCTTCCCTCATACCGACATTGGCTGCCGATAACGACAATCATCCCCTTCTCTGTCACTTGACTTATTGCTGTGATAAAGTCATGCTTCAAGAATGGGACACCACCCAGTCCGTATCCTTCTATATATATCCCCCGATATCCTTGTTGGTAAAGCTTTAGGATAATTTTCGCTTTGATACCCGGATACAGCTTAAGTAAAAACACTTCCTCTGAATAATCGGGTTCCAACTTAAAATCTCCGGTTGGAACCTTAAGAGCATCTCTATTTACATGAAGCCCCAAAGAGCTGATTTCTGCTACATTAGGATAATTAATACTGTCAAATGCGTCAAAGCTCAGAGATCTTACCTTTGAAGCCCGGCAACCGAGCATAACCTTCCTATTAAAAGCAACAAATACCCCCGGATACCCGCATGCTGCCATATATATAGCACACCTGCAATTTTCCAGAGCATCCGCAACGGGATGAGAAATGGAGAGTTGACTTCCTGTAACAATAACCGGTATAGATATGTTTGGAAGCATAAATGATAACATTGAGGATGTATAAGCAAGCGTATCCGTTCCATGAATTATTGTTATCCCGTCATATTCCTTAGAAGCATCCGCGATCTTGCGTGCAAGCGCAGCCCAGTCCTCTGGAAATATATTTGCACTGTCCAACGATAATAACTCCTCTATGTAAAGCTCCGAATCCCTAGAAACCAGTTTAAGTTCGGAAAGTATCTCTTGGCTACTCAACCCCGGGATAAGACCCTTTTCACTTTTTACAGAGGACAGAGTCCCGCCCGTGCTGATAATTAGAATCTTTTTCTTCATAATTTTCTCCTATTGTGTAATGTATATTATAGTGACCATTCTATTATATAAATCCGGTACGTTATATTCAAATATATATAATTTTATAATTGATATAACCATAAAATTATGGCCCTTTAATTTTATAGATTGTGAGACCTATCATTATTTGCCATCTTAAGAAATTCCTCTACTGTTCTTTTGAAATATCTGCCAGCTTTCCAATAAAAATAGATGCTTCTATGTGTATCCGCTCCGGCAAGCTTGTAATAAACTACATTTGGGTGCGCAGGAACGCGCGATATCAATGTATCGCTGATAAATGAAATACCCATTCCCGAACAGGTAATGTTATAAGATGTCATCTGTTGATCAAGTTCAAAAACAACAGAAGGAATAATATCATGCTTGCGCAAAATATTCATTGCCCTTTTACCCGTTTCGTTTTCAGGTTTCAACATAATGAAAGGCTGCTTATGAAAGATTTCTATAGGAACCGCTTTAGTCTCATCATTTAGAAAGGATCCATCTCGAATGCTTTCCGCAGAAAGTATGTAGGATTTATTTTCTTTATTTATTTCAAAGCCGCTTGGGACTGCAAGTAATAAGTGTTCCTCTTGATATAAGCTACAATCAAACACAGTCCTATCAAGGAGGCAATTGTCCAAAACAAGATCTATTGTTCCCTCTTGAAGCAGCAATTCAAGCTCAGAAGTACTTTCTTCTATAAGCTCTACTTTTACTAATGGGAAACGGCGCGAAAATTCTCTTATTAATGAAGGTAGTACCCATGAAGAGAAAAGACTGCTGCCTCCTAGAACCAGTTTTCCACTCTTAAGCTCTCCGATATCATTTATAAAGTCGCAGAATTCATTCTCAATTAGCATGATTTTTTCGACCGATTTAATGTATTTTTCTCCGCATTCCGTAAGCTTGATTGGCTTTGTACTTCTATCAAAAATAGGATAACCTATGCGCTGTTCTACTCGTTTTACTGTGGCGCTTAGTGAAGGCTGCGATGTGAATAGATTTTTAGCAGCTTTTGAAAAACTTTTTTCCTTGTATACATTGTATACATATTCCATACCCTGAAACATACAATCTTCCTCCTTTTGCCATTAATATAATTTACAAATTATATTAATTATAAAATTATATGTATTTGCTTATATTTTAGCCGCTTCATATAATTAAATCAATAAAATAAATAAAAAAATATTGAAAAAATATTTAATAGGCAAATTAATAACAGGAGGGTTTAAAATGAAAAACGCACAAAAATCGAATTATCGCTCAGAAAGGGATTCCATTGGTACAAAAGATGTCCCCGATGATGTGTATTATGGTGTTCAATCCTTAAGAGCTGCCGAAAATTTCCGCATAACAGGATTAAGCATGCATCCTGAAATTGTCAATAGCTTAGCATATATAAAAAAAGCGGCGGCCGTTACGAACTGTGAAATAGGTCTTCTAGAAGATAAAACGGCAAACGCAATAATCAAGGCTTGCGATGAAATTATCGCAGGAAAGATGCATGAAGATTTTATTGTCGACCCTATACAAGGAGGTGCCGGGACATCGTTGAATATGAATGCAAATGAGGTTATTGCAAATCGTGCGATTGAAATACTCGGTGGAGAAAAAGGCGATTACAACATTGTGAATCCCAATGACCATGTTAACTTCGGGCAATCCACAAACGATGTAATTCCAACTGCTGGCAGAATGACTTCTCTGCGTCTTTTGAAAAACCTAAAGACTGAGCTGCTTCGCTTACACGATGCGCTCGAACAGAAGTCCAGAGAATTCGACCATGTCATAAAAATGGGGCGAACTCAAATGCAGGATGCTGTTCCTATCCGTCTAGGGCAAGAATTCAAAGCATATTCTGTAGCCATTCTTCGCGATATACGCAGAATTGATAATGCTATTGAAGAAATGCGCATTGTAAATATGGGTGGTACCGCTGTGGGAACAGGTATAAATGCGGACGAAATATATTTGAAGTGCATCGTACCAAAGATTTCCGAAGTATCCAATATGAAGCTCGTTCAAGCTTTCGATTTAATCGATGCCACCCAGAACCTCGATTCGTTTGTCGCCACTTCGGGTGCAGTCAAAGCTTGTGCCGTAACATTATCAAAGATAGCAAACGACCTGCGTCTTATGTCATCGGGACCGCGAGCTGGATTCAATGAAATTAACCTTCCCGCTAAGCAGAGCGGTTCTTCCATCATGCCAGGTAAAGTAAACCCTGTCATACCTGAGGTCGTCAATCAAGTAGCCTTCAATGTGATTGGAAACGATGTCACGATAACAATGGCAGCCGAAGCCGGGCAGCTTGAGCTTAACGCATTTGAACCGATTATATTTTACTGTATATTCCAATCGATAGATACACTTGGGTATGCTGTTAGAACCTTTGTCGATAATTGTGTATCGGGCATCACAGCCAACGAAGCAAGGTGTCAATATCTTGTTGAAAACAGTATCGGTATTATCACTGCAACTTGTCCTCACGTGGGATACCGAAAAGCTGCCAATATTGCAAAGCAAGCGCTTGAAAGCGGACAGTCTGTAAGGAGTTTGATGATTAAAGAAAACCTTTTATCTGAAGAAGAGTTGAACTTTATCTTGGATCCTGTAAACATGACAGAGCCCGGTATTTCAGGTAAAGATCTCCTGCTAAGAAAAAAGGAGGGAAATTATAATGGATTACAATAAAGCTGCATTGGAGATTCATGGAAAGAATCAAGGGAAAATAGAAGTTACAAGCAAGGTATCGCTTGAGAACAAAGATGACTTAAGCATCCTATATACACCTGGAGTTGCCGCTCCCTGTCTAAAGATAAATGAAAATAGGGATGATGTCTACCGCTATACCTCAAAAGGCAATCTCGTGGCGGTTGTTACAGACGGCACAGCTGTTCTCGGACTCGGGGACATCGGCCCAGAGGCCGCAATGCCCGTCATGGAAGGAAAAGCAATTCTTTTTAAAAAATTTGGCGATGTGGATGCCTTCCCAATTTGCCTAGATACAAAAGATACGGAAGAAATAATCAAGACAATAAAAAGGATAGCTCCTACCTTTGGAGGCATTAATCTTGAGGATATCAGTGCTCCTCGCTGCTTTGAAATAGAAAGACGGCTTGAAGCGGAGCTTGGCATTCCTGTGTTTCACGACGATCAGCACGGTACGGCCATAGTAACAACGGCTGCTTTAATCAACGCTCTAAAAATAACGAAAAAGGATATAAGCGATATAAAGGTTGTAATAAACGGTGCCGGCAGTGCGGGAAATGCAATCGTCAAGATGCTGCTTCGTACGGGGGTACAAAACATTATGATATGCGACAGCAAGGGTATTATTTATAAAGGTCGGACCGGTAACGGTCCGCATCATGAAGATCTTGCCGACATTACAAACCGTGAAGGTTTAAAGGGCGATTTGCAAAATGCAATTGTCGGAGCCGACGTTTTTATCGGCGTATCCGTTGCCGGGGCACTAAGTCCGGAAGCGGCAAGGACGATGAACAGTGATGCAATTGTATTTGCTATGGCCAATCCAACTCCCGAAATTATGTATGAAGAGGCAAAAGCTGCAGGTGTGCGCATTATGGCGACAGGCAGAAGCGACTTTCCTAACCAAATTAACAATGTTTTGGTATTTCCGGGATTATTTAGAGGTGCTTTGAATTGCAGAGCGAGAAATATAACCTATGACATGAAGCTTGCCGCAGCTTATGCAATAGCGAATATTATTACGGATGAAGAGCTCGGTGAAAAATACATCATCCCTTCCGCTCTTGATAAGCGTGTAGCGGCTGCAGTTGCAAGAGCAGTTGAAGCGGCAAACGCATAACTGGAGAAATATGTGTGTACGAAGCTATTTATCGCACCTTTAAAATCCCATTTTCTCTAACCACTGTGCCAATCTTTTCTCACGGGTTGCGCTTGTAGCTTCATCGGCTTTATATTTACCTAATTCCAGAGCATCGTGAATATTTCCGTCTATAAGATAAATCACCTTGCATGCGCGGGATGCCACTTTCGCATCATGAGTAACGATGATAACTGTAGTTCCATCTGTATATACATTGTTGATAATGTCCATTACTTCTTTTGTAGTACTGCTATTAAGTGCTCCCGTGGGTTCATCAGCGAATAAAATATCGGGCTGATTTATAAGGGCACGACAGATTGCTGCACGTTGCAGTTGCCCTCCCGATACCTTTTTAATATCGTGATTTGCAATATTCGATATACCAGTCTTTCTCATCAAAGCATCTGCCTTTTGATTTACTTGCTCACGATCAAGGACACCCGCCTCAAATCCCGGTAGCACAATATTGTCTCGGATAGATAGGTTTTTCAAAAGATAGGCATGCTGGAAAATGAAGCCCATCTGCTTGAGCCTTACTTCACTCATTATCTCATCAGGTAGCTTGGAAATTTCTTTTTCACAGAGCACTACTTCGCCGGAGGTTGGTCTGTCCATCCCGCTTATATTATAAAGAAGCGTTGATTTTCCAGACCCTGAGGGACCCATGATAGCGATGAACTCACCCTCACCGACCTTAAAGCTTACATCACTTAATACTCGGATATTTTCATAGCTTTTGCATAGATTCTTTACTTCTAATATTGTCTTCATGTGATACCTCCGAAATTCCTATTCATTAATGACCGAAATAATATTATATTTTTTAATTGTTCTCATTACAATACGTGTCACAAGCATTACAAGCCCTATTAACAGCACTGGTACTATAATATATTCAATTACAGGGTTTTCAACAAGACTGACTTCCTTGACACCCAAGCCTGACATCATCAAGCCAGCGTTAACAATCCTTTCGCCAAGCAGATCCGTTGCAATAATCCCAGCCGTAATACCGAGTAATGAAGTAAATCCAATTTTTATCATATATTGCTCATAGATATCCTGTACAGAAAAACCAATCGCTTTTAATACGGCTATTTCGGATGAATCCTTTGCAAGTCGCAGCTTTAAGAACAAAACTGTAATAAGCATCGCCAAGCACGCTCCTATGATTACAAGTGCAAAAACAATTGTCTTAAGCTGTTTTGCCACTCCACCCAGTGTCTGATTAATAAATTCCTCCATTGGATCTACTGTTACACCTGCTCCAAGACTTCCCGCCCATTCATCCGCCTTATTTTTCATATCCGCATCTTCTTTAAGATTGACGGAGAAGGAATATTTATGAACATCGACACCTGGGAAATTATATTTTGACTTTGCTGTCTTTCCGCCACTTGTGACGTCCTGGTACACTCCCGATACTAAGAATTGCTGTACCTGCTCTCCGGTCAAAAGTTCAATTGCGTTTCCTGTCTCTATCCCCATTTCATCCGCATTAATAAATGAAACGGCTATTTCATTTTCACCTTGTGGAGCCTTGCCATCAAGATACTGCAACTCATTGCCTGCATTCTCTCCGACATCTATATTAATATTCATAGCGCCACCCGCAGAATCCGTTGCCGCGACCCGAATTGTTCGATTCTCAAAATAATTATTAACAGAAGAATCCTTTGATAAAAGTTGTGTCACTTTATCGTAATTAGTTTCAAGATTTTCGCCAGTTTCCACCTCTATCAAGATATCCTCAAGCGAACTCCCCATATATGTGATAAATTCGGGAGCCTCAAAGGTATGAAGCAGATTAAAGGGAACCAAAATGATAAGTACAACAATCAACATAACCATAAACATGATGACCCAATTCTTAAAATGATAGAACACCTCTCGTAATGCTATAAGGCCGTTGACGGGAAGCTTCTTGGACTTATAAAGCCCATCCCTTACCGCTCCGGTTTTATTTTCAAAACCTTTCCCGCTGACTAATGCGTCGACAACTGTAAGGTTTTTGATTTTGTTCAGAACCCTCTTACAATAAGTAATTATAAGAAGATACACAAGGCAGACCACTACGCCGGAGGATATGATTGCCAATGGAGACAAACCTATTTTTCCAAAGGTTGTGCTGATATGCTCTGTAATTGCAGTGCTGCTCAGCAATGCGATAATATATCCCAGCGTTACACCGATGAAAGCCAGAACTCTATATTTGTTAAGATAAATGCCCCTTATATTGATATAAGTAAGCCCGATAGCTTTCATAGTGCCGATTTCACGAACATCCTCTTCCATTGCCGCCATAATTGTAAACTTAATACTGATGAAAGAAACAATGATTAAAAGCATACTTGCTAGAATTAAAACAAATACTGTAACGATATCAGTCAACGCGCTTAATAAAAAGATCATCGTGTAGGTCACTGCCTGACCGTTGATTGG
The DNA here is from genome assembly GCA_028704515.1 of Eubacteriales bacterium. Classification (GTDB taxonomy): domain Bacteria; phylum Bacillota; class Clostridia; order Peptostreptococcales; family Anaerovoracaceae; genus UBA1440. Next base: position 10,326 of record JAQWFH010000046.1, read on the forward strand.
AAGACCACTGTTCTCATAAATGGTTTGAAAGGATGATGCTTGATCCTTGTCGTTAAAATAAGCTTCTATCAGATATTCAAGCTCTCCGACCTTCCCATACAGCTTCTCAAAATCCACATCACTTAATAGAACTCTTGTGGAAGATGCCATTGTGGAATTCATTTGGGCATCCAAAACAAATTCTTTAATTATATATTCTTCGCGAACACCATTAGCGGTTAAAATAATCTTATCGCCGATTTCCATATCATACATTCCCTTTAAAATTATAGGAATGCCTATTTCGCCTTCATTCAGAATCAACTTTTCGTGATTGGAATTGAGCAGTAAATCTCGATCTCGGTTTTGCTTTACCAAGCCTATGTCTAAGCGGAGGTCGGCAAGATTGTATGCATCATCCTCTCCTACAACCGTAAGGTTTTCACCGAAGATGTCGATCATCGCAATTGTTTGACTGTAAGTCACCTGCTCGTTTTTAGCCATAAATTTATCGATCTGTTCTTCATTGATTTCGCCCTTATGCATCTGAAGAAAGTGAGGCGGTTGGGCTGTCTCATACAATTGGGAAATAGATGTAAAGGTTTGTACTACCATTAACACTGAAGCGACTGCAAGAACTGCCGAAAACATCATGAACAATAGCAAGGTCAAATTAATAGTCTTATTTCTTTTAAAATCATTTTTTATCATTGAGCGGTTCAATTTCCCCACTCCTTTCTATTTTCATAATGTTTTATTTGAACAAAAAAGCAAATTCGATATTGCTGGGATTTTACACTATCCAAAGTTCTTCATATATAACGCCATAAAATAGTCCTCGGGTACTTCCAGCATTTTTTCGAGAACTGAAATCAATGCAGCCATAATCTTCATCTGAGAATCAGCATCCGATTCAAAAATCCCCTCATCCGTTAAGGTTAGAGAAGCTGCCAGAAAAATTTGCATATACTGCAATGGATATCTGCAGTGCCATACTTTTTTCCGAACGCCCTCTTCTATGATTTTCACAAGAATGGGCGCCAATGCTTCTACTATTAAGCTCCAGGTTTTCTGATGTAATAAAGCATTTTCCTGTTTGTGCATATTATCCAGTAAAACATCATCAAGCTTGTTCGATAGGCGCATTGCCAAAAATGTGCGCATAAGCTTTTCATCAGGGCTCATATCATCTAATCTCAGTATTTCATCGGCCCTTTCAATTACTATATCTTTATATCTTGATACGGTGGCGACCAAAACTTCTTCTTTTGATTCGAAGTAGTAATAAAAGGTGCCCCTTGCAATGCCAACTTCTTTTAAAATGTCCTGTACCGTGCATTTATCATATCCCTTTTGTCTGAACATTTTTTCGGCAGCATCAAGAATTTCATTTTTTCTTTCATCATATTCTTTCGTAATTCTCATTTTTTTCACTCCATTTAAATTGTCGACCGACTGTCAGTCAATAATATATAGTATTACTACATATTTGTCAACCGTATTTTTTAAAAAAATATTACCCAATGGCGATTGGACGAATCTTCTTCCTCGTATCTATTGGTGATGCCGTTTACTTTGATATCAATATTGAGATTATCTGATACGAATGTTATAATAAAGATTATGAAAGATAACAATACCAGATGAATTAAGGGAGGTATTATGATTACAATAAATAAGACGAGCTGCATTGGATGTGGAAAATGTGTTAATGACTGTGTCGGCAGAGTTCTTTCTCTCAAGGGAGGAAAAGCAGAAGTATCAGACAATTGTATTCACTGCGGACATTGCGTAGCCATTTGCCCTACTGCAGCGGTATCCATTCCCGAATATGATATGGACGATGTAAGAGAGTATTCATCGGAAGATGTCCGGCTCAATCCCAATAATCTGCTGAACGCTATTAAATTTCGGAGAAGCATCAGAAATTTCAGGCCTAATAAAATAGAAGATGAAAAGCTTAAGCTTATTCTGGAAGCAGGACGATATACTGCTACCGCAAAGAATACACAGGGTTGCCGTTTCGTTATAGTTCAAAAGGAGCTGCAACAATTTAAAGAAGTGTTTTGGGACGCAATTGGAAAGGCCCTTATGTTTCCGCATGAAGAGATTCCCGTTTCCGCGAAGATTTGTCGCAGATTTTATAAGGAAAGAACCGAGGATCCGAACTCTGACTTTATCTTTCGTAATTCCCCGGCTATACTGCTGATTGCCTCAGATCGTCTAGACGACGCAGGTTTAGCCGCACAAAACATGGAATTAATGGCAATTTCTCTAGGCTTAGGAGTTCTTTATAACGGATATTTATGCAGAGCCGCAAATGAGATTTCGGAAGCAAATGAGTGGCTTGAGGCCGGAGATAAACCGTTTGCAATAGCTATGCTTATAGGCTACCCTGCAGTTACATTTCTTCGAAATGCACCGAGAAAGCCTGGCGATTTTATCCTAAAATAAATAAGGTCAAAATCTAAACAAAAATTATTGAGAATTAAAAACAAAAGCCTCTCAGATTAAACGTAATGATATACTCTCCCTCAAAATAATTAGATATTTTTTCATCTGTTAACTTTGAAGGGTCATATCAGTAAATTACCATGGGAGGCTTTTTTACTTATATTGAGTTATTAATTAATAAAAAATATGCTTTGGCTAGTTAGTGAAAGAGTCTACATTTACAATAAAACGCGTATGCGTTCCAGCCCCTACTTTGCCTTGTGGCGCGGTTGCAACAACGTTAAATGTCAAGCGGCGTCTGTCTATCTCAGTCAAGGTTGCCGTTATAGTTACTTCTGTTCCAATCGGAACAGCAAGGTCGTGTGATACGTTTACATGTGTGCCTACAGAAAGTTTGCCCTCTGGTAATGCAGGTAAAACGCACTTGTAGCATGCGGTTTCCATGGCAGCAATCATATCTGGTGTTGAAAACACTTTAGGCAGATCGCCCCCATAAAAGGCTGCTGTCATTGATTCATCGACAATTAGCTTTGTTATATTGCTCATTCCTATATTTAGCTCCATAAGTTGTTTGTTCCTTTCTGCTGTTTATTCCATTTCATAATAGCATGACAAGAAATATTCTTCAAGAATATAAAACGCTTTTATCTTTCGTTAATATACAATGCATCCGGACTAATCCAATAATTAATTGTATCATTTTGTGGATCTATGTTAATATTCACATCTCTTAAAACAAGAAGGGCGCTCAGCTCAGGAGTTTCAATCTTAATGCTCATATCTTCAAATGTTGGCTTATAATTCGCCTCTTTTCCTGGTGGATATTTTTCCGTGGTTTGATCAATAAAGTCATTTAAGTCTCGCTCAATTAAAATGCGGTCATCCAGCATTATCTTCAATGTCGGTATACCTTGCGTTGAATTATCAATCCAGTAAATCCGATAAACGCCATTTTCTCCATTAAGGATAATCTGTCCATTTTGCTTTTGGTAGGAATCTCGCAAAGTAACGGCCCATCGATAATCGCTTATATCCACCGCCTCCGGCGGCAATGTTAAGGAAAGGCTTATAAATTCATTTGGACTGCCAATATCCACTGGCTCGGGCCACGTCTGATCAAAGCCTAGCTTTGTTGTGAATACATCACTTTGAGCAAGGTTCTTGTCAAACCATGCTGGCAATTTTGAGCTCTCTGAATAAGCCAAAAACATTACCGAATCTGTGATTGCCTCGCGCACTTCTCTGTCCGGAACAGAAGCCGCAGGAACAATTTCACCTGTCTTCAAAATCTCTTGCTCCGTCAACAGATTTTCCAGACGATCCGATTGAATGCTTACAGGTAAAGCATGTGCTCCGATTACCGGAAGTGCCCAAATTAGTGCCATTACACAGGTCAATGATAAAATTGCAATATATGCCTTGTTCTTAGCAATAATTAAAAGCACAGCAGCTACCGCGGTAAGTATCCATAAAAGGATAAAGGAATACTCCGTTGTTTTCATACCCCATGCCTGTAATTGTATATATAATGCCCAGGCCTCAAAGGCCAGAATTACCAGAGCTGCAATCGGGTAAATTTTACGGTAAAATTCAG
>JAQWFH010000008.1 GCA_028704515.1 Eubacteriales bacterium
CGAAGGACTCGTGTTTACTCCTGTTGAAGAGATATTCTCAAAGAGACTACAAGGTCGTTTGAGATTTAAGATGATTAATCCTAATTATCTTTTGGTAAATGAATAAATGATTCATTATAGGGTCATATTAGAAGAATCGTATGAACCTAAAGGAATAGCATGCGCCGCAATACGTAAATGTATGTGTTGCGGCGCATGTATTTCTGTTATGGGTGGAGGGGGAGACTATCTCTGTTTAACCTGCCTCAACAAAATGCGAACAGGTGAGATGTTGCAAATTCTTCAAAAAACATCCGGTGAATCTTTTAGGGAATATAATTTATGAATGAAGCATATACATATAATGATGTTTTAATTGAGCCTCAGTATTCTGAGATATTTTCGCGATCTGGTGTTAAATTAAATACACGAGTGGGAAATGTTAATCTTGATCTCCCTGTCATATCCGCTAACATGCGTAATGTAACAGGATCAAAGATGGCCGCGACAATTGCCGCCAGGGGAGGATTAGGGTTATTGCATCGTTTTTGTACTATCGAAGAAAATGTACAAATGTATATCGAAGCAATTAATCAGTTTTTTGATATCTGTAAAGGTGATGATTTTAAAAAACAATTCAATAATACTCCTATTAATATTGGCGTTTCTATTGGTGTAAAGGAAGAAGAGAAGAAACGTTTTGAAGAGTTGTATAAAGCCGGGGCACGAATATTTTGTATTGATGTGGCACATGGACATCATATTTTAGTGAAGGATATGATTAAGTGGATTACAGGTCAGTTATTTCAATGGGCTCGTGGCGAGCGTAAAAAGATTACGATAATTGCGGGTAATATTGCTACACGAGAAGCTTTTTTCGATTTAGAAAATTGGGGAGCTGATGCAGTAAAGGTTGGTATTGGGCCTTCACCTGTATGCAGAACAAGATTTAATACGGGTGTAGGCGTTCCACAACTATATGCTTTAAATCAAATATATAATGCAGCTCTAGAAATTCCAACACCACCTAGTATTATTGCAGATGGTGGTATCTCGAGTGTGGGCGACATTGCAAAGGCTTTAAAGTTTGCAGATGTTGTTATGTTAGGAAGTATGTTTGCAGGATGTTCTGAAACTCCTGGAAATGTATTCCGCAACGAACATGGTGAACTTTATAAAGTTTATGGGGGTTCTGCGTCTGGTGAAAATAAAGGAGAGAATCGATTTGTAGAGGGTATTATTAAAACCGTTCGATTCCAAGGACACGCCAAATATATTCTTCGCGAAATTACGCAAGGATTGCAGAGTGCCTTTAGCTACACGGGCGTGGATAATATAAACGATTACCACAAGAAATGTAAATTGATACCTATTAGCACTGGTGCGCAAAGTGAAAGTAGAATATGAAAACACGAAATGTGACTATAATTGATGTAGATGAATGGAATAAAACAGTAGAAAAAATTTATAAAAGGCCTTACTCTTTTCAGCAGCAAGATGGATGCAAGGAGAGAGGTATATTTTATTTTAGTGTTCCTGACGATAGTGACGATTTTGAAAATGATACGCTTCCAGAGAAGTCAAATCATGAAGAAATGGGGGTTAGTTTTGCGGCTTGGTTAAAGCGAGATCCCAAACAAGTCCTGTCGATTCCTGATAATGGTCGGGAATCTGCCGATTGGAATATACGTATATGGTGGAAGAGGAATTTCTATCCGGAATTTCAAACACTAGCAAATGATCTTTGCTCACGGGGTGAATTAAAAGCAGGAAAATATGCAATAGAAATCGATTGGTGATATGAAAACAGAATATTATGATTGTGTATGTTCTAGTGCTGACCATACTATAAGATTTTGTTATTTAGAAGATGACAAAGATAATGAAATATGGTTAGAAGTTCAGTTGGCACATAATAAGACATGGTATCAGCGCGTTTGGAAATCTTTGAAGTATATTTTTGGTTTTGAATGTCGTTATGGTCATTGGGATGTTTGGTTACTTAATCCCGCTGACATAGATCGTTTAATTTCTATGTTGGAAGCGCATAGGACGCGATTAAAGATGACTGACCAAAGTATTGCATCACGGGATAAAAAGTAGCGATGTCAATTGCGAAAAAGTATTACTATTAGAACGCAAATAAAATATTTTATTAAATGATGAGATAAAATGTCGGCAAATCTATAAATATTTATATGAATATTGAAACTCATATAAAAACAAAGGACGGGTATAAAGAAAAAATAGGAAAACATTGGTATTATTTTGTTGAAACGAAATGTGAAAATTGTGGTATTACTGTTTTTAAAAGTAAAAAAGGATTAGTAACGAACAAATATAAGCCATTTTGTGGAATGATATGCAAATGTGAGTACGAACAAAAAATACGTGATCCTAAAGGATTTGCGATTTTGGAACATAAAGATACATCTAATTTTTCATATTTACTCGGATTGATCGCTACTGATGGTCATATTGATTATCCGCGCGAAAATTCATCTTCTACTAATAGCGCATGTATAATCGAATTAAACGGTCATGATAAAGATCTGTTAATTAGATTAACTGATATATTTGGTGGTTGTATATATGATACGTTTACCGATAGAAAAGATAAAACATCTATGTGTAAATGGTATTTAAATAATCGAAATTTTATTACATATTTGAGGGATATCGGATTTATTCATAATAAGACACATACATTAGATTTAACTGAATGGTTTAATGGGATAACGGAAATGAATAAATGGCATTTCATTCGCGGTGTGTGGGATGGTGATGGTACCATTACTATAGATAAAAATAGAAAGTGTAGAGTATCATTTATATCCGCATCAGAAACCTTTGCGGATATGATTTATAATTTTTTAGTAAGTAGAGGATTAAGAGCGTGTAAATGTATACGAAAAAATATAAAATATAATAGTTCATATTATATAATAAGTTTAAGTCGCAAAAAAAGTAGAATATCGTTTATAGATAAATTATACGAAGATACCCAAAACAGTATTTATCTGATTCGAAAATATAATAAAGCATTAGATGTGAAAATGCAAAGGGGATGATAAAATTAGGTGTAACGTTGGTGTAAATCCTATGTTTCTTACAGATCAATGGCTCATTGCCGAGTATAGAGAATTACCAATGGTTGTCGGTTCTTTGAGAGTTAATGGCTGGAAAATAAAATCTGAAGCGTTTAAGCGTTTCGATTTAGGAAAAGGCCACATTAATTGGTTCAAGAGCCGATTGCTTTATCTTTTTAGACGCCATGAAGAAGTAAAGAAAGAAATGGTTTCAAGAGGATTTAAATGTGATGTTTTAAATATCACAAAAGAATCAGGATCTGAACCTTTCTGGAATGACTGGAATCCTACTATGGAAGATTCCATGAAACTTCGGCAAAGATTGGAACAAAAAATATTAGACAATAACAATAATAGGCCTATTTCATGGTGGAGATATAATGGCGTTAATCTTACCCATGAAACGGTAAATTCCTATTTAGATTTGATTCGTAATGGAGAAATGTATTTCGTATGAGTAAACAAGCATTAGTTATAAATTTATTTGCTGGCCCAGGGACAGGAAAATCTACTTGTATGGCGGGCATTTTTAGTGAACTTAAACTTCGTGGTGTAAATTGTGAAATGACGCCAGAGTATATCAAAACCAAAGTTTGGGAAAATTCGTTAGATATCCAAAATGACCAGATTTACATATTCGCAAAGCAACTCCATTCAGTTCGTATTCTTTTAGATAAAGTTGATGTCATAATTTCGGATTCACCTATTCTTTTATCTCTCGCATATGCTACTAATGAAACTGAAGCGTTTGAGCGTTTGGTTCTAGAAGAATTTAATCGTTATGATTCGTTTAATTATTTCCTCGTGCGCCATAAAAAATATAATCCATCAGGAAGATGTCAAACAGAAGAGCAAGCTAAAGAAAAAGACGCCGTGATCAAGGATTTACTTGATAAATACAACATCTATTATCAAACAAAAAACAGCTGCAAAGAAACAATTTATGAAATTGTGAATGATATTGAGCGGCATCTTAAAATGAATCAATAACCCAACTCGGTGGCATGGTCAGTAATTAAATTATTGATTAATGATTTTACATATTCAAAATTTCGTTTAATATCATATTCCCATTATTCTAAAAATATCCTAAACTACTTAGTATACAGGGCCAATATTTGTTAGGTCGAACCACAGTGAATAGACAAAGCGATTCTTATCTTCTACTATAACACATTTATAACGTTTACGCAAGCCATTTATATTGGACGTGAGGGTATTTTCGCTTCCAATAAAATAATCACCATTCTTACTTCCGAAATAGTGGCCTAAGATTGAATACATTTCATTAATATGTCTTTGAATAGTAAAAGCTGTTGCCTTAGTTGTTCCCTTATCCAGAATAACTCTAGTAACAGGTGCAATCTTTTCTTCTTTTTTATTTGTCGGAATTTTTCCTTTTGATTTTTTCGTTTCTTCAAGAGGTTCAATTATTTCTGATGGTATAAAAACATCATCATTAGTTTGCTCTGTATTTTCCAGAGGCACATCTTTTTGATTTTCATCTAAAAGATCCGTATCATCGGATTCACCCGATTGTTTTAATATATCTTCTGCAAGGGTTTTGATATCACTCACTTGCTTTTTGTTTTTTTTGCTTTTATAATTTCCCATATAACTAATTAATTAACGTTGTTTATTTTCAACTATAAGGAGTGAAATGAAAAGATATATTTCTTGGGATGAATACATGAAAATGTGCGGACAATTAGTCCATCAATTAAAAGGAACAAAAATTACAGATATAATTGGAGTATCGAGAGGTGGGTTGATTCCGACGCAATGTATCGCATATCAACACGGAGTAAGTCGTGTACATAATTTCGGAATCCATACATATTCAAAAAATGATGAGCGTTTAAGTGATTCAAATATTTCTTTTTATCAGATACCCACAATAAACTTTAATGAAACTCATTCTATTTTGATAACAGATGATATAGCAGACTCTGGGCGAACTCTTAAAATAATAACAGATCATTTAAAATCTGTTGCGCCTAATGCAACAGTTTATACTGCAACACTTCATTATAAACCTAAAACAAGTATAATTAGACCAACGTATTTTTCTGAAGAAATACTAGGGGATGAATGGATCGTATATCCATATGATATAGATTAAAAAACTGAAGAAAATCGTTTAATAATATTTTTAATCTGACGTTGACTAAGAGAATTTACAATTTTACGTTCTTCTCTTATTACCTTCGTTTCACACCATTCGTAATGCAAATAATGTATTACTTCATGTATTAATGTAGATAAAATTTCTTTTCGATAATCCATATAGATTATTTCTCCGACTGGATCATACTCCCCTTCAAATTTCATTTTTTTAAAGACAAATAGTTCCGGTTTTGTTTTAAATAGATTATACATCTGTGACAAAAACGGGTAAACTTTTGTCTTTTTATATTTTCTACGGCTCTTATTTGGTCTAATCATGTTTTTTTTCAAAGCCTTACGATAAATATTTATCACAAGGAATAAACATATGAAACAGATAAAATTTGATTCTTTTGTAACTAATTTTTTAAAAGAAGAGCCACAAACAATGCCAACAACGAGACCGTCTGTGAAGCCATCTGCACCTCCAGCACCTTCAAAGCCTCGTCCTTCTACGCCCAATCCCGATCCGTTTAGACGTCATAAACCAGGACAAATGCCAAAACAGCGTCCAATGGCATCGGGTAATTTAAAGGATAGAATACAAGGTATTGTCAATAAGTATATGACTATTTTGGAACAATAATATGAATAAAATTTACGAAGCATTTATAAGAGGCCAAGGAAATCCTGATTTAGTATCTCCGGATAAGGCACAAAATATAGAGCGTGGATTGGGTTACGAACCAATACTCCCTAAAGGAGTAGAAACTACTCATGAAATAGCTAGTAGCGCATATCAAAGAGCAATGGAAATGCTTCGTAAATATGTACCGGCAACCCAAATACCATCTGGTCCAGGGGCACAACATCAATATAGAGGCCTTTTAATGGGAATGATGCAAACTATTGGCAAAATAAAACAAATAGAAAACCCACGTAGAGAATATCTTGAAATGTTAGCTATAGATACTGTTCTTTCTCTTCCAGAGTTTTCGGCTGCAAAGGATGCAGTAGATCGCGGTGATTTGAGAATAGATGCAACATTGCTTGACGGAATGATTAGACCTGGTGCAGAAGAAGAAATTGAAGAGGAAATAGAAGAAACGGAGACGGATCCATCATTTAGTAAAAAAATCGAGCTCGCTTTGGTTGATATGGAGCAAGAAAAATATAAGAGACGTATGCAGAATATAATGGCACAGGGAGCAGCGGCCAATTATATGTATTTGTTTGAATTATCCCGCAATGAAATAAATGCTATCGATCCACAGCTTTCAGCTATGTATGGCTTTATGCAATCCGTTGGTGATATGGCAATGTGGGCTATGCCAAGTGTCCCCGCTGGCGATGATATGATGAAAGCGGGGGAAGAGGAAGTGGCACAAGAAGACGATGTTGGTGTTATTAAGGCAAAAGCTATTATTTATCCATTACTAATACATGAAATTATAAAGGGCCTTATTGTTTATACTAATACACACGGATTGTCCCCGCACGCAGAAGTTCGCGATGAAGTACAAGGTGAGATAGACACCGCAGAAAATGAAATATATGATTTAATGTTGGGGCCAATTTATTGGAAAAGATTGAAGGATGCGGTTGGAGCTGAAAATACTAAATTACTAATGCATGTTTGGGGAAAGATAACATCTCTTCCGGCATGGGATTCCGATATAAAGGGTAGTTTTGGTAATTTCATGAAAGAATTCTTAAGGGATCCTGAAACAGCAAAACGTATAGTAAGGCCTTTTATAGATGATATTCAGATGGCTATTAACGCATACGAAAGAGAAAATAGCGAAACAGAAACACCTACATTTGAAGCTTTTAGCTATCATACATTATTAGAAGCTCTTACAAATCAAATGAAAATACTTTTACAGAAGTATAATGCTGATTTAGTACCAAAAGAAGGTGAAGATCCTACATTGAATGCGATGTGGCAAAAAAAGAAAGAAAATCCAATGACCGAACAGGAAATGGAAGAATGGGCGAATGTAGATCCTACAGGTGTTAAGGGTATTAATCTTCCTATAATGATGACGCTTAAAAAGGCTAAACTTATTAAGAGTCCAAAAGATATTCTGAAAATTATAAATGATACTACGTATGTTCCATTAAAGAAGAATGAACCTAAAAAACTTCCAGTTGAAATACCATATCCACCTGAACAACAAAAGGAATTCATTAAACGAAATGCTAATATGTCTTTGTCTTGGGTTTTGAAACAAATTAAAGATAAACAGATAATCTATCCTGAAGATTTACCAAGCGTGAAAGATACCTTACACTTTTTCTTCAAGTATAAGGATACGAAATATTGGCCTTCTGATGCTTCGAAAGATTTAACAAAATATGCTAAAATTAGTGATCTTTTTAATATTGTATTTCAGATAAAGCGTGAATTGTTTGGTAGCTCGATGAGTAAGAGAATTAAAACAGTATATCCAGATACAAAAATTATTGGTTCATATCCAAGTTATGAAACTGCTCAGGAAACAAAACAACCAATATATGAATTAGTAAGAATATACCCAACACCTATTGGACAAAAGTCATTATATCAATATGTTAATGAGACGGGTGTACAAATGGCTCGTTGGTGTACAGCATTTAAAGATGGGTGGCGTAACTTTGAGAGTTATCTAAAATTAGATGAAATACCAGGAGAAAAGAATCCTAAGAAATTATCTGAAGCTGCTATAGAAGATCCTATAAACAGTCATTACTATGTAGCAAAAGACGGTGAACCTTATATGTTATGTGAATTCAGAAGTAATTATTGTATGGATAAAGGCGATAGACCATTTCCAAATAATGAAGAGTTTCAACGTATTTTAAAACCATTACTCATGACATATATCCCAGCTGTTCGTTCAATATTGAACCCGACTGGTGCAAATGCATCACCATCTGCATTATTTACTGATTATGTAAAAGAAAACCCTGATATAATAGCAAATGCTATTATATGCCGTCTGGTAAAGGAAAGCAAACTAAAAGGATTTAATCCTTTTGAGGAATTAACTAACGATATAGAGATTAAGCGTTGTGTTGCCGAATTACTTGAAGAACTATCAAAAAGATTACGTTTAGTATTAAATCAAAAAGACACCACATGGAGAGCAGGTCTTTCAGCGTGGAGTAAATATACTGGCGCAAATTCTTCAGATGCAAATACAACAGAAGGTTCAATGGAAATCAATACACCAGAAGTATCAGCTGCTATGTTTAAATGTTTAAAGAATCCTTCTGAATTAGATTGTGGAAAGGTTTCATTAGATAAAAATTTCACGGATGAAATTATAGATGTATCAAAGAAAATGAATGAATTTGATGAATCATCGGTAAAAGAAAATACTGAAGTAAACGAAGGCCACTTAGCAAGAGCATTAGGTACTGCGGCGTTAATTTCGACATTAGGGACCGCACAAGCTGCTTCTAAAGAACCAACACGCGGTATGCAGAATAATAATCCAGGTAATATAGTTAAGAATCAAAAAGTAAATTGGAAAGGTGCAATTGGTCATGATGGTCGTTTTGTGAAGTTTAGTCATATGGAATACGGTATTCGTGCAATGGCAAGAGTACTTAGAGTATATCAGAATAAATATGGTCTAAAAACTATAAAGGATATAATTAATCGCTGGGCACCAAAACATGAAAATCAAACGAATGATTATATAGATTTTGTAAGTAAAGAAACTGGTATAGCAAAAGATCAAATTTTAGACCTTAATAAAGATGGGCAACTTGCACAAATTATTAATGCAATCATAAAATTTGAAAATAGTAATACTGTTCCGGCTAAAACTATATTTAAAGGAATAGAATTGTCAAAATGAACTTTGCAACATTTTTTGCACAATCAGTAAAAGATAAAACTCGGAAGATTAAAAAGGGAAGATATAAAGGTCAACCGAGTTCTATTAAAGCAACTAAAAAACTTCAATTACCTGGTCATATGTTTTACAGAAATCCAGGTAATTCAGATGCCCCCTCGGCAAGTACTTTCGCCCCGAGAGGGTGAGTCTTTGCTAATGACATTTTCAATTTAGATTCATCAGTATGTTTTCTTCCATACCAATAACTTTTTGTTCCTTTTTGGATATCAGATAAACGTTGTTTTAATTCTTCGCTGCACGGTTTTCCGAATCTACCATTAAGTTTTCCTGAATTATGTTTTCCGTACATAGGATTTTTTGGTCCTATCATTTTTCCCTTCATTGATGCAGATATCTTCCGTCTATGTTCATCGGTAATTACTCTACCCTGTTGACTTTTTGACATTTTTAATCGGGTTTCGGCTGAATATTTTCCTTTTGCTCCTCCTCCTTTACAATTATATCCATTTTCTCTAGTATCTAAACTTTCAATGTAGAAATCTTCTAGATAATCGAGAACAATTTGATCTGAGGCGGTATCTAGGATTTCATAAATAAAATTATTCGGTCCATATTTTTTCAATGCATTATATAATTTAACTTGTGTTTTACATTGAAGTGATTTATATTTTTTCCATCTATTTAATTCTGGATGTTTAATAGTTTGGCCAATATAACATTTATCATTAATTGGATTGGTTATTTTATAAATATAACCATATGGTTTATATGATATATCCGTTTGCATTTTGTCACCTTATTATAAGTATTTTAAACGGGACAGCTCTTAGTCACCTTTGAGTTTCTATTGAACACCACTTCAATAGATTACCGTTCTTTAAATATTTATCAAATTTGGTTGCTTTTATATAATTATAAAATATAATATAATTATAAGGAGATTGTTATGTTTGGAAAATGGTTATGTGAGAAATGTCACAGTAATAATGAATTAAGTAAAACGCGTTGCGGTTTTTGCGGAAATCCACAATCTAATGTTTATAATACACCACAAGAAAACCAAGATGCAGAAGTAGAATCTAAATTACTTCAACAGTTACACAGTCATATTGAAAAAATGACACCACTTCAGAGACGTAAATTATATCGTTGGTTGGAAGATAATATTCTATAATATCCTTAAATATTTTAGGGGGTATTTATGGGAACAAATCCAAAGCTTTCTAAAAAAATTAATGAAGTAGTATCTCCGTATTGCAATTGTCAATGGTGTATTCTTAAAGAAATAATGCTGAGTAAGTCAACCGATCCTCGATTTCTCATTCAGTTGAAATGTATAGAACATTTTAAGTGGGAGGAAAGCCAAACACTTAAACGAGACATTGGATGGAAAGAAGCAAATGACAAATGGATTGAGAGAGGATTCGCAACAGCTTTCTCTAAATTCTATAATGAAGAACTTACAGCAGAAGAAATTTACGCACAGATTTTAAATTTTTTAACAAAAAATTAGACTTGACTTTCTTTGCATTTTTAATAAAATAGTAGCCACAAAGAAAGGCCATCATGTCTAAAAAACAACAAGTAATTGATACTGTTTTGTCGCAATCCACCCCATTTTATTCATCCACTATTACATCATTATCCGGAAGTTCAGTCGCGCTGGTTAGTAACACTCTTAATGAGCTGATCGCGCAGGGAAAAATCACGTCTCGGAAAGAGGGAAAGAAACTCATTTACACTCTTACGGATGCATCAGCAAATAAGGAATTGAATATTGTCGAAACTCCGATTTGTTCTGTCGCGGAAAAATTTGATTATATCCGTGAAGTAGTTCGAATGGTGATTAATGGTGTAAATCCTAGTGCGTTGATTACTGGTCGTTCGGGTGTAGGCAAAACGTACATGGTTCAGGATGAGCTGAAGAATGCTGGATTGAAGAAGGATGAAGATTATCTGTTCGTATCCGGTCATTCTTCAGCTTTTGGTCTTTATAAGCTCCTACATGATCATCGCGATCAGTTTATTATTATGGACGATTTTGATTCAGTTTTTAAGGACTTAAAGGCTGTTAATATTTTAAAGGCAGCGTTGGATAGTTATGATGTCCGTCGCGTAAGTTGGTTTTCAGAAAAAACTGATAATAATGAAGATATTGAACCGAGTTTTGATTTTGAGGGAAAAATTATTTTTATTTCAAATTTATATGCAGATCGAATAGATAACGCAATTTGTTCAAGATCGTTTTGTATTGATCTGAGAATGACAAATGATGAAGTCACTGAGCATATGCAAAATTTAATAGATGTTATCGAACCGCGAGCATCAAGAGAAGTGAAAACAGAAGTGCTTGATTATATAACTACTATTGCGGATAACTTTAATGCATATGGACTGAGAACCTTTATTCAATCCATACGTATTCGGCAAGGTGTTGGACCTGGATCGGATTGGAAAAAAATGATTAAGGTTTTGTCTACTTAATATTTCTTAAACATGAAACGAGATCGATTTAATCAGAAATGATTAATTAGCGGACAGCATGTGTGTAAACTTAACAACTGTAAGATTGATTTTTTTCAAAAAAGTTGGTGCTTTTTAAAAAGTCGTATAGTATAATGTCAGTATAACAAATG
Source organism: Eubacteriales bacterium (assembly GCA_028704515.1). Lineage (GTDB taxonomy): Bacteria > Bacillota > Clostridia > Peptostreptococcales > Anaerovoracaceae > UBA1440. Next base: position 11,659 of record JAQWFH010000008.1, read on the forward strand.
AAAGGTTCCTGTTAATGTACACAATTAAGACTCCTGAATACGAATCCATGCTCCGCAACTGTTATTCCGTCCTCCAACCACTGTTTATTTGTGGGGGACCCGGAATCGGTAAGTCTGCTATTCCTCGACAGGTTTTTCGGCAGGTTGCGGCTGATGAAGGGCGCATATTCCGTGAATGGGCTGATCTGATGTTGGTTGAAAAGGTGGAATGTGTCAAAAATCCGGAAAAGTATTGGATTTTTGCTGACATGCGTACTAGCCAGATGGATACCACTTCTTTGACGGGTATTCCTAACATGGCTAATACTGAAATGTTGGAAAACATCCCGTACAGTTGGGTGGTGTACTTCACCCATCCGGATTCTCGTGGTTGCATCTTCTTCGACGAGATCAACCTGGCCGCACCGATTGTGCAGTCGATCACCTACAGTGCCATTCACGATCGCGTGATTTCTGATCGTCGTTTGGGCCCTAAAGTGTATGTGTTTGCCGCGGGTAACCGTGCACAGGATAAAGCGCATACGTTTGATATGCCTCTTCCTCTTCGCGATCGTTTCGCTGAGGCGGAAGTTAGCATCGACGATCAGGCGTGGTTGAAGTGGGCGGCGAAGAGTGGAATCAATTCTCACTTGACCGCGTTCATTAACTGGAAACCTGCCAATCTTTACAATGCAGATACGGTGAAGAGTGAGAAACCTTCAACCCCTCGCGGCGTAGAACGTGCTTCTCGTCTGCTCCGCGATATGCGAATCGAGGATTTTGAAGACAACGACAGCAGCAGCCCTAATCAGGACAAAATCCACATGTTGGTTTCGATTTCTTGTGGTGAGTCCTTCGCAACAGAGTTTCAAGCATACTGTAAAGTGTATCGTCAGTTGGATTGGAATGCCATCATTGCCAACCCGCAGAGTGTTAACGGTATGTCTCTGGATAAGCAGTATGCTGTGAGCGCGGGTATTGCGGATCGTTTCACTCGCACTACGGATGATAAGCTTCGCGTCAAGTTGTTGGATGTCGCTGATGTTCTCCGTGAGGATTTCGCTACCTTCAGTTATCGTATGATGATGGGTAACGATCGTGAAAAGTTTAAAGCACTTATGGTTAAGCTTGGTCGCGCATCGACGTTTGCGAAAAAGTACGCCAAGTTCCTGCTTGACAACGTTAATTAAGGAGAATCACATGGCTTTGCTAATGCCTTCAATCAATGCGCACGATAGGCTTATTCGTGCGATGGTAAGAATTCAGCGTGAACACGCATTCTTTTCCTACATCTTGATGAATTTCAAGGTGACCGCAGAAGCTAGCCCGTATATGCCTACCGCGGGCGTTAGCAAAGCCGGTGACTTCATGTATAATGAAGAATTTATTAAGAGTCTCGATAACGCAGAGTTAATCGGTCTCCTAGTTCATGAAGTTATGCATATTGCGAAGGGAGATTTTTTCCGTCAAGGAAATCGCGAACACGATGTTTGGGGCATTGCTTCTGATTGCATTATTAACTATATCCTCAAACAGGAAGGGTTTACCCTCCCTAAAAACGGTTATCTTCCGGATCATAATGGTCACATTGTCATTGCTGGAAAGGATTATTGCGTAGCCGGAAAGAGTACTGAACAGTTTTATGATGAACTGTTTAAAAATCACAATAAAATCCGTTTAACAATCAATGGAGGCGAGGGAAAGGAAAAGAACGGCAACGGTGATCAGGGAGGTAATGGATCCGATGGTGGACGAGGAGAAAACGATAGTCCTGAAGGCAATTGCGGATGTAACGGCTACGATCCAAAGAAGAATAAATCACATGGTGGGTTTGATGTCCACATTCAATGCGGCGAATCTTCTTCCCAAAATGCGCAATCGGAAAGCAAATGGAAGAAGGTGGTTATCGAGGCAGCGACTAGTGCGCGGTCAAGGGGAACGATGCCAGGATGCATGGAGTCAACCGTAGACAAACTCCTTAATCCCATCATCGACTGGCGTACTCGGGTAATGAAGTTTATCACTAACGAAATCCCGGTTGATTATACTAACCGTTTGCCCAGTCGTGCGTTTTACGCTACTGGTGTTTGGTCTCCGCGGGTTCTTCGTGAAAATCTGGAAGTCTTTATCAGTGTGGACTATTCCGGATCTACTATGGGAGATCGTCCATTCTTTCTCACAGAAACGGCGGCTATCTTGAATTCGTATGAACAAGTCAAAGGCCGCCTCTTATTCTGGGACGCGGAACTCCACGAGGAAAATGATTTTGCCATTACAAGGGAAAATCGTAATTCTTTGTTGGATTTGAAAGTAAAGGGATGCAACGGCGGCACTATCATGTCGTGCTATGCAGATTATTGCGAGAAGAAGGGGTATAAATGTCGCCTGCATATCATTTTGACCGATGGTGAGATTGAAACGAATCCAAAATTACCTAGTGGTAATATTATTTTCGTACTTACTGCGCGAGGTACTGATAGTATCGTAAAAAATTACGGTGCGGTTTGTCGAATTACAGATATAGAATAATGACAGGGGATAACTACTACATTAAACAAGGTAAGAAGTATGTGCGGGTCGGCACCGAAAGGCCCGCATTACTTTCGGATGGCTTCTGGTTGGTTGATGGAGACTGCACAAAATTACAGCGCATTGCTAAAATAGGAGAGTTACGGAAAAAGAATCCGTTTCTTTCTATGATGCAACACCGGGATATATTAAGCACATACCTTAGAGGTTTATTTGCGAAGTATATTAATGATACAATTGAGGTCACCGATGACGGAGGTGTGAGATATACTTTTCCGAGTTCATGTGATGTATCATCTGCTATTTTGAAGTTTCTTTCAAAAAATCAATCGGAAAGAGAAAAGGAAATTGTTCGTCTTTTTAAGGAATGTGATCATTTCGATAGTCAGGGAAATGTTATAAACTTGAACGGAATGATCCAGCATAAAAGAAACACTAAAGAAGCGATAGCGCTTAAAATCGAACAATTAAAACAAGAAATAGCAACACTTGAAAATAAATTAGGAGAAAAACTGATTGAACATTTATAAGTGTTAAGGAGAGAATAGTATGGTAAAGAAAGTTAGATGCGCAGTGACGGGTAATATCATTTACATGACCGAAAAACGGTATGCAAAGGTATTAACAAAATTTGGTAACGAAGAAAATCTTAAAGCGAATTTTGTTTCAGCGAAAGGAAAGAAAATCCGTGAAGGATCACAAGAAATGCCTGATAAGATTGCAAATCGTATCAAATGTACCGTAACAGACAGATGGTGTTATATTACAAATGAGAGAATTACAGCTGGTATTGCAAAATATGGAAGCTGGGAAAAACTCTGTGAAAACTACATCTGCCGCCCCGCGAAGCGTCTTTTGAAGGCAGGAAAAACAGTAGATGATATTCGACAAATGATCGAGGACGGAACATTTCCTGAGAAATAAAGTTGAAATATTAAGCGTGACTTTTTTAAAAAATTGCTGTATAATAAGCGTATAAAGGATAAAAACTATGAAGAAAATTACGAAAGCTGATCTGATTACACTTGTCAATAGCGCAACTGGCGCGTCATTCATTTCTTTGGATATGAAATCTGAAGCCAAGATGCGTAAGACGGGTAATCCGTATGTCGGTGCCGTCAAGGAAGTGACTCTCTCGGGGCAGATCAATTTTGATTATGCCAATGCGGTCAACAATCAGCTGGAGCGTGAAGGTAACGCGACAGCTGGGACGTTCACTGCACAGGCACGTGCTTGGGGTACTCGCGAAGGTAACTGGATTACCCATAATGGTAATCATTATCTCACCATTAAAGTGCAGAACTCTTCGGATCCTGTCTTCTTCTTCGAAGGTAAACGGGTGGATAAGACCGTTCTCGAGCCTTTCCTTATAGAGTCCAAAAAGCCGCATACACAGGCTGAACTCGATAAACCTGTTACAGTAAGGGATGTTAATATCAATAATATACGCTCAATTCGTCTTTTCAATGAAGAATATCAAGTTGTTTGATTTCTCTTTTCTCTTTCAAACCGTTTTTTCTGTGCATCTGACAGTTTGAGTTTATGTTCTTCTGAAAAATGCTTTCCATACATTGGATTTAATGATCCCGTCTTTGTACCCTTGCGCGCCAGAGACATTAGTCGTTTATCTTCTTCAGACCATTTTTTGTTCAATGATTTTTGTATAATTGACATTTTTTGTTTTTGAAGTACTGTTCGTTTTTGACCTTTTATTTTTTCAACTCTTTTTAGTATAGTTTCTTCTGTTTGTTTTTGTCCAGTAAGAGCCAAAGATAAATGTATTCTATGGCTATACGACTTTTTTTGATTCATTAATGAATTAGAAAGATTTTTTATATGTTCTTTTGATTTTTGTTTTCCTGAAAGAGCTAAAGATATTTTATGTTTTACTTCTAATGGAAGTTTTCCGCTAGAACCTCCTTCCTTTCCATTATATCCACGGTCTATTGAATCAAGACATAGAATATACGATTCTTCCAAAAAATTCAATTCTTCTTGATTTGAAGATGTATCATCAAATATTTCATATATGAAATTTTCGGGGCCATATTTTTTGAGTGCGTTATATAATTTAGGTTGATCCACGCATTGAAGATTTTTATATAATTTCCAACGTTTTTGAACATTTCGCGTAGTTTGACCGATATAACATTTACCATTAATAGGATTGGTTATTTTGTAGATATAACCATATGGAGTTGAGTTTGATGTTTGCATTTTGTCACCTTGTAGTAAGTAATTTGAAACGGGACAGCTCTTAGTCACCTTTGAGTTTCTATTGAATGTCCGTTCAATAGATTACCGTTCTTTGAAATATTTATATCTTTTTAAGAAATTTCACGTTGACTTTATGTAATTTTTTTAGTATAATAAACGTATAACAACATTAACACTCAGAGAGAAAGGGAAATAAATGAAGATGAAATTGGCTAAGGCATTGAAGGAAAAGAATCGTCTGGTTGGTGAGATTGTCCGTCTCAAGTCGATTATTGAGCGAGAGAACTCCCGCAACGAAAAATCAACTTCTAAGGTTGATCGTGATGATCTCTGGGAGCGCCTTGCGAAGGCAACTGAGTCATTGATCAGTATTAAGGCCGCTATTTTTACCGCTAACGCAAAGGTCTATGACAAGATCGCGCGTATGGGTGAGCTGAAGGATCGTGCGCAGTGGATTACCGGTCTCAATACTCAGGACGGTGAGTTTGAGAGTCCGTCCTATCGCACAGAGCCTGTGAAGAATGTGATTATTGCGCACAAGAAGCAGGCGGACGTCGATGCAATGACAACTGCTCTTCAGGAGCAGATTGCAGCACTCCAGGACGAGCTGGATACGTATAACGCAACAACCGAAATTGAAATCTAACAATTGCGGTGGTAGTGGCGTAGAGAGAGTATAATACCTTAATAAGGTAAAGCTAACGATAACGATAACGATATCTACACATTGCGTGTAGGTTAAAACTCAACACTCAAGGCTTCAAAAATCAATCGTTAATTCTCAATCGTTAAACTTCTTTATCATATTCTTTCGAAACTATTACCACCGCATTTTTTATTTTATGAATGCAAAACAAGCCAGAGAAGAATCACAGAAGAATCTCAAAAGGCCGGTTATTCGACCATATATTGTAAGTATTCATAATCAGATTATCAAGGCAACTAAAGAAGGTAAGTTTGCTATCATTCTTTCTTATTCTATGAATTCACTTCCATGGCCATCTTCTACTGAAGAACAGGCCATTTTTGATCATCTACGAAGTGAAGGATATACTATTAAATTTCACGAAGATCCAGATCTTCGTGATCCTAGAAGTTCTGGACTGTATACAACAGTGGAGTGGTAAATGAAAATCGAAAAATTGCAAATTGGAAAAAAATATTTTATTGATTTTAACAAAAAAACTAATCCAGGATTTTCGCCTGAATGCTATTACACAGGACCTGGCATATTAGTAAAAATCAATCCGGATGGATATGATCCGAATACCGTTGAAGTTCTTGGCGATGATGGAGACACCGGATATTATAGTCCGGAAGATATCGCATATGAAATTAAATTAGAAAAGAATCACATTTGGGTTATCGAGTTTTTTGATGGGGATGAATGGAATTTATGGAATTCTGTATATTATCTAACTCGTCAAGATGCGCGAGTTTACAAATGTATTCACAAAAATCGATATCCCTGCTATAAGTTCCGCGTCACAAAATATATTAGCGAGAAATAAATGGAAGTTCAGGCAAAAATTAAAGAGATCGGTCAGGAATGGAAAATGGTAAAGACGCTGTTGCCTGAGCATTTTGCGCCTTTCATGGAAAAGTATGATCTTGAAATCGTACAGTATCCTATGTTTAAAAGTATGGGTGTATATTTTGTAAATAAGGCATTTCCGAAAGAAGATTCGGTTTCTGTTACAATTAGGAATCCGAGTATTCCTGATAATATTAAAGACGGATTCAAAAAGGCATTTGAATTACTTCAACATTATGAAGCCAGTGAGATGATTACTGAAACACCGACAGTATCTGCGGATAGTGTAACGGAACCGGAAGCACCACATGAAGAAAGCAACCTTTCCCAATGAGCGGCATCACGATTTTAGTTTTGGTAACTGCGAGGGGAAAGACTTCATTTTTAGACCATATAAAAGAGAAGGCAAAGATGCCGATCCTTATGGTCTAATATGCGAAAAATGTGTATTACACGAAACCGATATAGATAAGAGAATGGCCGGATGTGGTGATGCTAATAAATGTTTAAGAGATTATCATCACGGTATATCCGGCTTTTATATTGCAAAAGGATAAAATGAAACACTGTGTTTGATAGGATATTATGAATTTTATTGAATATTGGGCTTATATTGATTAAGTTTTGTTTGTGAAATTTTTAATTTAGTTTCTTCTGTATGTTTTTTGCCTATATTAGCTAGTTTAATTTTTTGCTTTGTTTCTTCAGAATGATGTGTACCGGTATGCGACGACAATAATGCAAGATAATGTTTTTGTGAGAGTTTTTTACCAGTATTTCGTTTTCTTGATAATTCGATAACTTTTTCAGTATGTGTTTTTCCATACATAGGATTGTTTTTTCCTTTTTTCATTTCAGTTCCGTGTATTCTATACCATTCCTTTAATGCTTCTGATTTTTTCTTGCAAGTCTCTGGAGAATGCTTTCCACGCGAACCACCTTCTTTGATATTATAACCATTTTCACGACTGTTAAAACAAAGCATATAAGATTCTTCGAGAAAATCTAATTCTTCTTGGTCTGATGCCGTGTCATCAAATATTTCATAAACAAATGTATCAGATCCATACTTTTTAAGGGCGTTGTATAATTTAGGTTGATCTTTACAATTGAGATTTTTATAACAATACCAACGTTCTTTTGGAGTATTAGTTGTTTGTCCGATATAACATTTATTATTGACAGGGTTGGTTATTTTATAAATATAACCATATGGAGTTGAGTTGGATGTTTGCATTCGTCACCTTATTTAATTTAAACGGGACAGCTCTTAGTCACCTTTGAGTTTCTATTGAATTACCGTTCAATAGATTACCGTTCTTAAAATTATTTATCAATTTTTACATTGCTTTGCAATAAGTTTTTTAGTATAATATTAGCAAAAGGAAATTTCATGAAAAGATGGTTTACATCCGATCAGCATTATGGTCATGCAAATATTATTCGATATTGTGGGCGACCTATACTTCGAAAAGGTGATATCGATGAGCACGGTAAATGGGCTTCCACTGAAGCGGCTAAGAATGCTGCTACACGGTGCGATAACTTTTTAATTAAGCAAGCAAATATGCGGATTAAGGCGGATGATAGTGTTATCTCTGTGGGTGATTTTATGTGTTATGGTGCCGAAAAGGGTGTGCAAGGCCTCCGAAATCATCCAGATTATTATTTAAAACAGTTAAATGGGCATTACGTTATTATAGAAGGTAATCATGATATTCAAAATAACGTAAAACCTATTGGCAGACATCTTTTTACTAACATTGCAAAGCTTCGTGTATTTGTTTCTCATTATCCTACAGACAACGGGATTCAAGATCCTGAGCTGATGGCATGGGTTCGTAAGAATTGCGCCTTCGCTATTTGCGGTCACGTCCATGAGAAATGGGCTGAAATGTGGGATAATGGATTTCTGAATATTAACGTAGGAGTCGATGTTCACAAATATCTTCCTATTTCTGATAGCGAGATTTATAACATCTATGAGAGAGCCAAGAGGAATCGCGTAAATGGAAAAGTATAAACTATTACATCATTTACAAGGACTCATTGACATGTATAGAAAAACATGTTCTATCGTTCCCTATAATGTGAGAGTACGGCATCTTGGTGTTATTGAGGGGATTTTAGTAGCACTTGGCGGAATATCAATTAAAAAACCTTTTGAGTATAAACAAAAGGAAGTTACACGCCGTTATTATTATGTTTTCTTTTCTTTACAACGAAAAGAAATGAGAGAAGAAACATATCCAGAGATGATTATACGTGTAGCTGAAGAATATTTGAAAGAAAATACAAAATCAAATGATCTCTGAAGATGCCGAGACTTCAAAGGCACTCGCGGACATTGAAAAGAGGTTTAAATGAATAACGAAGCAGAGGAGATGCGAATAGCAAAGGAGAATATAGACCGAAATGAAGCGGATTGTTCGGCTATTCTCCAAGCTATTGAGGATGATAACGGTTTATCAGTAGAAATTATCTGGTCAGCTATGTTACATCTTAAAAACAATCCAACATGCTCTATCGAAGATGCTATTGATTATGGTTTCAATGAATGGATAAAGTAAAATGATTGACGAATTTCTCCAAGCATATGGATATGAAAATCGCAAAGCGCGGAAAGAACATCGGTGCTGTGAATGTAACGGTATAATCCGTGTATTTTAGACGGTAGTGGTTGTAGCTTTAAGGTATGCCAAGATTGTCAATATCTTCGCGATTGGTTTGAAAGAAAAACGGTTTATCCTGAAGATGGAGTAGCCTTCGGGGAATTAATTGTTTGTGGCCTTTTAATGCTTTTGATATTTTTTGTTTTGTTTCTGATGAATGTTTACCATTGAATGTCCGTTCAATAGATTACCGTTCTTTGAAATATTTATATCTTTTTAAGAAATTTCACGTTGATTTTATTTAAGTTTTATATTATTATAACAACATTCGAAAGGAAATAAAATTATGGCAAAACTTACAGCACGTACAGGAAATGGGGCGTTAGCCCATGAGCACAGTCAGAGTCATCTTCTTGAGTTCTTCTCCAAGGGTGGATCTATTCGTAGTGGAAAAACATACTATAAAGATATCGCAGAGAATTGTGTTGACTTGTTTAAACACGCATGGTATGCTGATAATGAAGTTGCGATGAAGTTGTTATTTTGGGTGAGAGATTGTAGAGGGGGAGCAGGCAATCGTCAATTATTTAGAGATTGCATTAAGTGGCTTGCCGATACTGATCCAGAATGGGTCAAGGCTAATGTAAGTATTGTCCCTATTTTCGGTCGCTGGGATGATCTCGTGTCTCTCTATGGCACCGCTTGTGAAGAGGCAGCTCTCGACCTGTGGGCTGGCGCTCTGATGGATAATAATCAGGACGTTACCCCTCTCGCTGCAAAGTGGGCGGATCGTCAGGATGTTAAGCTTCGCAATCATATGAGTTTGTCTCCTAAGGCATTCCGTAAGTTGGTTGTGAATCGTACCGGATTTACTGTCGAGCGCGCAATGTGCCAAGGTAAATGGGAAGAGATTGACTTTGGAAAGATTCCTTCTGTTGCAGGAGCCCGTTATCGCAAGGCTTTTAAGAAGCATCAGGAAGTTCGTTATAATGAGTGGTGCCTAAGTCTGGATAAGTCGAAGAAGGTAAACGCGTCAGTATTGTTCCCTCACGATATCATTCGTTTGGTTCACTCCACGTATGACAAGGATGCGGCTTTCAAGACGTTGGTCGAGACGATGTTCGGAAATCTTCCTAACTACATCTCTGATCCTTCTGTTAAGATCATGCCTATCTGCGACTTCTCGGGTTCGATGTGTACACCCGTGTCCGGATCGGTTTCGGCTATCGATGTCTCTATGGGCCTCGGTTTGTATTGTTCTGATCGCTTGGGACAGGATAATCCTTTCTATCGGAAGTTGATTCCTTTTTCCAGTGATTCGAAGATGGTTTCTTGGAAGGGTAAGACTGTTCTGGATGCCATTAACGATCCTAAGATCAACAATGGTTTCTGTGGTTCGACAAACATTGAAAAAGCTCTCGATACCCTCGTTGAGTCTGCTTCGATGTGGAATGTCAAGCCGGCAGACATGGTGACGACACTGTTGATTCTTTCGGATATGCAGTGGGATAGCTCGGTTAACCATGGTGATGACAACGTCATCGAGGAGTGCATGAAGCGCTGGGAGGCTGCAGGCTATAAGCGTCCTCGTATCGTGTTCTGGAATTTGCACGCCTATAAGGGCCAGCCTGAGACGAAGAATGGAAAGAACGTTGCATTGGTTAGTGGTTTCTCTCCTTCGGTCTTGAAGAATATTCTTGGCCAGGAAGACATCAATCCTATCAAGGCAATGATGGATACGATCGCAAAGTATGAAATTATAAAGCCCTAAAGGCTAGCGGATATGTCGGGTCGTTTATTGACGGTGCCGTCTCTGGTTTGAAGATGCCTGATTCTAGCGAAGAGATTAAGGCAGTAAACAAACATGCCGCAATTCGTGTTCAGATGAAGTTGGCAAAGTAACGCACTTCTTTAATAGGGGGGGATAGTGCAAACTATCTCCCTTTTTATTTAAAGGGAATATTATGGGATTAGATAGTTATCATGATTCTGATGAAGCTTTTGATTTTGTTTCTACAATTGAAAAGGCTATTGGAGCGCTTTGTAAGAAAGAGTTAAAAAATAAAGCAAACTCTTACAATTCTGTAGGTTGGGTAAATATCGGCCTTTTCGCAGAGCATACAAAAAAGGCAGAAAAAAAGGCAGAAAAAAAGGCGCCTCCTTTCTGTATTGAGTGTAAATATTTTTACCAGGAGATGAATTCTTATCCACGATGTATACGTGATGTTGGTAAAATAAAGGATATAGATATTGTAACCGGAATGCAGAACGTTTTTTCTTTTTCTGATGCTCCATACTGTTCTGCTGAACGTATAGATTTTGAATCAGCAGAAAGACGCCGCAAACATTGTTGCCTCGATGCACAGTTTTTTGTGAGGAAGAACGTAGAGGTTGCCGAACAACCTGATCAAAAGGATAAATAAAAAGATGAAGAAATTAATTAGTATGATGACTGCGTTGTTAGTTTTGACGACAACGTTTATTGTGGGATGTAATATTAGTGATTCGCAGCAACGGTTGATTGCACGAACAGCAGGCACGATCGCTGCCGCGACATGGCGTGGTATTGATAACCCCTCTGCAGATGAAATTGCATCTATGAAGTCTATAGTTGCAAAAATTCAGGAAGCATGTTGTACAAACTGCACCGACGATACGTCGTATTACACTCGCGTATATCCATTAGTTGATGAATATATTGCAAAGAATGTAAAAGCAGAAGATCAGGCAATGTGCCGGCTTGGTGCCGCCTTTATTCTCACTAGCATGGACACAGCATTTGCTGCAAATCCATCATGGAAGGAAGATGCTGATAAGACAGCTGTTATTATTGGTGCATTTTGTGAAGGTGTACAGGCTGGTCTAGGATTACCTGTGGCTGATCCTGTTATACAGGCCGCTACGCGACAGACATCAATTCGTGTTCAGATGAAGTTGGCAAAGTAACGCACTTCTTTAACAAGGGAGATAGTGCAAACTGTCTCCCTTTTTTGTTTAAGGAAAATATTATGGGATACATGGGATTGGATAGTTATGGTGATTCTGATGAAGCATTTAGCTTTGTTGCTGCAATTGAAAAGGCTATCGGAAAACTCTGCAAAAAAGAGTTAAAGAATAGAGCAAACTCATACAATACATCAGGTTGGGTAAATATAGGGCTTTTCGCAGAAAAGTGGTTGAAAGATGTCTCTATATATTCAGATACCGATCTTTATCGTTCTCTCGTAAAGGCTCGCGACATGATTAAAGAAGATATCAAAGATATAGAAAAGACTGAAGACTGGGGCAGCAAGGATATGCATTTAAATGCATATCGCCGTATCGTGAAGAATTTAAATAAGATAATCAAAAAGGCGTATTGAAATGAAAATTGTTATAAATCGGTGTTACGGTGGTTTTGGATTGTCTGATAAAGCCATGTATCGGTATGCTGAGTTGAAGGGCATTAAAGTATATCCAGAGAGATCAAAAGGGGCTTTTGAGCATACGATTTTTTGGGTTGTTCCTAAGGAACAGCGACAGAGGGAGTTAGGAAAGAACGAATGGGCATCTATGACAGAAGCTCAGCAGCGTAAATATAGTCGGGTATATAATGATTCGCATATCTGTGATTATAATATACCACGGGAAGATCCTGCATTAGTGCAGACCGTTGAAGAGTTGAAAGAAGAAGCAAACGGAAGTTGCGCTAAGTTAAGTGTTGTAGAAATTCCGGATGATGTTAAATGGGAGATCGATGAATACGATGGAATGGAAAGCGTAGAGGAAGCCCATCGCAGTTGGAGTTGAAAAAAGTTGTTGCTTTCGTGCTTTATTTTTAGTATAATATAGGGCACGAAAGGACAATACGGGTGCGAAGATCGCGTTGACATGCAAATGGAAGCGCGAGTATCCTAATGCGACTATTGATTCGCATGAAGATTTTATGGCGAAAGAACCGCATGTCCAAGTGAAGAATCTCATGTCTGGCCTCATGGATCATATCTTTTATCTGGTCGTAGAATGATTACCAAACAGAAATATCCACGTACATTTCATTTACCGTTTAGTCTTTGTATCAGTAGTGACGATAAGAGATTATCTGATGATAATCATTTTATTGGAAAATATATCGTCATGACTGAGAAAATAGACGGTGAGAATACAACTGTTTATCCTAATAATAGTTGTCATGCGCGTAGCCTAGATGGATATGGAAAACCGTGGCAAACGTGGATGATGAAGAATGTGCAATCTTGGGCATATAATTTACCAGAAACATTTCGCGTTTGTGGTGAATGTATATATGCACAGCATTCAATAAAATACAATCTTACCAACGAACATCAATATTTTCAGGTTTTTGGTATATGGGATGATCAGAAATGTTTATCTTGGATAGATACTGTTACATGGTGTTACCTTTTAGGATTACAAACGGTGCCAGTCATATATCACGGGATTTATGATAAAGATTTGGTGTTGGATGCCTTTAAAAGATATTCCGAAAAGGAAAATCGGGAAATAGAAGGATTTGTGATTCGGTTGGCAGATGAATTTCTTTTTGAAGATTTTAGCAGAAGTGTTGCAAAATATGTGAGAAAAGATCACGTTACTACAGATGATCATTGGACAAAGAATTGGAGAAAAAATGAAATTAATTCAGGGACAGTATAATACTGCGAAGGTTTTTGCTACTACTATTGAAGCTTCGTGTGAACAACAGATTCGCGAAAAACGCTTCGACACTTGATGAAGCTCCGATGGCATATAAGCCTATTGCAGAGATTCTCGAAAACATTAAAGATACGGTTGATGTTGTTAAACAAATCAAACCTGTCTATAATATTAAAGCGGAAGAATAATATGACTCCTAAAAAATGTATATGTAGAACATGGAAGAGTCAGGAAAAATGGTCAACTCCAAGAGAAGATGGTGAGTGGACGGTTGGGTATTGTGATACTCCAATAAAATATTGCCCCTAGTGCGGCAAGAAACTTTTCTGGCCCAGAAAAAAGAAAAATGAAAACCAACGTTAAAGAATTTCACGAGGATTGTGTAAATGCATGTTGTCAGTGTCCTCAGTGTTGTGAATTAAATTTGCCTGAAATGGCAGATTTCAATAGTCCTCTTGAAGTAATTCAATATTGGACCAGTGATGAAACATATGGCGGACATCTTTTGAATGGTATGGGATATAGCCAGGAACTCTCAGGTACATCAAAAGAAATTCTTAAAAAAGTGGCAAGAGAGATAGAGAATGCTCTAACAAAGGCATTTAAATAATATGAAACTGTCAAAAGAAGAAGAAGAGCAGAATATTCATTCAGGAAATTATAAGGGATCTCAATGTCCGCATTGCGGAGCCCGTGATGACTATACTTGGAGAGATTTTGGATATTGGTTTGAAGAAGGCCCCACTAAATCAAAAGAATGTAATCGATGCGGTCATACTTGGGACTCGGCATATTAATAAAAAAAGTAGTTGCCTTTTATTTTAAAATCCAATATTATATGGCGTTTTAAAAACAAACACACAAAGGAAAAGGTTATGGCATTCGTATCAACTGATTGTATCGATAAATGGTTCACGAAGGATAGTTGGGTATATAAGAATTTCGAATATCTATTTCGAAATAAGTTGTGGTATAAATCCAGACTCCCGCAGGGATTTTCTCTTTGTCCATATTTCTGGATGGCCATGTTCAGCATGTGTATTTTCAAACCGATTGTCGAGCCTTTCTGTTTGTTTCCAGGAAAGTTGATTCGAAAGATTCTGTACTTCGGTGGCAAACCTTTTGAATGGATCGATCGAAAGATTGCAAAATTGGCAGGAATTGAAGCGCGAGGGTCGGGCATCGCTGTTTTGATGTTCACTATGCTGACGCTTATGATATCTGCTGTGATTCTGTCTAAAACATATACAGGATTGTGTTCATTATACATGCAAGATCATTCATTATTATATCTTGCACTTTGGGTAATCCTTAATACCGTTGCAGTGCTTGTCACTGGAATTTATACCAGAGCAAAGCATGGCAATTATTTCAAATATAAGGAACGGTGTAAGGTAGAGTGGTATTCGTTTACTATCTTTATTGTATCACTCTTAGCATTGATTGCTATCTCTCCATCAATGATACTCGGTGCTGTGATCGCTGTCGGGTTGGGATTAAAGGTGTTTGCGATCGGTATCGGATCATCTTTATGGTGGGTTCTGATTAATGGCTTCCTTTTAATCATGGCGGTGATTGGTTTCCTTCTGAAATGTATTATTTCCAAGTACATGGGGATGCTTGTGATTGCTGTAGTTGTCTTTGCTCTTACGGGAAAACTTTTTCTTTGGCTGGAAGATAAATATTGTAATTATAGTAAAAAACAATTGAACACTCATAAAACTACACAAAGCGACTGGATTTACTTTTTCGCCAGCTATTTAGCCTCAAATAATGCGAAATATGTACCTCTGTTTCATCAAGATGTTTTATGGGCGATAGATCGCTTTTTATTCGATAATACATTAGAGGACTATATCAACCGATCTAATTATAATTATGTTCATAATGTTACTTTTGCGATTGAAGAAGTTCTGGTATGTGCCATCAGAAACGGCGTGCTGGTCTTTCCGAAAGAACTGCTGGATATTCCGAATGCAACATTTCAACATATTAAACATGAAAGCTTTAAAAGTCTGAAAGAACAAAAGGGGGAAATATGGGTGTTTCAACTTATTTTCGACACAATTAGTGAACTAACAAAGGAATTTCCTGCTCTGGAAAAAATTAGGAAGTTCCGTGCTGATATGATGGATGTGTTCTGTGCAAAAAGATGTGCTGCTATTCAACCGATTT
The DNA here is from genome assembly GCA_028704515.1 of Eubacteriales bacterium. Classification (GTDB taxonomy): domain Bacteria; phylum Bacillota; class Clostridia; order Peptostreptococcales; family Anaerovoracaceae; genus UBA1440. The sequence continues at coordinate 27,361 of JAQWFH010000008.1, forward strand.
TCAATGAATCAACGGAATATAAAGCCGAATCTTATAAAAGAATTATTCAGTGTTTGAATGAATATGACGAAAAACGAAAACAGAAAGTTCTGCAAAGTCAGAAGAGAGAACAACTGTGTAAGCAAATTAGCACACCGGTTGCATCATTCTGGACAAATCTGACAGGCGCTATGCGTTTGTTGATCTGGGAAAAGATGATCAGAAGACTATTGAGGGGTATCTGGTTCGTACTTCGTCAGTTTGGAACATTCCTGGTCTATATGTGGGTTGTTATTAAACATCTTAAACATGGCGCATGCCCCTATCGGGTGTTCATGTCTGTTGAAGAGGCAGAGGCTCTTCGAAACAAAGATAATCAAAAATAATGGAGTGAAAACGGAGGGGAGTAGCCTCCCCTCCATTCTTATGAAAGAAATAAAAATAGCTAGTACTTCCGATATACACGGAAATTTGGATTTTAAGGTTCCTGTGGTAGATATTCTCACTATTTCAGGAGATATCTGCCCGGTTCACGGTTCACATAATCCTACTTCTCAGCTACATTGGGTGAATAATAAATTTATTCCTTGGTGTTATGAACTGATTAACAGTAAGAATGTGAATTATATTGTATTTATTGCGGGAAACCATGACTTTGTTTTTCAGGTCATGTCTATGGGCAAGAATGAGGCCTTTAATGTACAATGGCCAGCTGGGGTCCATTATCTATATCAACAGCATACTGAGATAGAGGGAGTAAAGTTTTATGGTACTCCTTGGACTCCTACTTTCGGTAATTGGGCATTCATGCAAAGTGAGGATGTTCTCAATAATTATTTCGCATCTATTCCGAATGATTTAGATATTCTGCTATCTCACGGGCCTGCGCATGGTCTGAATGATACCATCATACAGCGCCCAGAATGGTCATATAGTAGAGATCCACATGTTGGATCAAAATCACTGAGAGATCATATTAAACGGGCCATGCCAAAGAAACTTCTTGTTGGGCATATCCATTCAGGCTCGCATGCGCCCGAGAAGTTTTATCCGGATCCATTATCGGAAAAGTTCGTTGAAAGTGTAAATGTTTCACTAGTTGATGAAACGTATACTGCGACTTATGTACCGTATCAATTTTCGGTGATAAAAGAATGAAAATAATTGTTGTTGGAAATGGTTATCTTGGCTCTACTTTCGGTAAGCATGGTATCGAAGTTTTAGGACGTGATAAATTCTATATTCATTATGGTTGTGATGATGCGTATCTCACTGCAACCTTCGGTGAATATGATGTAATCATTAACTGTATTGCTAAAAGTAATACTCGCTTTTGTGAAACAGATTTTACGAAAGCTTTTATGTCAAACAGCAATATACCGGGTGTATTGAGTAATTGGTGTGCAAAAAATGGGAAGAAATTTGTTCATATTTCGACGGGTTGTTTGTATGATAAAAATAACATTCCTCAAAAGGAAACAGATAACTTGGTAGCACATTGTAACTATACGCTTACAAAATGGGTAGGCGAAAAACAATGCGACCCTGAAAAGGATTTAATTATCCGTCCACGTCTATTCTTCGATGGTAGCGATAGGCCGAGTAATCTTTTAAATAAAATCAAAAGATTTGATAAACTTAGTAGAGAATTAGATAGTGTATCTAGTACAGATACTGTTGTGAATGCAACATTGACGCTTATTGAAAACCATGCAACCGGTGTATTTAATGTAGCCTGTGATGGCTATATTAGTATGCATGAAATCGGCGTGCTAATGGGATTCGATAAGGATTGGATATCTATTGACGAAATTCGAAAACAACAAGGTCTTCATTTGGTAAATAATACAATGGATTTATCTAAATTGAAAAAATATTTCATCCCCCCTATGATTGAAGATGAAGTATTACGTTGTATCGGAGAAATGAAATGAATTATGCTATTCGTTGTATAGTATATAGTATAAGACCGGAATCTCCGCCATGGTGCGGCATCCGTTAAAAGATGAAAACACTTAATTTTTCTTCTTGCCTTTTGCCTTCATTTATTAAATAATAGTGACGTTGCGAAAGTTAATAGTTAAGCAGTAACAACGTCAAAGATCAGTTAATAGATCAAAAGGAAACGTTAAAAGGCATCTTCGAAGAGGAACACACCATTCTTTCGCATTACAAAATGCATACAATAAATATGGTGAAGAAAATTTCTGCTTTTCTATATTAGAAGAAGTGGATGACATATCGGTTTTGATTTTGAAAGAACAGAAATGGTTAGATCAATTAAAACCTGAATATAATATGACGCCTATTGCAGGAAAAAATTGCCATATTGGGATGAAGCGCCGAAAAGAAACATGCGAAAAAATAAGTTCTTCCTTAAAGGGAAAACCATTAACAGAAGAAAAACGCTTTCTAAATCGGAAAAATTTCGCGAATCTATTCATTCTCTGGAAAGATCAGAAAAAATAAAACAAACACGTATACAAAACGATGGTTATATATGCACGGAAGAGATGCGCAATAAAATAAGTGAAACACTCAGGCAAAAGAACATAGCAAGCGCAATATCGATGCCTATTGAGCAATATAGTTTAGATGGTATTTTGATTAATACTTTTAGAAGTATGAAATCTGCAGAATTATCCCTCGGATGGTATAATGGAAAAATTTCAGAGAAAATGAAAAGGGGTATTGACGTGATTGGTGGATTCAAATGGGAAATAAAGAATGAATCTTAAAACAGAAAAAAGCACCGTTGGTGTTATAGTGGGTCGTTTTCAGGTAAATAAGCTACATGATGCACATATCGACCTTATCCAAAGTGTTTGCAATGTACACAAAAAGGTCATTATCTTTCTGGGTCTCGCGCACACCCGCGGTACTATCAACAACCCACTCGATTTCGAAGCTCGGAAACAGATGATTCTCGATGCCTTTCCTCAGGTTGTGGTCCTTTACATCAAGGATCAAAAAGAGGATCTGGACTGGTCCAAGGATCTGGATGAGAAGATTCGTGACGTTATCGGTCCGATACAGACGGTTACCTTGTATGGTAGTCGGGATTCGTTTATCAACTACTATCACGGTAAGTTCAATACAGTAGAACTTCTCCAAGAAAGTTATATTTCGGGAACCGAGATCCGAAAGAATATCGCTAAAGAAGTCAAGAACAATGCAGACTTCCGTACTGGCGCTATTTGGCAAGCTTTCAATCGGTATCCGGCATGCTACCCGACCGTTGATATCGCCATTTTTAACGAGGATGAAACGCAACTACTTTTGGGACGCAAACCGAAAGAAACACTTTTCCGGTTTATCGGTGGGTTTGCGGAGCCTAAATCGAAGTCGTATGAGGACGATGCTCTTCGCGAAGCTCATGAAGAGGCGGGTGATTTCGAGATGACTCCTCTGGTGTATATCGGTAGTTGTCTGATTGACGACTGGCGTTATCGTAGCGAGGTAGACAAGATCAAGACTATCTTCTTTAAGACCAAGCGTCTTTTCGGTCCTGTTCGCGCAGGTGATGACATTGCAGAGGTTCGCTGGTTTGATTTCAATAATCTCAAAGACTCGGATATTGTTCCCGAGCATCGAGCGCTGTTAGCTATGCTGCTGCGCAATATGGACAACAACCAAACAAACAAGTAAGAAAGAAACAAATGCCTAATTATGTAATCAATAACGATATTATCCGTATCATTCCTGATGCTGCGATCAATATCGAAACAAAGCTTCCTCTCGGAACGTATACCGTTGAGATTATCAACTCCATGACAGGGGAGTTGGGTCTCAAGCGCACGGACGACTTTGCGAAGCCTGCGAAGGTCTATGGCGAGGCGGATCGCCAGGCGGACCGTATCATCAGTACCTTCGAGCAGCGTGAAGTTAACACTGGTGTTATGCTGGGTGGCGAGAAGGGTTCTGGAAAGACCTTCTTGGCGAAGTATATCTCCTGGAAAGTCCTACAGAAGGGATATTCCACCATCATGGTCAACGCCCAGTTCAATACGATTGTCCTGTCCGAGCTTATTCGAACGATCGCAGAACCGTGTCTGATCATCTTCGATGAGTTCGAGAAGATTTATTCTAGGGATAGCGAAGAGGAGATGAAGGATCCTCAGAATGGTCTGCTCACTCTTCTCGACGGGCTGCTGATCACGAAGAAGTTGTTCGTGTTTACGTGCAACGAGTGCGAGCACGTTACTACGATGATGAAGAATCGTCCAGGTCGCATCTTCTATAATCTCGAGTTCGGTGGTCTCACCGACGAGACTATTCAGGAGTACTGTAACGAGAATCTTTACGATACCGTTCATACTAAAGGCATCTGTGGTATGAAACGTCTGTTCGGTCGGTTCACGTTTGACATGCTCAAGGCTCTGGTAGAAGAGGTTAATCGCTACAAGGAGTCTCCTCTCGAGGCGGTTAAGATGATGAACATCATTCCGGAGTTCTCCAAGGAAAACTACACCGTTCAGGTGGTTGACGTGGAGACGGGTGAGACTTATCGCAACTACTTCGAATACGAAGATAATCCGCTTTGGGCGAATATTTTCGCAGCCAAGGTTGCCAACCTCGACATCTGGAAAGAGCCGAAGGTAAAGCCGCACATCAACAAGGCTGGTAAGTCGAATGAACCGCGTCTGGTGGATGAGGATAATATCCGTAAGACTCGCATCCGTGTCGGTGTTAAGGATCTGGTGACACAGAATGAGAATGACACGATCTACATCGTCGATAAGAAGTATCGTGTGACGCTTACGCAGACGGATATCCTCAACGCTGGGCGGAAGCTCTGGCAGTATGCTGATCCGTATGCTGGTCTGTAAAGATGAAAACCGTTACAATACAAGGTATTGAAATTCCCCTCCGTGAGATGTCTTGCGTGTGTGATAGTAAGACATCCCCGCGAGGGGACTTTGTTAACATCAGTGTTAACCTGACAAACCAATGTCAGTACGAATGTGCCTTTTGTTGTAATCCAGTAAGAACTGGAACAGATTTCGATTTTAGGTTATTTGCGCGATTTATTATTGATGTATTAAATCAAACAAATATTGGCAAGGTGACCTTTACCGGGGGTGAGCCTAGTTTATTTCCCAAAGAGTTAGCATTTGCACTACAGTTTGTAAAGGCTGTATGTGACGCACAAACCGTTGTTTGTACAAACGGATTATTTTTACAACAGCATATGTTGGATTCTTTGGAATACGTTGATAATATTTCTTTATCAAGACATCATTACAAACAAAGCACTCATGCAAAAATGATGACGTCTATGGTGTCGACTGTTGTATCTGATGAAAAAATTAAAGGATATCCAGGTAAATCCAAAATCAATTTCTCGTGTAATTTGATTGAGGGCGGAATCGATAGTGAAGAAAAGATATACGAATATCTTGAATGGGCTAATTCATTAGGAATTCAAGAGGTAGCATTTGTCGGCCTAATGCCTGTTAACGAATGGTGTAAGAGTCATTTTATTGATCCTAAAAACTTTATCTTCAATAAGAAGGTGTTACACTATACGCACTGGGATTTTCCGGTAAAAAATGTGTGTGAGTGCGACAATTACGCATACGTATGTAAAAACGGGAACGTTATTCGATTTTATATACGTCATTGTTTAAATCCCTGTTATGAAAGGGGGTCGTTTATTGTGTTTAAGGATAATAAAATCCAAACGAGGTACTAAATGAAAGCAGAAGTAAAGAGTTTTCTTGATATTGTGTTAGAAACTATTCGCACGGAAGAGTCCAATAATGTCCAGGAGCGAATCAAGACTAAATTTCAGACTAAACTGAAGACTATGATTGAAGGTGGTATTCTTTCCGAGAAGGATGCAAAAGAATACGCAACGAGCGCTGGTATGAAACTTCCTACAGCATCGGTTACACGCGAGTTCATTGACCCGTGTTCGAGAGGCGGAGGCGGAACACCTAATCGTTGTTAACAGAAATAAGTTAAAAATTAATAATTTTATACGTGACAATAATAGTTGTTTTTGCTATAATAGTTGCGTAAAAGGAGAATAAAATGAATAAGATTAAAGAACAGTTGGAAGCTGCGGGGTTTGAACACGCGGTTGCTATTGCCACGCGCGCCGAGATTGAGGCAGGTGCTGCCTGTGGTATGCTAGCATTAATTTCTGATTAGCACTAAGAAGTTTCCTCCTTGTTTGATAAATATTTACATGACAACCAAACAAGGAGGAAACACTTAATGTATATCTATAAGACACGAAACAAGATAAATGGAAAGATTTATATCGGAAAAAGTGAAAAACTGTACGAAAAAAGTATAATGTATTTGGGATCGGGTATAAAACTTTTACATGCAATAAAGAAGTATGGTAAAATATCATTTGAAAAGGAATTATTGTGCACATGTAGTAGTATCTCCGAATTAAACGAAAAAGAAAAATACTATATAGCATTTTATAATTCAACTAATGATAATATAGGTTATAATATAGCACCTGGCGGCGAAGGAGGAGATTTATATACTAATCATCCGGATTATATTAATCTAATAGAGAATAAAAAGGGTGCGAAAAATTCATTTTTCGGAAAACATCATACAACGGAATCCAAACAAAAGATTTCACAGAAAAAATTGGGACGAAAGCGATCAGTTCTTTCAGTTGAAAAAATGAAAAGAACTATGAAAAGACAATTTAAAGAGGGTTTGAGAAAAATAAATGTAACCGAACAAATGAAACGAGATGCATCAAAAAGATTACGGGAAAACAATCCATCTAAAAAGGAAGAAAATCGTCTTAAACATAGTTTAAGGATGCATAAAAATAATCCAACTAATTCAGAAAATGTTCGAAAAAAATTAAGAGAATCAAAATTAGGAGAGAAAAATCCTAATGCAAATATTTGGATTTTAAAACATACAGATGGTACCGTACATATTATAAAGGGAAGTATAATAACTTTTTGTTTAGAACATAATATATCGCCTGAAATAATGTGGAACATCGCGCGCGGTAAACGAAAACAAACATGGGAAAAGGGGTGGACATGTGAAAGAGATAAATAAAAGATTATTTACAAACGGTGCAGTATATGTTTTATATACAGAGGATAACTATCCTATCGAGGTAACTGATACGTTCCTTCCGTACTACACCAAGGATGCAATAGAAAAAAAGCAGAATATGCTTACATCTTATGATATAGGTAATCGTGGTGAAAGATATCTTATAGGTATATCGTGTATGTCTGGGTGTCCTGTAAAATGCAAGTTTTGTGCCACTGGTAAACTTAAGAAATGGCGTAATTTAACAGCAGAAGAAATAGTAGAACAGGTTAAATTCATCACACAGAAAAATGTCGAATTTCCTTTTACTGAAGCTAAGGAACATAAAATCAATTACACGCGCATGGGTGAACCCTTTCTGAATATCGACAATGTTCGTCGTGCTGTTGAAAAGGTAGAATTTGTATATCCTGGCACTCATCATTACATTTCTACAGTGGGTATTAAGGGAAGTGACTTCAGTTGGATTAAGGAAAATATCACCTTACAGGTCTCTTTGCATTCGTTAGATGAAGAGAGACGCAATGAACTTATTCCTTATCCGAATAAGATGACGATCGAAGAGCTTGGTCAGATTCGTACTCAAAGTAATTTGAAGACAACGGTCAACCTCACTCTCGTTGACGAAGCTGATTTCGATATCGAAAAACTGAAGAAATACTTTGATCCGAAATACTTCTTCATCAAGTTGAGTCCTATCAACGTAAATGATATTTCCGAGAAGAATGGCCTCGGGAAAGGTATTATCGAGGGAGTTAATCTGGTATGACAGAAGGAATGTTAGATTGGAAATTCCTAACGGAAAAAACTTCTGATAGGAGAATTTATCCTATTTATATCTGGTTGCTCAAAAAGATTTGCAAACAGATTGTAAAGCAGAGTAATGCGCATCGATCAAATATTGTGCAGTATTTTCGTATAATGTCTGAAGCAACTGAAAAAGAGTTCACCGAAGATAACAAACCGACTCACGATGCTTTTCTTCGTGAGTGCTTGGAGGAGGCTCTTCAAGATGAGACTATCTGAATTGATCACTCAAGCACAAACCTTGAAGGATAAGCACGGTGATCTAGAGATTTTGGATACCGATTATTATTCAATTTGTGGTCTTCGTTTGCGCACATTTGAACGCCTGAATTCACCGGCCGCGCAGCGGTCCGGTGGAATGAAAAGTTAGCCTTCTAGGACAAGGAGAAGAACATGGACTTGAACGAATACCTGATGAGCCAGCGGGACGCCAACGACCCGAAGGTGCAAGACGATTACTCATTTCCGTTGGCAAAGCGCATCGAATGCGCGGACGGGTTTTCGCTTTCGGTGCAGGCATCGCACGGAGCGTACTGCTCGCCAAGAACGAACCTAGGGCCGTGGTATCAAGTGGAAGTCGGCTACCCGTCTGACGTTCCGACGGAGATCATGCACTACTGCGAAGACCCGGAGACGCCGACCGCAACGGTCTATGGCTACGTGCCGATTGAGTTGGTGGAAACGCTGATCGAGGCGCACGGCGGAATGAAGGATAACACCGGAATTAAGCCGAGTGGCGAAGCCACTTCGGCTTGAATGACTGGTTAGACCGCACCCACAACGGAGCTAAATAGTGAACGATTTTGGAATGTACCCAAGCAACACAGACGCAGCGAGGCGCTGGGCCGCAGAAGTGAGTGGGTGATAGTGTCGCGCAAATTATATCCGATCGTTAATAAACACACAATTTTTTTCACGTGACTGTAATAGTTGTTTTTGCTATAATGGTGTGATCCTGAAGGAATACGAGTTCTATCAGATTCGTGTGAATACCGTAAATTGGTAAGAAATTAAAAGGAGTGGACAACCTCCACTCCATAGGAGATTATTATGGACGACTTAATCAAAGCACTTCAAATTATGAGGAAGCATTGTAACCTGAACTATCCTACTCATTGTGAGTATGAATGTTTATGGGTTTGTTGTGATCCTTCTCTGGTATCCGCTGAAGATAAGGCAGAGTTGAATGAATTAGGTTTCTTCGCAGATGGAGTTGATAATTGTTTTAAGAGTTTTAAGTTCGGTTCGAACTAGGCAATTATGAATGTTATAACAGCATTATGATCAGAAAAGTGGATATAGTAGATGCTGCGAAGAGACTAGCAACTATCGCACATCAAAATCAATTTAGAGGGGACGGAAAAACTCCGTATATTACACATCCGGAAGCCGTCGCCAATGCCATGGTTACTCCTGAAGAAAAGGCTATTGCATGGCTTCATGACGTATTAGAAGATACAGAATATACTGTATCGCATATTCTATTTTTCGGCATCCCGGAAGACATCATTAGAGATATCGAAGCCCTTACAAAAACAAAGAGAATCACTTATGAGGAATATTTGGCTAATCTTCTTAATCATCCTCGCGCACAGAGAGTAAAGATAGCCGATATGCTTCATAACTATAATGATACTCCGACTACGTATCAACGTATAAAATATTCGAATGGAATCAGTTTTCTGCGAGGTGAAATTTCCTCTGAACAACTCAAAGCAAACATGAAACTGAAAATCGAAGTAAAAATTTCTCTATGATTACAAATAACGCAAACGGTGAAATTGTTCGTTCGGGTGTTACGAGCGAGCAGGCATTTAGAATTAAGGCTTCTGCAAAGGCCTTTAAAATTCTGTCTTCTGCTTTGTATTCTAATAAAATCAGAGCGATTATTCGTGAATTGTCTGCTAATGCATACGATGCACACAAAGAAGCAAATAATATTGCAACTCCTTTCAAAATCACTCTTCCGAATGCATTGAATCCCAACTTCAGTATTCGCGATTACGGTACCGGTATCTCTCCTGAGAATATTTTAACCGTATACACAACATACTTCGAATCTCCAAAAACCAATTCTAATGATTATATTGGTTGTATGGGTCTCGGAAGTAAGACTCCTCTTTGTTATACAGACACTTTCCTTGTAACCAGCTATTACAATGGAAAGAAGTACATCTATAGTGTATTCCTAAATGAAACTGGTTGTCCTACTATTACTCTCTTTAATGAAGAGGATACTACGGAACATAACGGACTAGAAGTTTCGTTTAGCGTTGAGTCTTGCGATTTTAGTACCTTTGCTTCAGAAGCAAGGGATACACTGAGATACTACAATCCCCTGCCTATTATTGCAGGTAGAACTGATGTTACTCTTTCTACAATTGAATATATTAAAAAGGGTAACGGTTGGGGAATCCGTAAAAAGAATACATCTCCGGGTATGTATGCAGTAATGGGTAATATTGCATATCCGATTACCAATCGCGAGGTTTCTCATAATACCAGTGCAGATATTGATCTCTTTTTTAATATCGGCGAACTGGAAGTAACCGCATCACGTGAAGAAATTTCTTACGAACCGGAGACTTTACGTGTTCTGCGGGAGAAAGCCAAAGCCATGTGGAATGATCTGCAGCAAGACGCTAATGATCAACTTCAACAGGCAGACAGCTATTGGAAGGCAACGCAAATATACTCGGATATGGTTACTTTTTATCAAGGTACCAATATTCTTCAATCGCTTTCCCCTCGTTGGAAAACCAAATATATGGATTCTACAAACATAGAATTCTATCCAACGCATGACATACACGAAAAATTTAAATCATTGAATTTCCGTGTGCCTATTTATTCCGCAGGCCCGTCAGAGAGAAAACTGCGAAACACTTCGTATCTTACACTTACCACAAAGTATACCTTTGTCAAGTGTGATGTATTTTACGCAGTCATCAAGCGTGTCGTATCTGCTGAAAAAACAATGAATACCTCTATTATTGTTTTTGATGATCCTAATAATCTTTGGGAGGAATACAAAAAGGCAGTAGGTCTCCCTGATGATATTCCCGTTCGAAATCTCAGCGAGTTCGAATATGAAAAGGAAAAATCAGAAGCAAATCCGGTCTATTATAAAAAGGTTCTAGTTTGGAATAGAACTCAACATGTATGGGACGCACCGGATAAATTTGATTTCAATGCAGGCGGTGTGTATGCATTCATTGAAAGATTTAAGATCAATGATACTCCGGCACATAATTACATTTCAAAACATCTTGAACTTCTAACAGATTCTGGCATTGATACTACATCTCTTGTGATTTATGGTGTCAAAGAAAAACAACTTGAAAAGTTCCAGAATGCGCCCAATTGGATTACGTTTGATCAGTATTGCAAACAGCAATTTGAGGCAAAATACAAATTAGATACATGTGTTTCTGTTTCCCTTGCAACATGGATGGGTATTCAGAAAATGGGATTGCTTCATACGCTATCTTCTATGAAGCCTGAGTTACAGGATTATATTGTCTTTGATAATATCCCTTCCGTAGCGGAATATAGCGAAAAGCAATGGGGAGATTATAATAGAAAAGAAGCTGTGCGTTCATTCTGTTCTCGTATGTATGCCACAGAAGCAAAGAAGGCAATGGATGATATTGAAGTATGTGAGAAACATATCAATAAACATTGTCCTCTTTGGCGTTCATTAAATACTGGTTATGCAGTATTATCTCCTACAGTTGAAGCACATGTTAAGGATTATTTGAAAGCCTTTTTGCCGAAGAAGTAGGTTGCTTTTTTTGCAAAAATAAAGTATAATAAAAATATGAAAAAACCCATATTTAACTATATCATCAGTGCTAAGGGTAACATTACTCTTAACATCGACGGAAAGTCAAGAATTATCTCGAAGAATCATGTCAATTATGATGACATTCGAGAGGCTCTAAGTGCAGCAGATATTGATGCTGTGCTAGATTTGATTGACGTCGAACATGGATTGAAGATTGCCTTCAATAACCGTGATATCACGATCGAAAATGGTGAAATCTATTTTCGCGGTAAAGTTGTTAAGAACGTCCTCGTTGATAAGATTATCAAGTTTTATCGCGATGGTCTTCCCTTCGAGCCTCTCGTTCGTTTCTTTGAAAATCTGATGCTCAATCCGACTGAATACGCGGTGAACGAGCTCTATGGTTTTCTTGAAGCAAAGGGATTTGCTCTCACGGACGATGGATGCTTCTTGGCATACAAGCGTATTAACCGCGACTGGAAGGATTTTTACACGGGCAAGATGGATAACTCTATCGGAACTGTTGTGAAGATGGAGCGTAAAGAGGTTGACGCTGATCGCAATCGTACCTGTTCTAATGGACTTCACGTCTGTAGTGAAGACTACCTGCCCTATTATCACAATGGACAGGGGCGGACGGTTATCGTGAAGGTCAATCCGAAGGACGTCGTTTCCATTCCTGCTGATTATAACAACACCAAGATGAGATGCTGTGAGTATGTAGTTCTTCAGGAGGTTGCTTCTACGAGCGATCTTTGCTCTGAGGATGCGCCTATGGCAATCGGTGATGTCAAGAATAATGATCTCTATGAGGTCAAGGATGGCACACTCAAAGCTGTTCGTAAGATGCCTCGCCGTGGTCCGGATGGTCGCTTCATCAAGAAGCAGAAGCCGGTTCGTGGTCCCGACGGTCGCTTCATCAAGCGCACGTAAACTGTAAAAAAGAAAGAGTCAAGAAAAAACGCTTGACTCTTCTCATTTTTAATTAATATTTTCTATATATGAAATAAATTCTGAAAATATATTATCAGATATTCTGATATAGTTAAACCCCACAGACCTCACCGCATTTTCTTTCAATAATACGTTTTCGTCCATATCTATTGTATATTTTGATTTTATTTCAATAATCAGATTCCATTTAGGAATAAAAAAATCTGGATGATACTTTGCTTTACAGCCATTAACATTTACATATGATATAGATGTAGGATAATATACTATATCATCTTCCTTGAGTATATTATTTTGAAAAATGAAATCCAAAAATTTCGGTTCATATCCCTGTTTAAAAATAATTTTGCCTGATGGTAAAATATATTTTTTCGTTTTGAACGAATTTTTTACATTTTTTATATAAACACTGTCTAATTGTAATGGATTATTTACCCCATATTTTTCATGAAAATTTGATACATATTTAGTTTTAACTAATGTATTTTGCATAGGACTAGGCGCACCATAACGTTCAATACAGGTATTTTTCCGTTTTTCTTTAAAAACATTTGACATACCGGGATTAGTAACACCGTATCGTTTTAGACATGTTTGTTTAGATTTACTTTTAACATTCTCGCTGCATGCTGAACTATTATGACCATATCGCTTTAAACATGTTTGCTTGGCTTTGATTTTTTTGTCAGGATCTGAATTGGAACATTGAGGCGAGCAGTAAACCCGATATCCGATAGCTTTACTTATTCTTTTTGTTGGCGCACCACATATTTTACATTTATTCATTATATTTCTCCTTCTGGCTATAAATATTTATCAATATGAGGGAATATTTTGTATATGTTTTCTCTTTCTGGCAATTGAGGACCCACAGATTACAAAATATTTTCCCTCTTTTTTTATTGCCCTTTGATTCGTAATATTATATAATAAAGACCAAAAAGAAAGGATATGAGTATGAGAGAATTTCCTGTTTTATATAAACGCGCAGCAACTGGGGCACCGCAACAGTGGCAGATTTTTGTAGAGGGTAGCTCATTTTTTACGGAAGCCGGGCAGGTAGGTGGTGTGATTACCAAATCAGAACCAACTATTTGCTTTGGAAAAAATATCGGTCGTGCTAATGCCACTACTGATGAGGAACAGGCTCTTGCGGAAGCAACTAGTAAACACCAGAAGAAGCAAGATTTGGGGTATGTTGATTCACTGGATAAAGTAGATGATGAGGCTCCGTTTTTCAAGCCGATGCTCGCACATAAGTTTATCGACAAGAAACCGAAGATTAAATGGGGTAAACAGCGAGTTTTCGTTCAACCAAAATTAGATGGCCATCGTTGTGTTGTTACTCCTAAAAACGGAGTGACGGCGACGACGCGAAATGGTATTGAATATGAGAGTATTCCCCATATTCTCGAGGCACTCAAGCCAGCTTTTCAATCGGATGCAATGCTTCGATTGGACGGTGAGGCATATAATCATGATCTCCATGATGACTTTAACGAAATCTCCAGTATCATTCGTAAAACGCAATTGACCCTTGAGGACATCTTTAAGTCTGCCGAATTGGCAGAGTACCATATTTACGATTGCCCGAGCATTGGAGACCTTGACCAATCCGCGGACTTCTTCGATCGCTATACTGCAATGGTTAAAATAATTGAACCTATTGTGGCTAAGCATAGCTGTATCAAAATCGTTCCCATTGAAGAGGTTTTCTCTGAGGAAGAAGTAATGCGTAAACACGATTTGTATCTTGCGATGGGATATGAAGGTGTTATTGTACGAGTCAACGGGCCATACGAAAATAAGCGCAGCAAATATCTTTTAAAGTATAAGGTATTTGATGACGCCGAATTTATTGTGGATGGAGTCCTTCCCGGAAAGGGTCTTAAAGCTAATATGGCGGCGAAGATCCAAACACACACTGATGAAGGACGTATTTTCTTTTCGAATATCAAAGCTCCTCATACGAAGCTCAAAGAAATGTTGCAAAATTCAATCAGTTATATAGGAAGAAAATGTACTATTCGTTTCTTCGGAGTTTCTCCCGAAGACAAAATTCCGAGATTTCCTTACGTTGTTGATATTGACAGGTGGGATGTATGAAATTTATTATTACCTTTAAAACCCCGGATGTATTAGAAGATCTAGATCGCTTAGAAGACATTTCTGAAGAAGAACGTTCTTTTGCTGATGAATTGGTGAAACAATATGTCGAATATGGCGAATATATTCGAATTGAGTTCGATACTGAAGCCAAAACGGCAAAGGTATTAAGAAAATGAAACGTGTTTCCGTCTTAAAAATGACAATTGCGAAGATGATTATGGCTTTATTCGTAATTGCACTTTTAACGGGTTTATGTTGTGCTTTATATTCGATGGATAAAATAGTTGCATGTATTGTTGGCTTATTTTGTGCTTTAGGCTGGGCTGTCAATATTCTTGAAAATAAAGAATAATGAGAGGTCGCATTGACATCTATTACAAAAGCTGAGAAAAAAATCCTATCTCTCAAAGCAAGTCCTTTGAATCTTTCTAATAATAAAAAGAAACAAGTCGATTTAGCAATAGAGAAAATGGAAACGCTGGTTGAAATTTTCACCAGCCGTAAACGTAAAGTAGAAAAGGATCAGATAGATTCTCTCTATGATTGGTTTGAAGATGAATTTAATGTCATCTATCTGGATACATTAGAAAAAATAGAAGGAAAGGAAACAAACAATGGCTGAAGTAAAGAGATGGTTATCTCCCTATGATGAATGTGATATTTGTCATGGGCCTATCTGTGGAAAGGTTCCGTGGTTTGTTGACGGAAAAACATCCTTTAAAGGTGGTCCATGGGCGTTAATGTGTTCTGAGTGCTTTCGCGCACATGGCGTGAAGCTCGGCTGTGGATTCGGTCAAAAATATGATGGTAAGACTGGTGTCTTACTTGAAGGCGGGTGCGACCAGACCGAGGAAGAGTAATGAACTTAAAGAAAAAGATTGCCGCTGGTATATTGATAACTATATTGTTTGCAATAGTTATGGTATTTTCCGTTGCTATATAAAGTCATCGGAATAGCAGGCCCTTTATCATACCAGGCCTCATACTTTTAGTGTGTATTATCCTGGTGCCTTCATACATTAATTTATGATGACGAATAGTCACAAATTCTTTTGTAATAAGGATTGTAAATACTATCCTTGTCATAAAGAACTAACAGATATAAATTGTTTATTTTGTTTTTGCCCATTGTATTTCACGTTTGAATGCGGCGGGAAATGGAAAGTACTTAAGAATGGTTTTAAAGATTGTTCCGAATGTACACTCCCGCACGAAGAGCATGGATATGAATGGGTGTTGTCAAAACTAGAGAAAGGAAAGAAAAATGAATTATAAAGAACTATTACATACTGGAACAGTAATCTCTTGTCGCATTGAGAATGAATTTATCAACCATGCCGTCATTTATCGTGAGGATGACCAAATTTGGATTTGCCAGAATAAGATGTGCGGTGCAGATAATGCGAAGCAGAATTTTGGAAAGAAGTATAGCTGGCAAACCAATATTATCAATCCTTCTGATGATAATGTTACTGATATCATTATTAAATCTCCTGCTAAAGGTAAAAGCAAAGGATCATCTGTTGTTGAGGTTTCTTATATCATTGACGGTATTGTCTATACTAAGAATGGAGTAGAAGGAAATACAATTAAGGACATCCAGAGCACCATTGACCAATACGATAAGGATATTAAAGAAAAACTTACGGACCTTAATTGTCTCCGTGAAGCAAGAGCTGGTGCAAAAAAGATGCTCGATAATCATGCCAAGTTTGCCGCAAGAGGATGGATGCTTAAAGACTCTCCTTTAAAGAAAAGGGCTTAATATCTTGAATTATCGTGTGGATATTTTGAGAGAGATTTGCCCCTCCATTTGGCTGGGGCAACCTCATAATGAATTTGTGCCTCTCCTTACTCAAGGGACGATTCAACCAAAGCCAGATTCGGATAACGAATACTTTACCAATCGGTATTATTCTTTGAGTGATATAGAGGCATTTATCTTTGCTAAAATCAGAGCAAAAATAAATGAAAAAATTCATATCTATACTCCGATTATTACGGAGGATGGAATGTTTTTACCAACACTGGACGTAGATCATGGCGATGTAGAAAGAATTAAACAGAGATGTATTGATATTCCGCGTTTAATAATACAAAGTTCTGATGTGCCGTCTTTTTGGCTAATATTGGATATTCCACAACCATCTGTTAAAGATGCTCTTCTAAAGACCTCTGCGTCTGCACAGATGTATAGTGACAGAAGATATATTGATTGTGCTATTAGAACAAATATATTTGTTCTTCGTGCTGTACCTAAAATGGGAGTAATCCCAACAGTTATAGAGAATACACTTATAAACCCCAAATCAAAAGAATGGGCAGACTCTTTTATATCACATTGGAATCGTCCCGAAATTCAAGAAATTGCTGAAATTCAAACATCTTTTCTACCATGAATAACTGTATTATTTGTAAGAATCAAATTGAGCCTGCACGTATTGAGGCACTGCCTAATACTGAGTTTTGTATTACCTGTGCAAAGAAGGTCAAAACGCCTCGCGCGCGTGAGAAGTATATTTTCTCACTGGGCGATGAGCCAGAACGTTCTGAAAATTATTTTGACTGATAATTTTCAGCTTGACTTTTTATAAAAACTATCATATAATAAGACAGGAGGTTATATGTACAAAGTTCAAATTAATTATAAATCGGGTAATTCATTTATATTTGAATGCGAGGAGTTTTCAGTGAAGACAAGTACCGAGGACGGAAGTATCACTGAGGTTTCGTTCAAAGAATTAAAACCCAAATTGATGTATGTTGGAATCAATAACATCGAATCTATTATTCAGCTTCAATAAATTTCTTCGATCTACATCGAAGGATACCAAACAACAACGAGTAAAGAAAGAAAAGAAACAAAATGGAAAATACACTGGTTAAGTTCGTGAAGGATGAGAATAATCAGCCTATCAGCTGTGTCGTGGCGTCGAAGGTGGATGCGAATGATACTGTCTATATTACGGGCAGTACGTGTCGTGTCGATAAGGAGCGCTTCCGCAAGACTGTTGGGCTCAATATCGCCCTCCGGCGTGTCGATACGATGGCTCTCGGTAAGCGGCTTTGTCCTCAGCATCCTCGCATGGATGCGGCACTTACGGAGATGGAGGCTCGCGCAAAGCGGTACTTCAAGGATGCAAAGGGTTTTGTCCGGTCTCCTGTGAGGGGTTAATGCCTTATTGATATCAAACAGGTAGACGGGGATCCGGTCTACCTTATTTTTTTATGAAAAAGGTATCTCGTTATAAATGCGAAGGTTGTTCCTTTACAGGGAATAAAAAACAAGTAACCGAACACGAGAAGACATGTCCTGATGTTGAAAATGTTCGGAAAAAAAATGAACAAGAAATACTCGTAAAGGAAATGCAATCTAATATTCGACTCAAAGCAAAAAGTATTTCGCATCTTGAACAATTGCTAAACGAATATTCAAAAGCAACAGGCGAAAATCTTACTGTCAGTCTTAGTATTCAATTTAAAGAAAATGTAAGGTGGTCGCATTCGCATCACGCGCCGATTGGGAAAAAAACAAACTGGGGATCTAGTGATCCTACGCAACCGACCTCGTATCCAGGATATGAAGGTAGAGTAGAATTTATAAAGCCAGATAAAACTGGTGAATATGCAGGTCATATGTTCACTGGTTGGACACGCGGTGGAAAGGTAGAAGGATTTCACACGGGTAGCGGTGGCGGCGGATATGAGGCAAAATATGATTGTTATCTTTTCATTGATGATTTCCCGCTAATTAAAGAAAAAGTAGACAAAGCTCGCGAGATTGCAAAGCAAGCGGATATCTTCGACGAAAATGAAAGAATTAAGAGTGCACAATTATCCGATTTAACAAAAGAAAAATTAAAGATAGATCCTGTTACTCAATCGTATGCAAATGAAATACAGAAAGTGCATGAAGCACAGAAATGCTTATCACAGCGAGCAAATCAGTTGGAAGGCTTGATCATACAACGCCGACAAGATGTTAAATTATTTACTTTAGACGAAAATCCTTCACTCAAAGCTGAAATGAATCAGTTTAGAGCACATTCTAATTCATTTTGGAGCAAAGCTCTACATGATTTGTGAGGTAACATGTTTTATTTAGTGCCCGGAAGCGGTTCAAAAAACTTAATGATTTTTAATCATATTAATAATACGGATACCAGAGCACATTTCGTATCTGTTGTAAAGGAATATCTAAAAGATCCTGTTTATACTGATACGTGGCCGATTGAAATCATACAAAAACATTCAATTTTCTGTGCAAATACATATGACGAAATTATTCAGCATGTTACTTTTCTAGAATTGTAAAAAATAATGATTTTTTCTCTTTCAAGAGATAATTATCTATATAATGGGCAATGATGAAAATAGATGGATGAAACTTTTCTTAGACTGCGTATCTGAATTATGTGATAACAATGTTAAAATAAACCTATCGCATACTGATACAATATATATCCTAGAAGAAGGTGTTCAAGTAAACGGTTTTTGGGATGATACTGATGAGAAAAAATTAATATTCGCATGTGCAATAGGAAAACCATTAACAAAATGGGGTCCGATCTTTGCCCATGAATTTTGTCATTTTCTTCAATGGAAAGATAAAGAACAGATATGGTATGATTATCAGTCTATATCTGTTGAAGAATCTCTTAAAGTATATCGAAATCAACCCATTTCACAAGAACGCCTCGATTTCTGCCTAAACACAACACGCGAAATTGAATTAGATTGTGAAAAAAGAGCTGTTCGCCTTTTTAAAAAGTATAAAATACCGATTGATATTTCAAACTATATCAAAGGCGCGAACGCATATATCCATTTTTACAATCATATCAAAAAATATAGACAATGGTATCCACCAGGAAAAATGCCTTACGCAAAGCGTAAATTAAGAGAAGCCGCATCTCCACGGTTTTATAAAGACTACAGTGAGATACCACCGGAAATGGCAGAATTATACAAAAAATATTATCCGGAAAAAAGAAATAATAAAATAACTGTTTAAGTCGTAGAATTCTTTTTTTTAGTCGTGACCTCTCTCAAATTGTTTTATATTATAATGGCAAAGAAATGAAAGTTCTATTTTTAGACGTAGATGATTGTTTGAATTGTTGGGAAACAAAAGACGTGATTCTTACTCCTGATGGTACACCGTCATGGATTCCGGGGCGATTTCCGGAAGTTGCCTGGAGAGGACTTGATGAATTTCGTGTTGAGTTTATTCGGAATATTGTTCGAAAAACAGGATGCAAGATTGTATTGAGTACTTCGTGGCGTTTAGATGATGTCGCAACGGAATACCTTAAAAAGCGGTTAGGAAAGGATATCGCAGAGCATATCATCGGTGCGACAGTTGATCATAACGGCAATGAGCCGCGAGCGGTTGAAATTGAAGAGTGGATCGAAAAACATCCAGAGGTAACTAAATTTGTAATTCTTGATAATACTGAGTGGGATGACCTTGAACGGTTTGGAAGGTCTTTCGTTCAAACAGTTACTCACAAGGGTATGACAGAAGAGCATATGAAAAGGATTATCGAAATTCTGGGAGAGGAGTAAAAATGAAAAAGTTAGCAGTAATGTGTTCAATGTTGGTAATAGCATCTTTCACATTCGGTGAGGTGAGTGAACTGGAACGTTTGCGCGGTTCTTATAATGCTGCTATTGTTCGTGTAACGGCTCCGTTAAAGGCATCATATGAGAAGGAACTGCAGCGACTTCTCCAGCGGTATACACAGTCCAGCAAAATCAACGAAGCAGCAGAAGTAATGGAAGAACTTCAGCGGATGAATACTAACAATGTTCAGCCTGTATTGAAGAGTGATGATATGTTCTTTGTAGGCCCTTCGTGGTATACTCCTCTTGGAACTAAATTCGTCTTCAAGAAGAATTTTTCCGGTACACAGCAACGCGAAGGCGGGCGACCCGTTTCCCTTAAATGGACAAAAACGAACGACGGTATTGAAATCGATACTGTCGATTATCAAAATACACCTTGCAAATGGAGTTTCCGTTTTGTAAGTATCAATGAAGCATATTTTCGGGTATCCAACGACAAGGCTGAAGTTCGCCTGCGCAAGGGGGAATAATGAAAATACTTAATTCTAAAACGTCTTTCGAAATGAGATGTCCCCATTGTCCGTGCATGTTGGAAATTGAAATAGGGGATATTACTGAGACTAACGGTACATATAGCGCTACATGTATCGGATGTAACCATGAAATCATTATATCCTCTTTTGCCATTCCTAGCGGCATGAGAGATGCGATTGATAAACAGTTTGAGCCGTATTGAACAACTTTTTTTATTGTTGATTTTTTGAAATTCTCATGTATAATATGAATATGAAAGAAACAAACTTGCTTAAAACCAAAAAACAAATAATACGGCATATATGGGATACATTTATCGACCTCATACATACTGATTCAGAAACGTATAAAAACGGTAGTATTGATGAGTGTGTGAATGAGTTGATACATGAATATCAATATGCATTATGGTCGATAATAAAAGTTAGTAACGCAAAAAGAATGCGTGAAGTGAACACAGTTGTAAGAAATTACTTCGGTTTTGAAACTGCACAAGAATTTCTCGATGAAGTAACCGAAACAAAAAAGGAACAATAAAATGAGCGACCGAGTTATTGTCAACAGTATCAGCGGCCCTATCCATCTTATCCTGGCGACTCTTACTGCTATGGTAGGCTACGCCATTCACGGAAGTCTCTGCTGGAGCATCGTGGACTTCATCTTCTACCCTATCGCCATTATCAAGTGGCTGATCTATCAGGAGATTACCCTCTCCGTGCTCCACCGGGCGTTCTCGTGGTTCTTTAACTAACAATGACAGCTATCAGCATACGCAATGTTGTTACTAATTCCCTAAAGGAATATAAGCCCACTACGATTAGTACGTATCGTAGTGGGCGGAATCCTGCTGCGAAAGTAATGATATATGAAGTATATGTGACAGGATCGAAACAGAAACTCATAGATACCTTAGAAGAAAAGCTTCTTACTTTAGATATTCCGATAGTGAAAGTTACTAAAAAATCGGTTGTATGGGAATCAGAGGAAAATCTCATTAAAGCTGTATTGACAACGGGATCAATCCGAAAAGGTATATGGCGTATTAGCTGTGTGGGGCCTCACAAACCTCTTCCGTCTCTCTCAACTATAGACGAGGAACAGGCGTAATATGGATTGGCGGTTTTACGCAGTATTTAGGTGGCTGCTAATAACTACCATCGCCACTGGATACGGTTCTGCATGTGGTTTTCCGGCATCCTATCTTACCTTTATGTGGGTTGTATCCTATATTTGTGCTGGTTTGGATTTGCTGAGTGCGGTATCAGAACTTCTAACTCTTGGGCAATCATTCAAACTGGTATTTTTTTGGTTGCCTAGTATATTTTTATAAATGTTTTAAAGGGATATTAACTTAAATTTTGGTTGACTTTCCATTATCATCGTGAACAATACAGAGATGAAGTAAAGCGAGCGGAAGACCACACTCGCTGGATTCAGCAACTGCGTGACAGTTTATTCCCCGCAAACACCACAACAGGTGAGAACCGGAATGGCGAGGCTTGCCAAGGTTAACATTTTAATTATTTGTTTCATGTTTGACGTGTGATGGACCGAAATGCAATATATGTCAGCGTACTAAGAATTACGTACAAAAAAGCGTCATTTCAATGAATGTCAAAAAGATAGATAGGAGAAACGGAGATTAAAGATGTTTGAGAGATCAGAAGAGTATATGGCTAATATCACGATGGATGCTTTGGATCGTGATGTAATCATTTCAGCTAAAGTAGTTATTAAAGAAGTAAACGGAAAACTAAAGGCATATTGCGAAGATACTAAAACGTATCTTCAATTTCCTCGCGCTATTCGCCGCGCTGGAAAGCGTTTTGAAGCGGATGTAATTAAAGCGTCGACACCAGGAAAAATATTTTATAGGGCATATCGTGGTTCTATATGTGAGGTCATTAACGGTGTTGTGGGAGATCCAATCGCTTAATCTGTTGTTTATCTAGGCGTCAATTTATACGATCGGTGCCATCATGGCACCGTTCAAAAAGGAAAACAAAACATGGCAAAAAATAGTGCGAAAAACTTAGTCAATCACGTCACGTACGTGATTGATGCATCTGGTTCGATGAGCCCTTTGACTGACGCGGTGGTCAAGCTGTTCGACAATCAGATGAAGGATCTGGCTGAGATGTCCAAGAAGAACAATCAGGAAACGCGTGTTTCCGTGTTCACCTTCCGTACGGATGGTTGGCGCTCGGCTCAGGTCGAGTGTATGATCTACGATACGGATGTGCTGCGCGTGCCGAGCATCAAGCGGATGTACGTGCCGAACGGTGGTACTCCGATGATTCAGGGTGTGATCGAATCTATTCGGGATCTGCGTCGTATTCCTGAAATGTTCGGTGATCATGCGCATATCATGTACGTGATCACGGATGGCCAGGAGACAGAGAATCGTTTCGGTGGATCCAAGCTGCGTGCGGTTATTACGGCTCTTCCTGATAACTGGACCATTGGCTGTCTGGTGCCGGATCAGATGTGTCGTGATTTGGCAGTCAATTGCGGTTTCTCTACTGAGAACTGCTTCATCTGGCAGCAGACTGAGAAGGGTGTTGAGGAAGTCAACCAGACGATGAAGTGCACCACGCAGGCATTCATGGCGGGTCGTTCCATTGGCCAGCGTAGCATGAAGGGCGGCATGTTCAAGGTTGATCTCGGTCAGATCGACAAGAAGGAAGTGCAGGAGAATCTGAAAGCGCTCAAGCTGGGCAGCTACATCCTCTCCGATATCACGTCGAAGACTGTCAACAGCATTCCGGGTGCCAAGAAGGTTGAGATCAAGCCGTTCGTCGAGCATGTTCTCAAGCTTCAGTTTGAGAAGGGCAAGAGTTTTTATGCGCTTACAAAAACAGAAGAAATCCAAGAATATAAGGATATCTGCGTGCGCGACAAGCGTAATGGCCGTATTTATTCTGGTGACGATGCTCGTGGATTGATCGGATTACCGACCGGTAAATGTGGTACAGTGAAAATGAAGCCGGAGGGAACCGGGATTTATGAAGTTTACGTTCAGAGTACTTCAACAAATCGCGTGTTGACGCCTGGTACGAAGTTCATCTATTTTAAATAGTAGCGCCTACTGAACGGATGATGAAGGACAATTTTGTTCTAATTGCATTTCGTAGCCTTTATATAAATATGTTTGATATGTGAGACAGCTTTAGTAGCCTTTAGTTTCAAATGAATTCCTGTTCATTTGATTATCACATATCTTAAAAATATTTATTATTTTTCGCGTGATTTGCAATTTTCTTTTTGATATAATAAACGTGAAAGGAAATTAATATGAGCATCGTTCACTGGTGTGTGCAGTTCTGTGCGGATACGGTTCAGTTTAAATCCCTTTTTGGATTTGCACTTTACTGGATTCCTGTTGCGGTGTGTGCAATCGGATTCACTCTTCGTACCCTCAAAAATTGTTCAAAAGAAGTAGCACTTCGCAAACAGTATGAAGAGGGTATGATAAATTACTACTATCCGGAAGAAACCATTGGAATAATTACTGGTCGATTTATTGTGATCTTTCTTCCTATTGTTAATCTCGGAATCGCCGTGTGTGATTTCGGTGCTGATTTTATGAACAATTTCTTCAATTTCTTCAATTTCTTCAGTTGGATTGGCCGGGTTTTCGATCAGCCGTTGGTTCCGAAGCGCGAACGTGCATGCGATAAAGAAAAGAGGAAGTAATGATTACACGAAACTATGTTGCATTCTGGTGTAGTCTTGTTATTTCTACTTCGTATGCAATGCACAACAGTAATACGCTTGCCGCTGTATGGTTTGTTATTGCCACCCTTAATTTCATTATTGAATTAGTGTGCGATAGATGAACGCTCAAGAACAAATAAATGATCTACAGTCAAAACTCAATGAAGCGGAAGGAAGAGTCATTGAGCTTGAATGTGCCCTAAAATGGTGGCTTAATGAGCGCATGAAGGGTTATTCCGAAGATCAGTACGGCAAACGTCAAATGCGTCGTATTCTGGATATAGGAAAGGAATCACCACATGACGAAAATCGAACGGGTTGAACAGACGCTAAAACATCTGAACGCTGATCTGGAACGATATAATAGCGCGTTGGAGGAATGGAAAAATAATCCATCCTTGGCGGATTCATCTTTCCGAACTGAAAAGATTGAAACGCTTACGGAAACAATCGAAGAAACAAAACTGGAGATCGAAATGTATAGCGATCTCTTAAAGGTATACAAAGGACAATAATGAACAGAATCGTTAAAATTCTGATGGAACGAGATAAGCTGTCGAGAAAGGCGGCTGAAAAGAAACTGATGGATGCGCAGATCAGGATTTATGAAGGAGAAGATCCGGAAGATATTCTGCATAATGATTTTCATCTTGAACCTGATTATTTGGAGGATTTGGTATGACCGTGTTTTGTGCTGTGGTTAACAGTGCTCCCACTTTTGCGATTCTCGCTGCGAGTGGGTTGAAGGTAAATCAGCGCATATCGGCTATGCACCACACTTTGCAGAAGGGATTGTCGCTAGGCTGAAGGTTGAGCTTAACACGCGCAAAGGCCAACGGATCATCACGAAAATCAAATGACGGGACTTTGGTGCATAACGCGAGCCGTGAGGCGTGGTAGTCCGTCGCCTCAAAGGCTTTGTTATCCGGGGATCCTTTAAAAGGAGAGTAAGAGATGCAAGACAAACAAACTGGCGCAATGGCGTATATCGGTGATTGCACGCAAGAGGAATATGACAGAGACCTTCGCGACCGCAAACGGCAACGATTGGAGGGCATGTGAAAACGAACAAGTGGACGAGGCTCAAACACGCGGTGTGGTGCATGATCGGAAAGCATGTATGGCAAAGGCCGGTGTTCATTCGGTTGAATAGCTTGCCGGGCGAGGAAGACTTTGAGTGTCATTTCTGCGGAAAGCACAAGACGTTTTTCAACCGCAAAGAAACTATTTTGGTTATGCCGAACACGGCAGACAAGGCGCGGTAGTCCGTCGCCTAAAAGGCTTGGTTGGGCAGGAGATTTAAATGTCTGAGCAGATGACAACGATTCAAATACCTGGAGCGGATGGATGGATGCTGTACGGGCGCAGAACAAGACAAGACATGATTAGCGAGTATCGGGCTATGGCCGAGCGCGAAAAGTTTAGGTTAGAGAAAGTTTTATCAGCCAAAGATGAAGACTTTATCGTGATGCAACACACAGGAAAATGCGTCAAAAGGAACAGGGTTTTGTTGCCGCATTCGACCGACGCGCAGCGTCGGTCGAACGACAGTCGAGAGGCGCGGTAGTCCGTCGCCTCACGGCTTGGTTAGCGGATTATTGAAAAGGAGGGTGAGATTATGAGTTGCGGATGCGGAAGGATGAACTGCTCGCTGTGGGCGGCGATCAAGCGCGGTTACGTGAAACAGATGGTTCGGTATTGCCGCTCATGGGGGTGGCGGTACTTTTGGTTGGACACGTTTCCGTTTCTGGACTGCAAGTTGACGCACCATCAATTCCATTACGTTTTTGCGCCGATCGTG